>JAQCJQ010000152.1 GCA_027593035.1 Bacteroidota bacterium | reverse complement strand
CCAAACCGGTGGTGTACCGTTTGACCCGTTCGTTGATTGATTATTTCCCATCGGTCCGACTGCTGCCAGGCGGACATTGCGGTTTCATCCGGAAATCGCGATTCAAAATCAGAGACGGCGGCCCATAACAGACAAGCATCTACTGGAGTCCCCGAGGCTTGAAGCTCACTCGCTGCAATGGAAGCGATTCCTCCACCGCGGCTATGTCCGATCAAACTGACACGATACCCTTGATTGAGCCAATGAGTGCTGACCGCCTTCAATTCATCGATTTCTTTTCGGTACGTATTCTCACTCCAGCGTTCCGTGTCAATGATCTCATCAGGGAACCAGGACGTAACACCGTTGTGGGTGAAATCAAATCGAAATGCAGAGCGTTGTTGGTTGCACAAAGCGTCCAGGGCGAGGCTCCAAGCCCCCCAGTTCTTGAACCCTTTGTAGCCATGGGCAAAGACTAGCATCTCTTTGACTTGAGCCTGTTTTTTCGCTCCCGTTGCGGTGGCGTGATGCAAGGTCCCGTGTATAGGACCTAGCTCCGATGGAATGTACAATCCGCTTTTCATACCACCCGCATTTGAAGCCCATTCAAAGAGGTCATTTGTTTGGAAAACAAATCCCGACTGAACCAGCTTTTCCGATGACACGGCTCTGCCTGTGGCAACGGCCAATGCTCCTTCTTGCGAAGTTTGAAACAAGACCGGTGGCCATCCCATTCCCACAAGGCGTTCTCCGAACTCATTGAATGTGGGGTGGTGCGGCGAAACCACGTTGCATAGCCCCAGACAAGCTTTGCGGAAAAGAACATGGTCACAAGCCCTTAAAACGTCCTCCAAGGTGGTCGCATTCATGCGGCGATGGGGAGATCTCCACCCCTTTTGGGAAGCCCTCATGGCCGGATGCCGCCCAGGACCAATCAATGCGCCGAGACGTAAAATCACAACATCCAATTGCGTTGATTCAAAGACGCGTTCAAGCGACCGCATGGATTTACCTGAATGGGGCGATATGGAATCCTCTGAGGCGTCAGATTCTTGAACCATTCCCTCTTCGGGATATACGGAAGTTGAACTCAAAATCACCAAGCGCTTCACCTGACTTTTTTCAGCCGCATGGAGCACGTCACGATGCCATTGTTCATTTTCTGCTTGATTCATTCCCTTCAGTGGCGGAATGGTCAACACCCAATGAGTGGTATCTCCTGCCATGTGCTGCAATGAATCGGATCGATCGGCCCCTGGTTGATGTTCTTCGCAATCCCATCGCACGGCATGAGTGCCCGCCATCATCAAGGCTCTCACCTTCTCGGCACTTCGCGAGGTGGCAACCACACGGTGACCCGATAAATGAAGTTTTCTAGCAAGTGGAGCGCCAACCCACCCTGCGCCGATCACAAAAACGGTACGCTTATTGCCATTCATTTGTTGAGAATCCTTGTGAAATCAATCGTTGAAACACCCTAAAGCCTTGAGTAAATTTGTACCACTTGCAAGTTCGAACAAACTGATGAAACAATATTTCATGCGTCAAAGTAATCACGCTGTATTCGCTGGTCTCCTCCTCACCTGCTCCTTCCTCCTGGACTCGACCACAACCAAGGCCCAAGAGCATAGCATTGAGGTCACCATTGATGGTCTTTCTGGTGACACCATCTTTTTAGCTCATTATTATGGCAACAAGATGTATTACGCAGATACCGCTGTAGCCGATGTGGCAGGATTCGTTCGTTTCGATGGGCGAGTCAAAGAAGAGTGTGGCAAGTATGCCATTGTCATGCCAGGCCCAAAATTCTTTGAGTTCTTAGCTGTCGAAGAGGACATCGTGATGCGCACTTCCGCTCAGGATCCCACGGGAGATGTCGTGATCCTTCAAAGCAATGAAAATGCTCTGTATTACGATTACATGGAGTTTCTCTCTGTGCGAAGAGCACAAGCAGCCCCCCATGAGGCTGTGCTTTCAGACTCCACCGCTTCGCAAGCTGCTATCAATGCCGCAAGAAAGGTGCTGGGTTCATTTGGAGATGAAGTCGGTGCCGAACAGCGCCGCATATTGGAAGAGCACGGTACAATGCTTTTCGCGAAGTATTTGAACATGGTTTTGGAGCCTACAATGCCCGAGTTTCCCTCGAATATTGTCAACATTCAAGACCTCCAATACCGTTGGTACCGCAACCATTACTGGGACCGTGTGGATTTCACAGACCCTCGTTTGGTTCGTGATGGAAGCTTCCATCAAATCTTGGATCGTTTCTGGACCCGGGTATTGCCTCAAATTCCTGACTCCCTTGCTGCTGAGGCGCATCGACTGATTGAGCGCACTGCAGGTAATGACGAAATGTTCAAGTACATCACGCACTACATCACGTTTGCTTCTGAGTCGTCGCAGGTGATGTGCATGGACAAAGTGTTTGTTGACATGGTCGACTCCTATTACAATACAGGCAAAGCCACTTGGCTTAAACCGGATCAATTGAAAAAGATTCAGGAGCGAGCTGATGAATTGCGCGATAGCATGTGTGGCAATCAAATCCCGAACATTGTCCTGCCCGATTTGGATCAGACCAAATGGGAATCACTCCATGCCCTTGATGCCAAGTACACTGTCGTCATCATTTGGGAAAGCACCTGTGGGCATTGCAAGAAAGAATTGCCCAAGTTCCTGGAGTTGTATGAGCGCTGGCATGAAAAAGGCCTTGAAATCTATGCCATCGGAAATGACTTTGACCCGGAGCCTTGGCAAGATTATGTGCGTAAAAAGGAATACACCGATTGGATCAATGTCAGTGACAATCCCTTGATCAACGCCCAGGACAGCGCAATGGTGCTGATACAGTCACGCATTACCACCCTGAAAAGCCTCAACTTCCGGACCACATTTGATGTGTTTGCCACTCCGAAAGTTTTCTTGTTGGATCGGGATAAAACAATCTTAGCGAAGCAGATCAGTGCGGAGCAGTTGGAGGATATTCTGAATCGGCTTGAAGCCATGGAATGATTGAAGTGGGTGGATCCAGACCCGTCCTCTAAGCATCCCATTTCACTTTGAAACGAGATCGCATGACCTTCACATTCGGTTTCACGTTCTTTTTTGTGCAGCTTTGACCCCTATGTCCAACTCAAATGACCTTCCCGTTTCTTGGTATGCCGACCCGATGTGGATGGGGCATGGGGCGCCTTTGAAATCGGGCATGGAGTTTGGTCTGGTTTCAGGATGCATCAAAGGGGTTCGAGCCCTCTTCACGCCTCCTGGAGCCTTGCACATCGGATCGACAAAGCCTCCAAGCTGGAAGACTCTGGAGCAACTGGGCATTCCCTGCATCATTCTGGATTTGCCTCCAGGGATGCCATTTGAAGGAGGGTCATCATGGGATACACAAAAACGACACACGCGGCAATTGAAATGGTCTGCTGATGTGGAAGACCCCGTGATGAATTTTCCGAGTCATCGACTCAAGCAAATCCGAAAGGGCGAGCGCCATGGACTTCGCATCGAGCTGATCCAGGAGACCGACCGAATTTTGGATCTACACCTAGCGGCGAGACAACGGAAGCAATTGAATTCTGACGAATCCATCCTGAGACCGCAACTTGAAGAAATCTTAAAATCGCCGCATCAAACGGCGTGTGTTGTTCTGGATGAACAAG
>JAQCJQ010000151.1 GCA_027593035.1 Bacteroidota bacterium | reverse complement strand
CGTAATTGTTCGAGAAAAACTGGAACAAGCGGTCCACCTCACCCGTGATTTGCGGATCTGAAGTCAAGAAGGCAAAATCACAAAAGACCCGCGCTTTCTCTTCATGGAAATTCCCTGTTCCGATGTGCGCGATGCGCTGCACCTTCCGGTCTCGATGCCTCGTGATGAGAAACAATTTGGAGTGCACCTTCAATCCACTGACCCCAAATTCGACCACGGCACCGGCCTCTTGCAATTGATTGGACACCTCGATGTTGTGTTTTTCATCGAAACGGGCCGACAATTCAATGACCACATGGACCGCCTTGCCGTTGCGGGATGCATTCATCAAGGCATTGATCACCTGAGAATTTCTAGCCAAGCGGTACAGGTTAATCTTGATCGATTGCACGGACGGATCAATCGCGGCTTCTCGCAAGATGTCCACCACTTGACCAAATTGATGGTAAGGGTAATGCAACAAAATATCGCGCTTTCCGATTTGATCCAACAAACTGCTTTTTCTCCACAGATGGGGATGAACCAGGGGATCCATTCGGTTGTACATCAAGTCCAATCGTCCCAAATTGGGAAATTCCATCAAGTCCTTTTTGTTGTGATAGCGGCTGCCTGGAATGACATTCTCAGATTCTGCTAAGCTCAAATTGTTTTTCAGCATTTGCAGCATTTTCGCAGGCATCTCCTGATCATACAAGAAGCGCACAAAATCACCTTGCCTTCTTCTTGCCACACCTCTCTGCATCTTCTCCATCAACGAGCGGGACAAGTCATCATCCATGTCAATCTCCGCATCCCGAGTGACCTTAATGGCATGTGCCACGACCTCTTCCGGTTGAAACAAGCCGAAAATACGCGGCAACTCCAATCGGATGATGTCTTCTATGAACGCCACCACCTGTTCGGAGCCGTCGGACGGTAAAACCAAAAAACGTGGGACATGCCGCGGCACTTCCAAAATGGCATATTGCGTTTTGGTCTTTCCCTTTTGATTGAGCAACAATCCGACCGCCAAATACAAGGAACCATCCAACAAATCTGGGAAGGCCACATGCTTCCCAATCATGATCGGGACCAAGTGGGTGAGGATTTTTCGTTTGAAATAATTGGAGGCAAACGCCCGCTGTTCCTCGTTCAGTTCTTTTTCATTGACAAAACGGATGTTGTCCTTGGCCAAATCTGAAACGGCCAGTTCAAAAGCACGGTTGTACTCTGTCTGCAACTCAATCACCCGCTCTGAAACTTTGGCCAAGGTCTCCTTGACATCAAACCCCAGTGTTGTGGTCGTCTTGTTGCCCACCAAAGCCACTCGCTGTAAGTTGGCAACGCGCACGCGGAAAAACTCATCCAAGTTGTTGGAGAAAATCCCCAAGAAGCGAATGCGCTCGATCACCGGATTGTCCGGATGCGACGCCTCCTGCAACACTCTGTGATTGAAAGCCAACCAGCTGAGTTCGCGATTGATAAACCAATCCGGGCCTTTCATTTTATTGCTCACGCGGTAAAGATATCGCCCACGGGTCAATAGACGAGCGATGTCGAAGTAACTTCGCTGCGAGTTTCAAACCCAACAACACACACCCATGGCGCATTTGGTCGGAAGAAAAGCCCCCCATTTTTCAAGTTCAGCAATTGTCAACGGATCCTTTTCTAAGGGGTTTTCATTGGATCAGTACATCGGCAATAGCAACGTTTTGTTCTTCTTCTATCCAAAAAGCTTCACCGGGTTGTGCCAATCGGAATTGCAAGCTTTTGATGTGCAACTCGACGCCTTCAAAGCGGTCGACACGGTTGTGGTCGGTTGTTCAACCGACACCTCCGATACGCAGATGGCCTTCATGAAGGTTCCCCAAGCAGAGGGCGGCATCCAAGGCGTGCGTTATCCGTTGGTTTCAGACGCCAACAAAACCATCACCACCAACTACGATGTTCTCAGTGGTGAATACGACTACACCGAAGACGGATTGCTTTCCGCAGATTCTGACATGGTGGCTTTGCGCGGATTGTTCCTCATCGACAAGACCGGTGTTGTTCAACATCAATTGATCAACTTCTATCCTTTGGGGCGCAGTGTGGACGAAGCTTTGCGCATGGCTTCCGCGTTGCACCATGTGCAAACGCATGGTGAAGGCTGTCCTGCCAACTGGACACCCGCTAGCTAAGATCTCCGAACTCGGGTGTTACGCGTTTTGCATAGCGCGCAACTCACTCCAGCTTTTCGGCACCGGCGTGGCTTCAACAAACAGCGGAACTTCTTGTTTGCTCAAAAATTTGATGACCAAATCATTGAATATCTCTGGAGCCTCAATGCTGCAAACGTGGCCGCAATTTTCAATCACCGTCAGTTTTACATTTTTCTGAAGCTTCGCAAAACGTTGCGCCCCGTTGATGAAAATATGATCCTGGCTGCCCATTACGACGAGTCCCTTCTTCGTGACGGGCCGGTTGAAATACACGCTGATCAACTTGAAGAATGGCTTGTACAATTCCACCCACTTCAAGTATTCCCTCGCGGTCAATCGCAAACTTTGTCTTCGGAAAACATGCCGGCTCAATCGGTGATTTCGGCGTGGCAACACAATGAAGCTAAACAACCAATACATTGCACGGTAGGGCAATATATAGGTTAGGAGCTTGGCGCTATGGACAAACCAATGCATCATGGTGCTGCCGTCAAAAATAGCTCCAGCCATGACCATGCGGTCCACCAAGTCCGGACGCTCAATGTCGATTTTTTGCAAAATCACGCTGCCGATACTCAATGAAATGAAGTGGGCTTTTTGAATGCCGAGACTGTCAATCACAGCCAAGATATCCGTCGCTACTATATCAAAATCATAGGAAGGAAACTCCGGCATGATGTCCTTGCTCTCTCCATGATCCCGCAAATCGATTAGGAGCAATCGAAAGTGCGGCGCCAACGCATCGGATTGAAACTTCCACGTTCGAATGCTCCCTCCGGCACCGTGCACAAATACCAACCAAGGCGCATCCGGATTTTGAGCGATGATTTTATAATGCAATAGCGTCTCTTCTACCAAGGAAGATTCGGAACTTTCCATAGCCGCTAATTTCGACGAAATAAATGGAATAGCCATGGCCACGGAACAATGAGGCCATCTGTTTTTTCAAAATCGCCATGAACTTGAGGATGGCCGCAGCTGGGCGTCAAAAGGGCCTCAATTGTAGATGCACCGAGCAGGATTGTTTTTAACTTCGCAGCAAAGAAGACATCAATGGTCCAATGAGGCCCTGGATGCAACCGCTACGAACTCAATCAAAACCAATGGATCACTCGAATCATAGCCATTCACACGAAGCCTCTTCTGACGGAGCTGCAAAATGCCCATTCACGGGACATTCCTCTGAAAAAGGCTCCAAAGGCGGTACCAAAAACCAAGATTGGTGGCCCAACCTACTCAACATCAATATTTTGCGGCAGCACGGTGCGGCATCGAACCCGATGGGAATGGCCTTCAATTATTCCGAGGCCTTCGCTTCCTTGGATTTGGAAGCTTTGAAAAAAGACATTGAGCACGTCATGACCGATTCGAAAGAATGGTGGCCTGCGGATTACGGACACTATGGTCCATTCTTCATTCGGATGGCCTGGCACAGCGCTGGCACCTATCGTACGACGGATGGCCGTGGTGGTGGTGGAGCCGGAACACAGCGTTTTGCTCCATTGAACAGCTGGCCCGACAACACC
>JAQCJQ010000150.1 GCA_027593035.1 Bacteroidota bacterium | reverse complement strand
TTTCATCGCTGAAAATTTAAAGGTTGATAAAGCACGAAAGAAAAAAAATTTCCATCTCCAAATCAAGAAAGCGCCATAGAGTTATGACAGCCCAATGTTAAAATCTCCAGGCTCCTGATGCTCTGGGAAAGATTACTCAGATGACTTCTAACGAGGTGCAAATGAAACTCGACGTGAATGGAATGTAGAATGCGGCGGAAATGCCTGACCTTAGTCATTCCACGAACTCTCGCCATGGACAACATCCCGCCTTGCCCTCAATGCCAATGCATGTATGCTTATTCCAACGGCACGCTATTGAATTGTCCGGAATGTGCTCATGAGTGGAGCCCTGAAGCCGCTTCGGAATCACAAGAAGCCGATGATTCGGATCAGGTCTTGGATTCCAATGGCAACCCGCTTCAAGATGGGGACACCGTCATCGTCATCAAGGATTTGCCCGTGAAAGGAGCGCCGAAGCCGGTCAAAGCCGGCACCAAGGTGAAGAACATTCGCTTGGTCGATGGCGAACATGACATCGCGTGCAAGATTGATGGGTTTGGCGCCATGGGGCTCAAGTCGGAGTTTGTCCGGAAGGCCTGAGGCGACCGGGCAAAACAACTCACTCTACTTCTAGAATCCAGGCCGCCCAGGCGGGCACTTCAAGCGTTGTAGAGGCAGCAATGCGCTCTCCGGTCAATGCGTTGGTCAGACGTGCATCTGCAGGAAGCACTTCGTGAAAACGGGACAAATCCAACGTCTCCGGCATATCGCCTTGATTCAAGAGCACCATGAGTTTCTGATCCTCATTGAATCGGAAATACACATAGGTACCGGCCTCAGGTACGTAATGTTTGACTTCACCTCCATGAACCGCTGTGGCGGTCTTGCGCCATTGTAACAACTCGCTAAACTCTGTCTGAAAGCTCAAGGCTTCTGCGGTCAAGCCCTCACCGGTGAATGCATTCACCGCATCGCCCTCCCATCCCCCAGGAAAATCACTGCGGATGTTGCCGTGGCTATCGTCTCCGGTATTGGACATGAGGAATTCCGTGCCATAGTAGAATTGAGGGGTGCCGCGCATCGTCGCCACAAACACCAGGGCCAATCGAGTTTTGCGGGCATCATCTCCCAACTGGGTGTGGATCCGGCTCATGTCGTGATTGTCCGGAAAAATGATGTGCTCGTCCGGATGTGCATACAGGAAATCATTGCCCAGCATCTCATACAAACGGACCCAATTGGAATGCCAGGCCTCCTCTTCCGTGAGGCTTTTGATCAACGCATCGTGGAGCGGAAAATCGAGCAATCCCGGCAAACACGAGGTGTAGCCATTGGCATTGACCTGATCGCGCTGCCAGTAGGCCAATACCGCTGGATTCAAACTCCATTCTTCCCCACAGATATTGAATTCCGGATAGGCCGCCATGATCTCACACGTCCAGCGGCTCATGAATTCCGCATCCGAATACGGGTAGGTGTCCATCCGAATTCCGCCGAGGCCCAAATACTCAATCCACCAAATGGTATTTTGAATCAGGTAATCCCCCAACAAAGGTTGGCGCTGGTTCAAATCAGGCATGGTCTCCACAAACCATCCGTCTGTGAAGGCCTGAACGTCCGATTGTGCGGCATAAGGATCCCGCAAAGACGTGCGCCGGTGTGTGGTGGGCGCGAAGATTCCGACAATACTGATCCAATCTTCGGTGGGCGGGTCTGCGATCCAGGGATGCTCATCGCCGCAGTGATTCATGATCATGTCCATGATCACCTTCATGTCCCGATCGCGCGCTGCATCCGCCAACTCCCGGTATTCTGCATTCGTTCCAAAACGCGGATCTACGCGGTAGTAATCGGTCGTGGAATAGCCGTGGTAGGACCACTGGGGTTGGTCATTCTCCAAAATGGGATTCAGCCAAATGGCCGTAAACCCCATGCGATCAAGGTAGTCGAGGTGCTCTTCAATTCCGGCAATGTCCCCCCCATGGCGGCCGTGATCATCTTCGCGACTCACGCCTTCACGGAGCCCCTTGACCTCATCGTTGTCTCGATTGCCATTGGCAAAACGGTCGGGTGTAATCAGGCAAATGGCGTCTGAATTGTCATACCCCGCTTGCTGAACCGTGCGCTCATGCAGCACATAATCCGACCGGCCAGCTTTGCGATTCTCCGCGTTTTTCCATGCGATGGAAAATGAGCCCGGCTGCACGTCCTTGCCGATGTTGAGATAGAGAAACACGTAGTTCTCACTGTCGCCCGCCACTGTGCGGTCAATGCGGATACCGGGCGCGTCGGTGGTCGCTGACCAATTCGCCACGTTGTCCCCATAGACCATCAATTGAAGTTCCTGGTTGTGCATGTCCACCCACCAGTGCGGCGGGTCGATGCGTTCAATTCCTTTTTGTGCCGCGGCACTGGAGATGACCATGAGGCCCAACACCACGACAAGCTGCTTCATCCACTCCATTCCTAGTTCGTTTCTTTTTGGTGATCCGTGAGGATAAGAAGTCGGCATTACAACCACCGCAAGGCGATGTCAATGAGACGGCTTTTGCCTTTGGTGTACGGAGGCATCAGCGCAGGACCAAGCCCCGCCCAACGTTGCGCATACATTCCCCGATAATGGGTGAATTCACGGAATCCAAACACCCCATTGCTCGATCCAATTCCGCTGGACCCCAGTCCTCCAAAGGGCAAATCGGTGCTCGATACATGAATGACACTGTTGTTGATGCTCACTCCTCCCGAAGGAATTTCGTCGATAAAGCGCCGCGTCAATGAACGTTTCTTGCCATAGAGATACAAGGCCAATGGCGTGGGTCTCGCCCGGATGAACGCGATGGCCTCCTCCGGTTCTTTCCACGTCACGATGGGCAACACCGGGCCAAATATTTCTTCTTGTAAAATCCGGGAATCCACAGGAACATCCACCAACAATGTTGGAGCGACTTCACATCCTTGGACATCCACTTGACCACCTTGTACCACTTGGGCTCCTCGCTCCTTCGCATCGGTGATGAGTCCTTGGATGCGTTCGGCGTGTCGCGGGTGTACAATGCGCTGGTAGTCCTGGGCTTTGGAATCGGCATTGGGATACAAGGCATCCATCGCCTGCTTGAGCGCTTCAACCAATTCATCGCGTTTGCTTTCGTGCACCAAGATGTAATCGGGCGCCACACAGATTTGACCTGCATTGGACAATTTGGCCCAAGCAATGCGCTTGGCTGATGCTTTGATGTTGGCCGAAGGGTCCATGATGACCGGCGACTTCCCACCCAATTCCAAGGTCACACTGCACGGGATTTTAGCCGCTGCCGCCATGACGATTTTACCGACATCAGGGGAGCCCGTGAAAAACATGTGATTGAATGGCAATTGAAGCAATTCCGTCGCCGTTTCTACACCGCCTTGCACCAGCGCCACTTCGCGCGGATCGAAAACAGCATCCACGATTTCAGCAAGGACTTGAGCGGTGTGCGCTGTGTATTCCGATGGCTTGAGCATGACTGTACACCCCGCTGCGATGGCCGCAACCAAAGGACGGAAAAGCAACTGCATCGGGTAATTCCACGGAGCAACGATCAGCGCCACACCTTTGGCTTCAGGACGAATCCAAGACGACGAACCGATCAGTGACAAACCACCCGGCACACGCTGGGGACGCACCCAGGTCTTCAACCCTTTTTTGATCGCTTTGATTTCTTGCTTCAAAACAAAAATCTCCGTCAAATCCACTTCTTGCGGCGGCTTTTGAAAATCATCCCACATGGCCC
>JAQCJQ010000149.1 GCA_027593035.1 Bacteroidota bacterium | reverse complement strand
CGGCTGAATTCTCACCCAGGCCATTCGCTGCATCCTGCTCCTCTTTTTTGGGTTCAACATCTGGGTTGAAAATAACTCCTCGCAACTCTTCGTTGACTGCTTGCCCTGTCGCTGCTAGCAATTCATCGAAGTAACTTTCAGAAAATTCAGGTTGAAGCTTGGTATTGGAATAATGGTGGTGGATCCCATTCGAGAACCAAATTCGCTTCAAGTACGTTTCAAATCGCACCCATCCGTTGGTAGTCCGGTCTCCTTCGAATCCGGTATAGATGGATTCCAATAAATGCCGCACGCGCAAATTGTAGCGATTGTTTTGATCATACATGATATCCCTTCCGCTCAATCCCGCTTGGTTGAGGCAATACACGAGCGCCTGCTGGCGTTCATTGAGTTGATCAAACCCTGGAACTTGGTATCGAATCAACTTCAAATCCGCAAATTGTTCGGTCTGCCAAACAAAGCCGTCGGCATCGGGTTCGCTCGCTCCGCTCTTAGTCTCTTGGGCCACAGCCCAATCGTCTGCAGTGGTGGTTTCCGATCCTTCAGGGGCTCCACATCCGGTGATGAAGAGAGCGGCTGCGCAAGCCGTCAAAAAATAATTTCGCATGGGTCAAGTGAATTGCTGAGCCGGCAAGTTAATCAAAGTCTTCTCCATAGACTCCCTCCCTATCTTTGAGCCGTGCGACGGATAGCCCTGCTCTTACTTCGGTCCTTCTTGGCGCCATTTGCCGTGACCATGCCCGTGGCGTTGTTCATACTGGACATGCAATTTTTATGGGTGTACGCTGACGACTTGATTGGAAAAGGGCTCTCCCCTTTGGTGATCGCCGAATTGATGATGTATGCTTCTGCCCGCTTGGTGAATCTCGCCCTGCCGCTGGGGATTCTGGTAGCTTCCATTATGGCCCTTGGATCCTTGGCCGAAAAAAACGAGTTGACGGCCCTCAAATCGGCGGGCATGTCGCTGAATCGAATCTTGCGCCCCCTCGTTGCCACCATGCTCATTGTTTCCATGGGAGCTTTCTGGTTTTCCAACGCCGCATGGCCTGTAGCCAATTTGAAATTTCGGGCACTGCTCTTTTCGGTGACCAAAAAACGACCCGCACTGAATTTGCAGGAGGGCGTTTTCTACAATGGAATTGAGGGGTTTGCCATTCGAGTGGACGAAAAGGATGAGGACGGCATGTTGCATGATGTGCTCATTCATGACCACCGAGAAGGCACTACCGGTGTGAGCCGGGTGATGCGATCGGAGCAAGGGCGAATGGATCAGGTGGGAGAGCGTCTTGTGTTGACCATGATCAATGGAGTAAGCTATGAGGAAGACTTGGAGCAATCTGCGCGAAGAAAAGAACGCTTGCACCCACACGTCGTGACGGAATTTGGCCGTCAGACCTTTGAAATCGACCTGGCCTCATTGGACTTCAGTAAAGTCGATGAAGGCTTGTTTAAGCGCGCCCATGAAATGATGACCATTGCCCAGCTATCTGCAGCAATGGACTCCCTGGAGTCGTTGACCGCTGCGCGCTACCAAGACGTTGCCTTGTATGGCGAACGCCAATCCACCCTGCTGCGGGACACGCTCACCTCAGTGGGCAGCACCATCGCAACCGGCTCCATTTTAGAGCTGCTGAGCCCGACCCAGCGCCGCATGGCTTTTGATGGCGCACGAAGTCTTTGCCGCAACACACGACAAGGCATTGCCAATGCCATCGATGATGCCGAAGCGAAAAGAAAACTGAAGGACCGCCATGCCATTGAATGGCATCGGAAATTTTTTCTTGCCTCGAGCTGTTTGCTGCTCTTTTTCATTGGAGCTCCTTTGGGCGCCATCATTCGCAAGGGAGGCTTGGGCATGCCCACTGTACTGGCCATTCTCATTTTCTTGGGGTATTACATCCTGTCCATTGTTGGAGAACAGATGATTCGAGCAGGAAAACTCTCCCCTGCTGTTGGCATCTGGATGAGTACAGCCATCTTGTTACCCGCTGCCATTTACTTGACGCGCAGGGCTGTACGTGACGCTCATGTATTCGCTTGGTCGATTCCTAAATGGAGACGTTCAAGAAAAGCAGAAGCCAACTAATTTTGCCCTTCATTCATTGTCATGCGCATTTTACAAATCTGTCACAAACCACCTCTCCCTAGTTTAGATGGTGGTTGCCGTGCCATGGATGCGATGACACGAGGCCTTTTGCAGGCCGGACACTCTGTCAAGGTGCTCACTGCCTGCACGGAAAAACATCCCTGGCAACCCGAGTTGATTGCCCCCCATTGGTTGGAAGAAACCAATGCAGAAGCTGTATTCATTGACACGCGACTGAACAAGGTGGACGCCTTCTCCAGCCTGGTTACGGGCGATAGCTACAACATCAGCCGATTCCATTCGACCGATCTCGAAAGAGGCTTGACCCACATTTTGAGGACGAGCGTTTTTGATTTGATTCTCTTTGAATCCCTTTTCACAGCACCTTATCTCAAGACTGTGCGGCGGTATAGCGACGGATTGACCATTCTTCGCGCCCACAATGTGGAGCATCGAATTTGGCAACATCTGGCCGATGAAACACCGCAATTCACTCGCAAGATGTACTTGAATTGGCTGGCCGAAAAACTGGAAAAATATGAGGTCTCCGTGCTCTCTGATTTCGACGGAATTGTCGCCATCTCAGCAGAGGACCTGGCCAATTTTAGAGAATTGGGATGCGAGCTGCCCATGCAGTTGGTGCCCTTTGGATTGGACGACGCAGAGTGGCCCAAAGATTCGTCAGGACCGGCCAACCACGTCTTCCATCTCGGTGCGATGGACTGGCGCCCCAACCAACAGGGCATAAGGTGGTTTGTTAACCGCGTTTGGCCATTGGTCCGCCAGCGTATCCCCCATGCCACGTTGAGGCTTGCCGGTCGTAATTTCTCTTCAGATTGGTCCTTCCCTGAAAACATGGGCATCCAAGTCTTGGGTGAAATTGAGAGTGCCTGGGACATGATGACGGACAGCGGAATCATGGTGATTCCTTTGATGAGCGGTAGCGGCATGCGGATCAAGGCCATTGAAGCCCTCGCTGCTGGCAGACCCATTGTCTCAACCCCCATTGGAGTTGAAGGCATTCCCGCTGAAGACGGGAAACATTTCATGATCGCGGCGACTCCAGAAAAATTTGCAGCATGCCTGGTCGACTTGCTTGAGCATCCCGAAATGGCCACCAAAATGGGTTCAGAAGGACGCCTGTGGGCTCGAGCTCATTACGAAAACAACCGACTCATCGCTTCCATGGTCGCCAACTTTCAAGAGGTCTATCAACTTTGAAAGTATTGATGCTGACATCGAGGCTACCATGGCCTTTGGACAAGGGGGATAAATTGAGGGCTTACCACCAGTTGCGTTCCTTGCACAAAGACCATGAAGTGCATTTATTTTGTTTGGTTGCGTCCACACCTTCTGCTGAGGCCCTGGCCGCATTGGCTGAAGTGACCGCTTCGGTAAACTGGAGTCAGGTGCGGTGGACTTCCCGCCTGCTTCGCATGTTGTGGTCTCCACTGAGCAGCCGGCCCTTTCAAGTGCATTGGTTTTATCAAAGCCACGCGGCAAAGCAAGTTTCCAACCTTTTAATCAACCTTCAACCTGAGGTTGTTTATTGCCAACTGATTCGGATGGCTGAATATGTCAAGAATCACCATGAGTACCCGCGCGTATTGGACTACATGGATGCTTTGAGTGCTGGCATGATGAGACGGTCGCTTTTGAAGACTTGGC
>JAQCJQ010000148.1 GCA_027593035.1 Bacteroidota bacterium | reverse complement strand
AGATAAGGCTGGCAAAGTTTGCCCTGTTGTGATCACGGTCTACAGTGACAAGTCGTTTGACTTCGTCATTAAGACACCCCCTGCTGCCGTGCAGCTCATGGAGGCCGCCAAATTAAAAGGCGGTTCACCTGAGCCAAACCGGATTAAGAAGGGCAAGGTGTCTTGGGATCAGGTTCGCGCAATTGCAGAAGACAAGATGCCCGATTTGAACTGTTTCTCAGTGGAGTCTGCCATGAAAATGGTAGCGGGAACAGCGCGAAGCATGGGTCTTCGAGTCGAAGGAACATCACCCTTCTAACGTCAACAATAGCGCAAAATGGGACAATTATCAAAGAACCAAAAGGCATACGCTGAAAAAGTCGATCCTGACAAAGTGTACTCACTATCCGAAGCGACCGCTTTGGTGAAAGAGTGCTCAAACCTCAAGTTTGATGCTTCAGTGGACATTGCCGTGCGTCTCGGCGTAGATCCTCGCAAAGCAAACCAAATGGTGCGTGGAACGGTTTCTCTTCCTCACGGAACAGGAAAAACAGTTCGCGTTCTCGTCATTTGCAATCCTGACAAAGAGCAGGAAGCAAAGGATGCAGGAGCGGATTTTGTTGGGCTCGACGAGTACATTGACAAGATCAAGGGCGGCTGGACCGACGTTGATGTTATTATTACCACGCCCCAAGTGATGGGCAAGGTGGGTGCATTGGGCCGAGTACTCGGACCCCGTGGACTGATGCCTAACCCGAAATCGGGAACTGTCACTATGGACGTTGGCAAGGCTGTACAGGATGTAAAAGCTGGAAAAATTGATTTTAAGGTAGACAAGTACGGTATCGTGCATGCCTCCGTTGGGAAGGTTTCCTTTGATGCGGATAAGCTGAATGAAAATGTTTCAGAGGTGCTCGGCACGTTGATGCGTTTGAAGCCAGCTTCTGCGAAGGGAGTTTACATGATGAGTGTTTGTTTGAACTCCACCATGGGACCCGGAATCAATGTTGACCAAAAATCGGCATTGGCCTAATCTGAGAAA
Source organism: Bacteroidota bacterium (assembly GCA_027593035.1). GTDB lineage: Bacteria > Bacteroidota > Bacteroidia > Flavobacteriales_D > Sanyastnellaceae > UA16. The sequence continues at coordinate 2,776 of JAQCJQ010000148.1, read as the reverse complement.
TTATGACTCGTAAAGAAAAAGATCAATTGATTGACGAGCTTTCTCAGATGCTGTTGGAGAGGAATGTTGTGTATTTGACGGATGCGTCCGGATTGAATGCAGAGCAGACCACTTTACTGCGCCGAGAGAGTTCAAAAAAGGACATCACACTTCGTGTGGTGAAAAACACTTTGTTGCGGAAAGCAATGGAGCGTGTGGAAGGCAAAGACTACAGTGAATTGTACGATTCATTGGTCGGCCAAACTGCGCTCATGTTCAGCGATATAGGCAATACGCCTGCTCGTTTGATCAAAGACTTTGCTAAGAAGCATAAAAAGCCTGTTTTGAAAGCTGCCTATGTTGAGGAAGCTTGTTACGTTGGAGCAAACCAATTGGATGCACTGACTTCGTTGAAATCGAAGGAAGAAGTCCTTGGAGATATTGTAAGCTTGTTGCAATCACCAGTCAAAAATGTACTGGGGGCGTTGCAATCGGGTGGCAATACCATTGCTGGTTTGGTCAAAACCCTGGAAGAACGGGGTGCTTGACACTTGAAATTAATTAATAGAACCAAATAATTCAATCATCAATCATGGCTGATTTGAAATCAATGGCAGAAGAGTTGGTAAACCTCACAGTAAAAGAGGTCAACGAACTAGCCACAATCTTGAAGGACGAATACGGAATTGAACCAGCAGCAGCAGCAGTAGCAGTAGCAGCACCCGGAGCGGGTGGTGGTGACGCAGAGGCCGCTGAAGCGCAAACTGAATTCGATGTAATCCTTAAGGCAGCAGGCTCTGCGAAGCTTGCAGTTGTTAAGGCAGTAAAAGAACTCACCGGTCTCGGTTTGAAAGAGGCAAAAGAAATCGTTGACGGAGCTCCAGGTCCTGTAAAGGAAGGTGTTTCGAAAGACGAAGCTGAAGCTCTCAAAGCTCAACTCGAGGAAGCTGGTGCAGAAGTTGAGCTTAAGTAAGCGCAATATCTGACCGTTTTCAGGTCCAGGTGGGGAAGCAGGTTCCCCGCCTGGACCTTTATTGCCTTGTTTTTTTGTCCTGCAACCGCCATCGCCTGTTTCCTCTTAAGATCACAATCCACCATGACTTTGGTGAAACAAACTACCGCCGAGCGCATCAGCTTTTCATCCGTTGAAATGCCGTTGTCACGTCCAGATTTTCTGGATATTCAACTTCGCTCATTCCAGGAATTCTTTCAACTAGAAACGAATCCTGAAAACCGTGAATCGGAAGGCCTTTTTAAGGTTTTTAGTGAGAATTTCCCCATTACGGATACACGAAATCAATTCGTGCTTGAATTCCTCGATTATTTCGTTGATCCCCCGCGCTATTCTATCAATGAATGCATTGAACGGGGTTTGACATACAGCGTGCCTTTGAAGGCGAAACTAAAGCTGTACTGTACGGATCCGGAACACGAGGATTTTGAGACCATCGTTCAAGATGTCTACTTAGGAACCATCCCATACATGACGCCGCAAGGCTCATTTGTGATCAATGGTGCTGAGCGGGTTATCGTGAATCAACTGCACCGGTCTCCGGGCGTATTCTTTGGACAGAGTCGTCACGCGAACGGTACCAAATTGTACAGCGCGCGGATCATCCCATTCAAAGGTTCATGGATAGAATTTGCTACGGACATCAACAATGTCATGTATGCTTACATCGATCGAAAGAAGAAGTTGCCTGTAACGACTTTGTTGCGAGCCATTGGTTTCGAAACGGATCGTGACATCCTGGATATTTTCAATCTGGCAGATGAAGTAAAAGTCAGCAAAGCGGGATTGAAGCGGGCGATCGGTCGTCGTTTGGCCGCTCGTGTATTGAAAACCTGGGTGGAAGACTTCGTAGATGAAGATACAGGTGAGGTGGTATCCATTGAGCGAAATGAAGTTGTTCTCGATCGTGAAACGATTGTGGAAAAGGAGCACATCGACTTGATTGTTGACTCCGGCAGTAAGTCGATTATCCTGCACAAAGAGGACATCAACCAAGCTGATTACACCATCATCTACAATACGCTTCAGAAGGACAGTTCGAATTCTGAAAAGGAAGCAGTGGAGTATATCTACCGTCAACTTCGAAATGCTGAGCCACCAGATTTGGATACAGCACGCGGAGTCATTGATAAATTGTTTTTCTCTGAACAACGTTATGACCTTGGAGAAGTGGGACGTTTCCGGATCAACCGTAAGCTGAACATCAAGGATGACGTCCAAAATCGAACCCTGACGAAGAGCGATATTTTGCTCATCATCAAATACCTGTTGGATTTGGTGAATTCGAATGCGGACGTCGATGATATCGACCACCTTTCGAATCGTCGAATCCGTACAGTTGGCGAACAGTTGTACAGCCAATTTGGAGTTGGTTTGGCTCGTATGGCCCGAACCATTCGTGAGCGTATGAACGTCCGAGATAATGAGGTATTCACTCCGACAGATTTGATCAATGCCAAGACGCTGAGCTCGGTAATCAATAGTTTCTTCGGAACGAACCAGTTGTCTCAGTTCATGGATCAGACGAACCCTCTGAGCGAGGTAACGCACAAGCGTCGGATATCAGCACTCGGACCGGGTGGACTTTCTCGAGAGCGAGCGGGCTTTGAGGTTCGTGACGTTCACTACACTCACTACGGCCGTCTGTGTCCGATTGAGACCCCAGAAGGTCCAAACATCGGTCTGATTTCTTCACTCTGTGTCTACGCCAAGGTCAACTCGATGGGCTTCATCGAGACTCCGTACCGCGAAGTAGACAACGGACGCGTGAAGCTCGAAGGAGCT
>JAQCJQ010000147.1 GCA_027593035.1 Bacteroidota bacterium | reverse complement strand
GTCCAAAGGAGCAACCACACGTGACGAGGATTTTGTGGAACACATTTTCACAGCAACCAATCACAATTGGCTCCTCATCTTCACCGCAAAAGGAAAGTGTTTCTGGATGAGGATTTATGAAGTGCCTGAAGGCTCCAAGGTCTCCAAAGGACGCGCGATTCAGAATTTGATACAAATCGAGAAAGACGATAAGGTGTTGGCCTACATCCCTGTGATGGATTTGAAGGATCCGGTATACGTCAAGGACAACTTTGTTGTCCTCGCCACGCGCCAAGGATTGATCAAGAAGACCACCTTGGAAGCATACTCTCGTCCACGAACCAACGGCATCAATGCCGTAACCATTCGTGAAGGGGATGAATTGCTCACTGCTCGACTGACCAATGGTGAAAACGAAATCATCATCGGTTTGAAATCAGGAAAGGCCATTCGATTCAATGAAGAAAAAGTCCGCGCCGTTGGCAGAACAGCGATGGGAGTGAAGGGAGTAACGCTAGGCGGACCCGATGATGAAGTCATTGGAATGGTTTGCGTTCGAAGCGCCGATTCCGACATCCTGGTGGTCTCTTCAAAAGGGTATGGCAAGCGATCAGCCGTTGAAGATTACCGCATTACCAATCGTGGTGGAAAAGGTGTCAAGACGATCAGTGTCACGGAAAAGACAGGGGAGCTCATTAGCATCTTGAATGTCACCGATGAAGAAGACTTGATGATCATCAACAAGTCCGGTATCACCATTCGAACAGCGGTAGAAGAGTTGCGTGTGATGGGACGAGCTACCCAAGGCGTCCGGCTCATATCCCTCAGAGGCAATGATCAAATCGCTTCGGTTTGCCGCGTGCCCAAAAGTGACGAAGAAGAGTTCATTGAAGGTGATGACGCTGTCAGTAGCGACACACCTGAAAACCCAACTCCGCCTGAAACAACAGAAGAATAAATCAACTTTGGCATTGTTTTGGATTCAGCTCATGAAAACAACCCATTGACCTGCAAGCAAAATCATTCGATTCATGAAGAACGCAATCACTTTTTTATTTCTGCTTTCCGCCGGCGCTTTGTTCGGTCAAAAGCAAGTGGTATCGGCATTCAACGCCAACAAATCTGGAGACTTTAGTTCTGCCGCAACGTACATCGACGAAGCGATCACCCTTGAAAAAGCTGCAATTAAAGACAAGACTTGGCGGTATCGAGGTGAAATCTACTTGAACATTGCGCAAGACAGCGTGCTTTCTAGGGCCTATCCACAGGCACTTTGGATTGCTAGTGACTCCTACAAAAAGGCACAAGAACTTGACGTGAAAGAATCCTATAAGCGGGAAATCATCATTGGTCTAGGATTGGTACAAACCACAGCCGGCAATCAGGGAATCTCGGACTATGCCAATGAAAATTATGGACCCGCTGCCCGGAAGTTTGATTTGAGCGCGGAAGTTGCAGGCATGTTTGATGTATTGGACACCATGGCCATTTTTAACGCCGCACTGTGCTATGAGAAAGCCAATGACATTGATAACGCTGTAGCACGTTATAAAACGTGCGGAGAAAGTGGTTATCAAGTGCCCAATGTCTACTTATTTGCGGCCAATATCTTGCGTCAAAATGGACGGACTGAAGACGCCTTGATTGAGCTCCAATCTGCCCGCGTCCAATTTCCTCGCGAGCAGAGTCTGATTATAGAAGAACTCAATATCTATTTGGAAGCGCAAGATTATGCACGCGCTGAGAACAATTTAAAACTTGCCGCGGAAGGAGATCCAGACAATGAGATTCTTTGGTTCAGCCTAGGCAGTGTCTATGACAACCTGGATAAAACAGAAATGGCTGCAGAGGCCTATTTGAAGGCCATTTCAATAGCGCCAGATTACTTCGATGCCAATTACAATCTGGGAGCGATGTATTTCAACCAGGCGGTTGAAGGCATCAATGCAGCGAACGACATGTGGAAGCCGCGTATGACCAAAGCTGAAACTGCACAACAAAAAACAATCGAAGATGGTGCCAAGGATAAGTTTCTTTCTGGACGACCTTATTTGGAAGCGGCTCATAATGCCAACCCTGAGGATTTGGATACCGTTCGTTCCTTGCGTGACATCTACGCACGTACAGGGCAGGACGATTTGATGCTCAAGATGTCTGCCTTGTTGAAATAGAGCATATCACAACGATGGATTTGAGAAAGGAGCTACGTGCTCCTTTTTCGTTCTTCTCTATTCTATTTAACATAATAATTATTATCATTCACAAGGGGCTCGTATTCCAAGGCATCTATATAGATGGACTAGATTCGCATTGATTTACAACGACAATCATTCCATGCGCGCTATCACCTTGCTGTTTGCCATAGCACTGAGCAATCCAATCATCTCACAGACTGCTGTCATATTTGACTTCAATTTTGACGTAGCGCCAAGTCTCCGCCAACAGTTGCCCAAATATGATCTGACCGGAAATATCAAAGGACATGATGTCGGACAAAATTGGGTTGAGGACACGACGCGCGAAACATTGAACGCAGATTACGTTGAGTCCATTTGTGAAACACTCCAAGCGGCGTTGCTAGACGTCTATGGATTCGACACCATTGCGATTGCCTACCCCAAAGGTTTGTCCATAAACGTAGATCCAAGCCGCATGGACGGCTTTCCAAAATACAGCCTAAAAAAGGCATCCAAACGACATGACGTTGATTATTTCATTGAATGCACGGTCAGTTTAAAAGGTCGATCAAGCGGCTACATGGTGGTCATGAACAAACAACGAGAAGCGTCACTCAAAGTGAACGCTGAAATCACAGTCACAGCGTTGCGACCAGATGGTAACATTGAAGAAACCAAATCCATTTCCATCAACGATTTGACCACCGCTTTTGACGAAACCTATGTAGCCCGCACGGAAGATGAATACACGCGTGTAATGGGCGCAGAATTTCTCAGTCAATCCGATATTGAACGCATCTTCTTGGCCAGTTTGCAAGCGCTTTTTCGCTGAATCGCTTGGCTTGGTGTATACGTTGCGCAATCAGTCCTTGACCCGGTTCAGCGCCAATAAACGCAACATCCATTTCGGTAAAGGTTGTTCTTGATTTCGTTTTCTGACATCCAGGTACCAACCCAAATTCTTGACGATGGGGAATTTGTGGGTTTCTACAAATTCAATCAACGTTCCATCTGGATCTTCGATGTAACTGAATTGGCCACTCGCTTCGCCCATATCAAAGCTGTTGCTGCTATCGACAGTGAATGGAAAGCCCGCCTCCACCAATTCCTGTTCGAGTGCTTTCATGTCACGAACATCAAAACACAGATGGATAAAGCCCAAATCTCCCCAAAAGCGATCGGCAAAAATGGACTTGGGTGTGCGGTCGAGGGCCTGCACCAACTCCAATTCTCCTGAGCCCAACAATTCACTCAAAGGTCCTTTGTTCGGCTTGGATCTTTTCAGAATCACTCTGCGGTACCGTTCGTTTCCTCCTGGTATGTCCCCCCACTCTTCCACAACACCCACCTTGTCCTGAATGATCTGGTCGTAGCCCAAAACCCCTCCATATAGTTTCATTGCGCGATCCACGTCGCTGACTCCAATCACAGCTCCCCCTACTCCACCGCCATAGCTCGATGGTCCGAACCAATCTTCACTTTCGACCAGTTCAAACCAGAATCCGTGCGGGTCTGTGAGGTAATAATGCTTGGAACCATCGATTCTTTCGCTCACTTGCGTTTTCAACTCCAATCCACGAGCCTTTTGCATCTCGAGCATTTTCCCGGCGTTCTTGCATTTGATCTTGAGAATAAACACCCCTGTATCTCCCAAAAGAGGCACGAAAGCAGCCGGCTGGGGTGACCGGCTTGTGAATTGCCA
>JAQCJQ010000146.1 GCA_027593035.1 Bacteroidota bacterium | reverse complement strand
CAAAGGCCGCGCGTCCACCCCTTCAACATCGCTAACCTCTTCTGCACAAAACGTCTCTTGATCCTGATCTTCATAGACTCCACCCGTCGCCACCGAATTGCCGTCGGGATCTAAAATTTCCCATCCGCCTTCGCCATACTCACAGCACAGTCCATCGCCATAGCTGTCCGAAATCTCAAACGTGTAGCAACCCGCCTCCAAGCACCACTCCACAGCAATTTCAGTTCCGTCCAAATCATTCTCATATGGGCCACCGGTATAGAGCACTTGACTCAATTGGCGCAACTCCCAGGTCACTTCGCTGCCCCAGTCATCCAACGTCAGGATCATTTCATAATTGACCGTGGGCCCTGAAAACGAGTCGAATGATCCTGCCGATGCATTGTTGTAAGCGTTTTCATCCGTTGCCCCATTTGGGTTTTCAACCGAAACCTCCAAGTCATTGGTGCCCGCCGCCACAGTCAACGCAGGCAAATCAATCGTTTCCGATGCATACTGGGCCAACAAACCCGTCCATTCAATGCTCTGGATCGCCGCTCCGTTGAAGCTATAATTCACGGTTGCAGAAACCAAATCATTCAGTCCCATGTTGGTCAACAGCACACTGGGCGTCACCGTCTCAACGCCACACAAAATGGACTCCGGCAAGCCCGTTACCTGCACCCCGGCGTCCACTTCGTAGGACACCGCGCCTTCGGGCCAACCGTCCAAGACCAACACACCCGAGTTGGCCGGATCCAACCAATCCCAAAGCCGAGTCGAAGCCGACGTTCCATCCCAACTCACGTCAAATCGGCCGTAGTAATCGACCTGTCCATTGTTGACAGAACCGTTGCATGCGGCAGCTCCGCCGTACAACTGTCCCACGACGCGGTGATTTTGATCGAATAGCGGCGACCCTGAAGAACCGGGCTCCGTGACTCCATCTTCCCATTGGTTGATGTACCAAACCGCGGCACCGGCTGCGTTTTGAGCATTCGGCCCGTCTTCATCAAAACAGATTTTTTTGACATCTCCACTTGGATGGTGAATGCCCGTCACCGTTTCTGGATTGTCCCCGGTGGCGTCCCAGCCGGCATACTGCACATCATACGATGCAGGTGGCGCCTCGCTCAATTCCACCAAAGCAAAATCACTTCCCGCGTTGCTCGCTCTGAGCACTCCACCACTGATCACATCAGAAGTCGGTGCACTGTTCGTGTTTCCTGTGCAATCCGCAATTTCGTGGTTGAACAAATAGATCCAGTTGTTGGGGTTGCCCAAACAGTGATTGGCTGTCAAGAAATAAGGTGTTCCATCTTGTGCCGTGTTGTTGACCAATGCCCCCGTGCACGCGGCAAATCCGCCTTGTAAAATGAGCGCGACACTCTTGCTTTCCGTGGCCCATGGAATGCCTTCTGGACAATTCACGTTGATGTTGCACGCACCTGAATTGCCATAGGGGCCTCGATTCTCCAAAACAGTCTCTGGGCGAAATACACTGCGGTACGCGTGCACGACTTGGGCAATGTGAAGTTCCGCTTCAAATGCGGCGTTCAAAGGTTCATGGTATTCCATGACAACAGACGAACCAACCGTTTGACCAATGGCTAGACTTCCCCATTCTTTGTTATTTCGATGATCAAACGCTCCAATGAAGTCCGTTCGAGCAGCATTCCAAACGAATAACTGGGCGCCCTTGGGCAAAACAAACGCATCGAAGTAGAAACTGAGCGCGAGCGCATCAGGCGAATCAAAACGCATCCGCCAAACACGTTCATTCGACTCCAGCGTCCACCGTCCTTGTTCAGCCGGGGAAATGCTCACTTCAAATTCCACCCCGAAACGCCAAGGCACCTCCTTGAAAGCATCGGTCACAGCATCTTCTTCAGCCAATGCCGCGCGGTCAATCGCTGGCATTCGAAACGCCGGGATTGCTTCAGTCTCAACATCCCAATTGGGGATGCCCCCGCGGCTAATTTGGGCCAAAGAGAACTGAGCGAATGAGATGAAAAGGACCCACAAAATGCCGGTCCTCGGGATGCGATTGCAATCAATCATAGGAATATGGTAAAATAAGAGACTCCAGTAAAATGACCGTCGTTCCATGAGGAGATCGCCGGAAAGATGATAAATCAAGCATGCGCGTTTCTTCAATCAGAGCACGGCACGGATCACCCGTTGTTTCGTGCACGAGCGCAATGGGTTGTTTCGGGGGCAAACTCTTCATCGCAGGACCTGATTCAACCAAGCTAAATTGATGATCTCCACATCCCCCGCCGTATTGGACAACAACGCGCAACGAATCCCCTTCCACTTCTGCAGAAATGAATTCAAAAGAAGCTTGCTCCCATGCGGGAACAGGCGGCATCATTGAAGGGGACAACTCTGAACCCAAGGCTTCCATTGGAAGGCCTTTTTGGTTTTGACAACCCCAGCACCCCATGATGAAAACGATGCTCACCATGGTGCCGGTTTGAAAACAGAATTTAGGCATGCCCGAATATAGGGCAACAACCAGATTCACTCTCAATTCGACCTCAATGGCCAGGGAGGAGCGGCTTCTATCTGATTCCGATTAACGGATATCAATCAGGTACGGCATGCGTGCTTGCACCCGGTCTCCCGATTCGAGCATCCGATGGACGCGCATGAGCTCCAGCGTCTGTTGCTCCGACATGCCCATGTATTCGAGCACTTCGCCCGCTACGGTAACGCCTGCAAATTCTTCAATGAAGGCCTCAAGCGGGTTTTTCATTTCTGGCAAATACACGATATCGTCTATTCCTAGGGAATCCAATCCCGCCAATTCGACCGCTCCGGCAATGGCGTCATCCAGGTTTCCGATGACATCGACCAATCCACGTTCCTTGGCATCTGCCCCGGTCCAAACGCGTCCACGGGCCATTTCATTCACTTCATCAAACGACTTGCCGCGACCCTCCGCAACGATCGAAACGAAATCATTGTAGATGTCCGTGATGGAGGCATTCATGGCTTCCATCTGCACCGCATCCAATGGCTCGTCCAGCCCCATTCCCGCATGCGGGTGTGTGCGGACATCATCAAAAGCCAATCCCATCTTGTCCTTGAGCAATTCACCGGCATGCGGCAGCATACCAAACACACCGATAGAACCGGTAATCGTTGTCGCATTGGCATAAATCCGGTCCGCTCCAGCACTGATGTAATACCCGCCTGAAGCGGCTAAATCTCCCATACTGACTACCAAGGTTTTTCCGGCTTCCTGCAGCAATTGCGTCTCTCTCCAAATGACATCGCTCGCCAAGGCCGATCCACCGGGACTGTTGACCCGTAGCACCACAGCCTCCACATCCGGTGCGAGACGCGCCTGACGCAGTGCCTTGGACAAGGTTGCAGAGCCAATGGTTTGGTCATCGCCTTCCCCCGACTCAATGGCACCCACCGCATAGATCACGGCCAAGCGACCACCGAGCGGCTCTTCTTCCTCCTTCTCTCCTTCCGGCTCTTCCACAAAACTCAAAAAACTCAACTCCATTCCCACCTCTTCCATGCTGGGCATGAGGTAATCACTGAACGTCAAATATTCCGGTTCCTCGCCGACCTGCTCCCGAACCCAATCCTTCACCTCATCTTCATACATCAGACCATCGAAAAGACCGACATTGACGCCGTCTTGGGCCACACGCAAAGACAAAGAAGCCGCAATCTCATCCACTCGCTCCTCGCTCAAATTGCGTCCTGAGGCGATGCCCGATCGCACCTGGCCCCAAATCCCATCCAACAAGGCGTTCATCTGCTCGCGGTTGGCCTCGCTCATGCTTGTCCGAGTGAAGGGTTCAACGGCGCTTTTGTATTGGTTGTCCGGCCCTCGCAACTCCGTCATTTCCACGCCGAG
>JAQCJQ010000145.1 GCA_027593035.1 Bacteroidota bacterium | reverse complement strand
GTCGAATTGAATCTTTGTTTCTTGGTGCAAGGACTCCTGAATGACATCACCCCGCAAGCTAGACAATCGAACCGTGACAGGACCGCGAAAATCATACTGGACAATGATCTGGTCATTGGCGGGATTCGGGAATATGGCGATATGTGGAGTTTCGTCGTTACTGACTCCGGTGGAACCGCTGTGAACGAGTGTTTCGCTCATCTCAACGGGCTCGCCACAGGCACTATACACCGTGAGGTCCAGGGTGGTTGTGCCCGAGGCTTCCAAAGAATAAACATCTCCATCGGTCATGGTGAAGACAACAGAACCGGTGGAAACCACCACGCTGTCAACATACGGGCTGGTGCTCAGTTGAAGGTTGAATCCGAGTGTATTCTCGATGTGGAATAGATTGGCCTCCATGAGGTCGTATTGTCGCCAAGCATTGGGTTGGTTCTGCCAAACGTTCCAGACAGCCGCATCGATCAATGCCGCCTCAGCGGCGTCAATGTCACCGGTGTAAGCCGAGGGCCCTGGGTCCGAACCAAACATCGCCACGGTCATCGTACTGGCAATCAGGTACGAACCTTGGAGCGAAGGGTGTGAGCCGTCGTTGTTGTACAAGTCAATGCCCGATTCCCCCAACAGGTCCTCCCAAACCATGCCGACGGGCACGCACCACGACTCCGTCATGTCCGCGGCTTCGAGGTAGCGATCGGTCAACAATTCCTGCATGCCCGTGTAGGTGCAAACGGGAGGCCACCAACTGCAATTTTGAGCATCCCCGTTTTCTCGTCCCCACGTCATGTAAAGCAAGGGCACAGCGCAGGCATTGTATTGGCGGATTTCTTCCACAAGCCCTGCCACAGAAGGATAAAAATCGGCGATGACTTGATCTTCAGGAAGCGAGGCCTTCTGACTTTGTTCTTGCAGTACCACATAATCCCAGCCTCCTTGTTGAATGAGACTGAGGGTTGTTGGGTTGTTGAGGTGACCCTGCAGGCTTGCACCGCCGGGTGTGTTTTGTTCCGTTTCCACCACGTGGCCTAAACTGTTGGCCAGGTCTGTCAACATGACCGGCATGTCATTGAAATAAGAATAGCTGTTTCCAATGAAAAGTACGCGGGTGGTGTCCTGTGCCCGCGTCGTCATGGAGAATCCTAAGGCAAACAATACAAGAGGGAGAAAGGGCTTCATGGAATGCTCGGTTCGAAAAGTGACGAAGTTAGGTTTTCAATCCTGTTCTCAATTGAAAAGTATGATGACAATGCCCGGAAAAAGATAGGTGCAGACCGGAGCGAGCTGAGGCTGTATCGCATAGAATTAGGGGTTAATTCCATTCGGTGAGCTTGAAAATCGTTGGGATAAGCGTGTTGTGTTCTTCATTTTCAATAGGGACTGCGGCGAGGTTATAGGTAGCGTGTTTTTTGAGTTTGTAGCTTTGAGGGTGAGTGGTAGCGTGCTATTGCCGCTATCGGCCAAGTGCGTTTAGCAAAAGTTCAATCCGTCAAATCAGGTCATTTTGCATGCTTGAACCCTTGCAATCGAGGGTCTTCAAGACGGGATTATTCTTTATTAACCAAGACTTTGCGCGCTTTTCTCCCTCGTCTGACGGATATTTGCGCCAAGTATAGAATTATTGGAATCATTTGATCACCTTGGCCTCTCGGCCCCGATCCTCAAAGCCATCGGTCAACTCGGTTTTGAAACTCCCACTGAAATCCAAAACCAAGCCATCCCAGTTCTGCTGGAGGGAAATCGCGATTTCATTGGTTTGGCTCAAACTGGAACGGGAAAAACTGCGGCTTTCGGATTGCCTCTTTTGGATCTACTCGATCCGAATGAATCCCACATCCAGGCGCTGATTCTAGCACCTACCCGAGAGTTGGGGCAACAAATTGCTCAACAAATGGCGTTGTTTGCGGGGCAGATCAAAGGGCTGAAGACCGTTGCAGTGTATGGAGGTGCGAGCATCAGCGATCAAATGCGTCAGCTGCGCAGCCCGTGCCATGTGGTGATTGCCACGCCGGGTCGTCTCATTGATTTGGCCAAGCGCAAAGCATTGAAGTTGGATCAGATCAAGTACCTCGTCTTGGACGAGGCCGATGAGATGCTCAACATGGGATTCAAGGAGGAACTGGATACCATTCTCGAATTCACTCCCGACACCAAACAAACCTGGTTGTTCTCTGCGACCATGCCGAGTGAGATTCGTCGGATGGTGAAGCAGTACATGGAGGACCCGTTCGAAGTCCGTATTGATCCCGGAACTTCTGTCAATGTCAACATTGAGCACCAATATGCATTGGTTCGGCATACGGACAAGTTGGAGGCCATGTGCCGGTTTCTCGACCTCGATCCCGACTTGTATGGGGTTGTGTTCTGCCGAACAAAGCGGGATACCCAAAACTTAGCGGAAGATCTTTTGAAAGAAGGATATCGTGCGGATGCGCTTCATGGAGACCTCTCGCAACACCAGCGAGATCGTGTTATGCAGCGTTTCAAACGACGTGAATTGCAGGTGCTGATCGCCACGGATGTTGCCGCGCGCGGGATCGATGTCAATGACCTCACGCACGTATTCCACCATTCGTTGCCAGACGACAAGTCGTATTACACGCATCGATCGGGCCGTACAGCACGTGCCGGTAAAAAGGGCGTTTCCCTGGCCTTCATCAACAAGAAAGAAAAGGGGCACATCAATCGGCTGTCTCGTGACTTGGACATTTCCATGGAACAAATACAAGTTCCGGATGCCTCGATCATTGTGCAAACCCGATTGAAGAACTGGGCTGCGGAACTTAGCGATCAACCGACCGCTGTGGGCATCGCCTCTGAGCACATGGAGATGGTGGGCAACCATTTTGCTGACCTGTCTAAAGAAGAACTCATTGCACGTCTAGTTTCGGGCGAAATGAAGCGACTCAATCTGGATTCAAAAACTGATTTGAACAAGCGAGCGAACGCAGAACCGGACAAGCCTTACCGCAAGGAAGGGTTCAGTCGCGGGGGATATGGCGGTCGTTCAGGAGGTTCAGGAGGTTATGGAGGTTCAGGTGGTTATGGAGGTTCAGGTGGTTATGGAGGTTCAGTTGGTTCTGGAGGTTCAGGTGGGTATAAGAAAAAAGAAGGTTTCACTAAAAAGTGGAACGATGATGGCAACGACCGTCCCAAGCGCAGCGATAGTCCCGGTAGCTTTCCGAAAAAAGAAAGCTACGGCCAACGAATCAGCACCGATCGTCCAGGTAGCTTCCCTAAAAAGGAAAGTTACGGGAAGAAGCGCAGTACGGATAGAGCCAGCAGTTCTGGCAGCGCGCCCAATGGTGGTAGCGGCGGACGTCCCAGTTTTGGTTTGAAGCGAAATAAGCGGTCTTAAAACGGTCGATTGTCATTGTCTGTGCGTTGGGCTATTTTCACGGCTTAAGGCATCGCCATGAAAGCACACGACAAAACGACCAATCCAAACAAGCTGGGTTTTCTGTATTTCTTGGATTTCCTGGTCGTTTTTCTGGGCATTTCTGTTTCTTTTTGGATGAACGAGTGGAACTTCCATCGGCGAGTCGCTAAACGGTAACGTTTGATTCGTCCAAACACGACTTACTTTAAACCAATTAAGAATTAAAATGAAGGCATTCAATCGCATTTTCACGGCAGTCGTTTTCTTTTCGGTAATCGGCAGTCCTTTGAGGGGGCTTCAGGCACAGACAGTCTCTACAACAGAGGTACAGGAACATCCGCGCTACATTCGGATTGTTATGACCGATGGAAGCATCAAACTGGGAGAGTGGGTGAATGCGGATGAAAACCACATCCTCATCAAATCGGAAGGGTTGGGATTGGTCAACGTCCCCAAGTACCTGGTTCAGCAAGTTGTGGATTTGGAAGAG
>JAQCJQ010000025.1 GCA_027593035.1 Bacteroidota bacterium | reverse complement strand
CCAGCAAAGGCGGGAACAACATAGACCCCTCCCGTATCCGAAACTTGTGCCGCTAAAGCTTCGACATCTTGAGAATCTTGGATGATTTTCAATCCGTCACGAAGCCATTGCACCACGGCCCCTCCAATGAACACGCTGCCCTCCAAGGCATAGGTCGTCTGTCCATTGACTTGCCATGCGATAGTGGTGAGCAGGTTGTTGTTTGAGCGTACGGCCTGAACTCCGGTATTCATGAGCATGAAACAACCCGTGCCATACGTGTTTTTGATCATGCCCGGTTCCGTGCACTGCTGCCCAAACAAGGCTGCTTGCTGGTCGCCTGCGATGCCTGCAATGGGAATGGAAACCCCGGTATGGATGGCGTTGGTTTCCCCGTAAATGTGGCTGCTTGGCTGCACATCTGGAAGCAGGGAGCGCGGCACATCAAACAGCTCCAAGAGCTCCTCATCCCAATCCAACGTGTGGATGTTGTACAGCATGGTTCGCGATGCGTTCGAAGGGTCGGTCACATGGACCGCACCGTCGGTCAGCTTCCAGGTCAACCACGTATCGATGGTCCCAAATGCCAAGCTCCCATCGTCCGCTTTTTCTCGTGCTCCCGGCACTTCGTCCAAGATCCACTTTATTTTGGTTGCGGAGAAGTAGGCGTCTACGATGAGTCCTGTTTTTTCTTGGATCTTTTCGGCTTGCCCCGCTGCTTTCAACGCATCGCAAAATTCAGCGGTTCGACGATCTTGCCAAACAATGGCAGGGTGGATCGGAACGCCTGTATTGCGGTCCCAAATCACGGTAGTTTCTCGTTGGTTGGTGATGCCGATGGCTGCAATTTGCTCCCATGAAATCCCTGCGCGCTCCACCGCATCGACCATGGTGGCCCGTTGGGATTCCCAAATTTCTAAGGCGTCATGTTCGACCCAGCCGGGTTGAGGGAAGTGTTGTTGAAACGGTTGTTGGGATAGACCGCTGATTTGGCCCTGTTGATTGAAAATCAACGAACGACTCGAAGTCGTGCCTTGGTCAAGCGCCAAAATGTATGAAGTCATGTCCTCGCTGTTTTCGGTTCAATGGAATGGCTCTCCGATGCGGATGATTTGCGCCGGACGACCTGCGACGGACGCCCGAATGAAGAAGGATCCCGACAGGCGAGCGGTATCCCAGATTTCGCCGGCAGCAATCGGTTGAGTTGCCAAGGTCATCCTGCCGAGCGCGTCATATCCTTCAATTTGACATGCTTTGTGCGCTCCAAATGATTGGCCGTTGCTGTAGATTAAATCTTCAGCAGGAGAGATGGTCGTGCCCGTGCTGGTTGATTCTCCAGAGCATTGGTTGGAAAAAAAGTCCCAGATCACCTGGGTGGATTGAATGTCGAAACTGCCCCAAGATCCAAACCATTCGTGGCCACCTCCGTTGACTCGATAATGGTGGAATTCTTGCCCGCCTGCCGCTCCGTAATGCCGAATGAAATCGACGGACGTCAGGTCCACAACTTCTTCGTTGGGCATCGGGGTTTCGTAAGTGAGGGTGGTTCCCATTAAGCCCGTCCAGAGGTCCATGGTTTCCTCCATTCCGGTGTCTCCCCAAAAGAACGGATCGTTGGTGCCTTCGGTATAGGATACCGTGAGATCGTTGGTGCCATGCAGGTGCACTACCGGTACCACCGTCTCGGGGTTGCAGGTTTGGAAGTCTGAGGCACTCATAAGGCCTGTGACAGAACCAATGGCTCGGAAAGTGCTGGAGGCATGACAGGCCAGCGAATAGCTCATGAATCCACCATTGGACATCCCGCAAACGAAGGTGCAATCTGGACTCAAATTATGGGTGGTTTGTAAGTGTTCGGCGAGTGCTACGAGGAAACCGAGGTCGTCGGTATCGCTGATGCCCAAGTTGGCATTCCAATGCGGCACGCCGAAATAGTCCAAGGTGCCTTCGGGATAGCAAACGGCGACGCCTTCGGCAGCGGAGATTGCCGACCACCCGCTGTAGCTATAGATCACTGCGGGGCCGCTTGTATACCCGTGGAGGACAATGACCAGCGGTGCCCCGGGTTCGATGTTGTCGGGCAATTCCAGGAAGTAGGAGCGGTCTAGGCCATCATGGAAAAAAGTTTCTTGGGCCATCAATCCCATGCTGGTCATCATTAGGACTAAACCGAAGATGGAAGAGAGCAGACAGCGTGGGGTGAGAGAGCAGTTCATGCGATGGTGTTTTGCCAAAGATGGCAAGTCCATCATGAACAATGGAACTTCAGCGTAGAATTCTGTCAATGACCATGCTGTGGAGGCGGACTTTGGATGTGATCCTAAAGAAGTTGAGAAGAACAGTTTGATTGAATTGATCGCGTATAATTTCATGCTTTTAATTCGTCATCGTCATCGTCATCGTGGTCGTCATCGTGGTCGGACGTTGAAAGCCTTGACAAAATATGAGGGTCAGCCTTTCGCGTGTTGTAAGCCTGAATGCAATACAGTTTCACATGACTTTTAGTGATCCATTGTGACTTCTTTAACCAGCTTAATTTAATTAAAAATGAATGTATCTGATGTAGTACGCAATGGCATCGCCATTGGATTGAAGAATGCGCTTTCTCTGATAGGCGCGACAATTTTATGGCTGCTTACCTGCTGGATTCCATACTTGAATGTAGGTACCACAATCGCCTTGGTTACCATGCCTGTGGCCCTCAGTAAGGGAGAGGTCATTTCACCAATGGAAATTTTCAATGCCAAATACCGAGAATCGATGGGAGAATTCTTCTTGTTGATCAGTTTCCAATCGTTGGGCATTATGATCGGATACCTTTTTATGGGAATTCCCGGAATTGTGATGAGTTTAAGTTGGTTGTTGGCGCCCATGTTGTTGGTTGACAAGGGGATGAACCCCATGCAAGCTCTGAACGAAAGCAACAAGCGAACCAATGGTCACAAGTGGACCATTTTCTTCAGCTTGCTCGTGGCGAACCTGTTGTACATGGTTGTGTACTTCTTGGGTATGCTATTGATGTCTGCTGCACCGATTCTGGGGGCAATCGTTGTTGTTTTGTTGTCACTTGCCGTGATTCCTGTGTTTTATGGCATTTATGCCGAGATCTATAAGCACCTCGGCAATTGAGGCTTTCTACGTAACAACAAGATCCACTGAAATGGCAATCCCTTCGTGATTCACGGAGGGATTGTTTTTTTCGGAACGTTCCTCCGGTCATGGATGGAGGGTTGATGCTACTTTCGGCTACTTTCCAAAACCACCATTGTAGGGTGGGTGAATCTTTTTAAGTTGCTAATTTTAGATGAGTTATATTATCTATAACTACACCGTTTTATGCAGGACGTTGTTGCGCATCTCGTTGGTACAATAGGCATCGTCTCAGCGCTGAACGAATTGCCTTATCGGCAGGGTAGTCTGCAAATGCTGATACATTGCTGCCATTCGAGGAGTACAGGACCCAGATGTTCAAATGCATCGTTGGGTCCCATTGAGTCATTTGCTTGAGCGCTATGTTACTTCCGTTGTACGTTAATTCCGACTGAATGCGATTGATCCCTGTGGTAGGCTCTCACTTGGGGTCGAGTTCTGCCAAGCGGAACTCCAAACCGACATCGTCGACCAAATCAACAAAGCTTGGATGAACATCTGCCAATTCCAGGTTTAGCGCCGCAAAGTCTTCATTCAACGGTGTTATGTTGTTTTGCAGGGCAAGAAGGGAATGCCTCGACGCGCAGGCTTTAGCGCCGTTTTACTTCAACTCCACACCGTCGATGAATGCCGCAACCCCTTGCATGAAGACGGTTCGGTCATCCCACATGCACAGATGGGAGCCATTCTCGCACGTCAAGCTTTGTCCGTTTTGCACCAATCCCGCTTGCCGTTTCATCGCTTGGGGATCCATGGTGTCGTGCGTGGCGCCAACCATCAGCGTGGGCGTCGCGATTTCGCTCAACCGGTCGGTGATGTCCCAATCGATCAGGCGGCCGCCCACCTTGAATTCGCTGGGACCTTGCATCAAATCGTAGAGGGGATAATTCAAACGGGAGAATGAGACTTCGACCTCTTCTGGCCATTCACTCAGCCGGCAGATGTGCTTGTTGTAGAATTCCCGTTGGACCAAGTCCAGGTAGATTTCGTTTTGAAAATCACCGGCCTCCTCATAGGCATTGAGTGAGTCGACCAGGCTAGAGCGCATTTGAGGTCTGAGCACTTCGTGGTTGTACGCCGCGTATTCCGGAATGCTTGAAACCATGTTGCACACGATCAAGCCGTTGAGGTGCTCTGGATACTTCAAGGCATATTCCATTCCCAGGATGCCTCCCCAGCTATTGCCCAATAAATAGAAATTGGACGCATCGTATCCCAAGGCCTGTCGCACTTCCTCCACTTCTTCCACCCACCGGTCGATGTTCCAAATGTCCTCCTTCGGTTGATCACTGAAAAAACTCCCGAGTTGATCGTACATCACCACTTCGTATCCATGATCTGTGGGCAAATCATAAGCGAGTGACAGCAGGTATTCATGGGTCGCTGCCGGGCCGCCGTGCAAGGTGAGAATGCACACATCCGGATTCTCGCCAAAAGTTTGCGTAAACACACTGTAGCCGTTGGACAATTCAATCCGTCGAGCTCCCTCCTCGGACCACTTCGCTTCCCTCTCGGCTTGTTGCTCTGCAGAAAACTCCAGGGCATAGGGTGAAACAGCTGTGCCTTCTGTGGGCGTGTCGGTTGTTTTCGTCTCGTCGGAAGTGGTTTGACAGCTCGAAAGGCCCAATAAGGCCGATAGAGAAGTGCAGGCGACAGCCAATAGAATGGGCGACGGATAGAATTTCATGGAGAAGCGATTGGTTCACAGCAAATAAAGGGGAAAACTCCTTGCGGCTGAAGAGGTCTTCATTTCGATTCGTTTTTGTCCATGCTCCTAGGGAAGACTTCTCAGGGGGAGGGGCGGGCGTTCGGCTCTTCCTGCCCGATTTATCGGATTAACTTGCACCCCATTGGATGCTTGTTCCAATGACCCCATGAAAGTATCAGGTTTTACATTCATCCGGAACGCTGTCGATTACGATTACCCCATCGTGGAGGCGATTGAATCGATTCTCCCGCTTTGTGATGAGGTGGTGGTGGCTGTAGGGCAATCAGATGATGCGACGCTCGGGTTGATCCAAGCGATTGCATCCGATAAGATTCGCGTCATTCAAACCGTTTGGGATGATGCGCTGAGAGAAGGGGGGCGTGTTCTCGCAGAGGAAACGGATAAGGCTCTGGCGGCTGTCGCGCCGGATTCTGATTGGTGCATTTATATCCAAGGAGATGAGGTCTTGCACGAAGACGGGCATGCCAATTTGAAGGAGGCCATGCAGGTAAACTTGCATCGCGAAAGCATCGATGGATTGTTGCTGCCCTACCGTCACTTTTATGGTTCGTACGATTACGTGGGGACGAGCAGCAAATGGTACCGCAATGAAATTCGCGTGATCAAACCGGGACGCGAAATTTTCTCTTTTCAGGACGCACAGGGGTTTCGGAAAAGGCCCAACCACAAGTTGCGTGTGGCGCGCGTTGGGGCATTCATGCACCACTATGGGTGGGTCAAGGAGCCCGCAGCCATGCAACGCAAGCAAGAGAGCTTTCACAAGATGTGGCATGATGACCGTTGGGTAGCGTCCCATGTGGTTCCTGCTGACGCGTACGATTATGGCCGGGATGTGCATCAAATGCAAAAGTTCGCAGGAACGCATCCCCATGTCATGGCAGCGCGCATCCAACGACAAAACTGGACCTTCGACACCGACATCACGATTGACCGCCGAACATCCAAAGACCGGTTCAAATCATTTTGCTACAACTGGCTGGGGATTGAGCTCGGATACAAGAACTATCTTTCGGACCGATAACCGCAAAACAAGACCGCAGGCCATGGCAATGATTGAAGAATTGGAACGCTCCGGAAATTGGTTGTTCCGCGGCCGTTCATACTTTCCCCTGGTTTTGTATGTGCTCATGGCAATGGTCATTGGCATGGAATGGGATCCCTTGTTTCAGACGTTTGACCTCATTTCCGCGGTGGCTTGCATCGCCATCTCCATGCTGGGATTGGTTATCCGCTCCTTGACCATTGGCTACACGCCACGTGGCACATCCGGTCGGAATACCAATGCCGGGCAAGTCGCCGAAGTGTTGAATACCCAAGGCATGTACAGCCTGGTTCGGCATCCGCTTTACCTCGGGAATTTTTTCATGTGGCTCGGCATCATGGTGTACGTCGGGAATGTGTGGTTCACCGTGGTTTGCTGCCTTTTGTATTGGCTGTACTACGAACGCATCATGTTTGCTGAGGAGGCATTCTTGCGGAAGAAGTTCGGTCAGGCTTACCTCGATTGGTCTTTGGATGTCCCTGCTTTTTGGCCTCGAAATCTCAAATGGCAAACACCGGACGTGGACTTCTCTCTTCGCAACGTCTTGAAGCGAGAGTACAACGGATTTTTCGCTGTTTTTGTCAGTCTATCCATGGTGTCTGCTGGCAAGACTTACGTGCATGTGACGCGTGACTGGGAGTTGGTATTGCAGCCGTTTTGGCAAGGTGCGCTCATCGGATCTTTCGCGGTTTTCATCCTCCTGCGGAGCCTGAAGCGCTACAGCCGCGTGCTGCATGTGGAGGGGCGTTGAAACACCATTCTGAGGCGAAAAAAATCCCCACGACCTTTTGAAGGCGGTGAGGATTTCTTGATGAAGACTTGGTCGTTATTCCCCCTTTCGACGGATTACGATGTTGAGCTTCCAGATATTGACTAGCATCTGTCCAATGCTACGAATGACATCCAGGATCCAAGTGATGAGATTCTCGAGTATGAAATTCAGGCTTTCTTTCGCCAGCTTTAAGAAGATGACGCTCGTGTAGATTGTCAGCAATCCGATAAGCATTGTCTTCATCGCCGGGAAGAAATCCATGTAATTGAATACTTCGTACCCTTTTATCTCAAAAAGGGCTTGATAAAGCCCCAATGCCCAGGCCAAAAGAATAGCGGAATCAAAAACGAAGGTTACGAGGTAGTTGTACAGCAGACTCCAAAGGGGATATTTTCCCGTAGGATTTTCAAAAGAGACGCTGCGTGCTCTCCAGAGCTTCGCAAGAGATACGGCTGCGTTTTTCCAAATTGCAAGGGGCAATAAAAGGGGGATGTAGACGAGGAGATAGTAAACTGCAGCTTTCAGCGAAGGCACGAGATGCTCTTCGCGATTGAACGAGTCATTGTTGTTTTCCATAATTTGGTATTTAATAATGCCTAAAGTATTGTTAAACGAATTGATATAAAAATCCAATGTCAATTCTCAAGCGCAGAAATCTCTCCTTGGCAAGTTTAGACCACGATGTTCATTCGTTTTTTTTCAGGGTGTCCATTGTCCTTGGTGGTCCGGTGCATTGTGTTCTGGATGCGAAAGGCTCGGGTTTATCGGATAATGGCGTCCTAAGTCATCATGCGCATAGAGCGTTGCGATGTTCATGAAGCTCAGCGTCGCAATCGATGGGAGCATCTAATTTGAAAGGACTTGTAGAGCGCGTTGATGTCAGAAGCAGATGGTCATGGAACTCGGTTGGTTGGCTGTTAAAAGGAATTGGAGAGGAACTCTCATGTGGTCAGTAATTTAGGAATACGGTGTATTTGAATTCATATTGTGCTTTAAACATCTGATAAAAATGAATTATAATTATTTTGCAACCCTGCCAATGATGGCCGTTGCATGCTGTTTCATGTTCGTTTCATGCGAAGACATTGAAGGCATTCAAATAGCCTTAAGTCCTCAAGCAACGGTTGCTGTTGGTGAGGAGTTTACGACCACAATGACACTCAGCAATTCCTCAGGAAGTGACCAAGAGCTATTCTCGGTTGATGTTGGAGACGATTATCATGATGGATTCATTCTGATGTCATCGGAACCGCTCTATCTAGAGAGTACGCACATTCCGATCGATAATTCCATCAGTTACACGTTTCATCAAACCATTCCGGCAGGAGGCTCCTTGGAATTGCGTTTTCATTGGAAGGCAGTCAAAATGGGTGACTTCAATGATGAGATGGATTTCTGCATCAACTCAGAATTCAATTTCATTTCGATGATCCAGCGGACAATCGTGAATTGAATTCTACTGCGTCCACTCTCGACGTGAATCGATAACTGTGTGGATCACTCCGCGACCAAACGCAACGCGCCCTCCGCCTGACTGCCAGGGGATGTGCCGCAGATACAAACGGGCCATTGCATTGTTTCTTCATGTCAAAAGAAACAA
The DNA here is from genome assembly GCA_027593035.1 of Bacteroidota bacterium. Taxonomy (GTDB): domain Bacteria; phylum Bacteroidota; class Bacteroidia; order Flavobacteriales_D; family Sanyastnellaceae; genus UA16. Next base: position 14,979 of record JAQCJQ010000025.1, on the reverse strand, counting down.
AATTTAATGCCAAATATTCAGGCCGCCTAATGAAAAGCACGGGGCTGAGCTCTTTTGAGTGCTCGGATACCTTGATCTAGAATGGCGATTCGTAGGCAGGGTTATCGGCAAGAGAGGGATCGGTTAGGCACTTCAGGAAGGCCACCAAATCCATGCGGTCTTGTTCGTCGAGGAGGAGTCCCGTCTCTTGCGTGGCGGCCAATGCCGGATCGACCGTTGCGGACAATTGAATGCCTTCATTGTAGTGATCAACGACCTCTTCCAGCGTGGCGAAACGACCGTCATGCATGTAGGGTGGCGTGAGTTCGATGTTGCGAAGGCTGGTTACCTTGAATCTGGCGCGATCCTGGGGACTCCCGGTAACCACCATGAACCCACTGTCTTGCATGGCGGCATCGCTATCCAATCCGTTGTTCATGAAATCATCGTTTTCGAAGTTGATTCCGGAATGGCAATGCGCACAATCCGCACCGCTGAATTCAGGAAAAAAGGGATTGTATTCCATGAAAAACAGATCCAATCCTCTGAGTTCACTTTCATTCAATACGGACTGTCCTGCGAGGTGTTGGTCATACCGACTGCCATAGGAAACGATGCTGAGCATAAACTGCTCTAGGGTCAAACTGATTCGCTCCGGCGTGATGTTCGCATCTCCGAATGCCCGAGTGAATTGGTCCACATATTCTGATTCTACCGATAGCTTGGCGATGACATCGTCCAAGTTTTCATCCATTTCCAGCTCATCTTCGATGGGAAGCAAGGATTGGTGTCTCAGCAACTCAGCCCGGCCATCCCAAAAGAATCGATTGGAGTTCCAGGCCATGTTCGACACGGCCATGGCCTGTCGATGTCCAGGCAGGCCTTGAATGCCAATTGAAAACCGAGCGGTATCGCTAAAGCCAGCGCTTTGAAGGTGGCAAGTTGCGCAGCTCATGGTTTCATCACCACTCAATGCGGTTTCGTGAAACAACATGCGTCCAAGTTCAACTTTAGCCTGAGTCAAAGGATTGTCTGCCGGCAGAATGGGGGGTGTCACATGTGCTGGGAATACCAGTTGATACGGTGTTGAATCCGCTGTGATTTCGGGTTCATCCGGAGTGCGGTTGCATGAAGCGATGGTCCCTGCAAGCAGCACAGCGATCAGGATCCACTTGGGGTGGGGTGATCCGGTATTCCAATTGAAAGAGCGTGAACCGTTCATTGAAAACGGGGTATTGAGGAAGGCAAATAAGTCCATGCTTCATCTCTTTTTCCGACGTCCTATGGCACAGGATTGAGAACAGCAGAGCATGATTTATTGAATGATGAGACGCTTGGCGACTCTTTCAACCGGGCTTTGGATGAAATAAATACCAGGCGCCCATCCTTGAACATCCAATACGTCCATAGGGCTCTGGATATTGGCTGAATGAACAACGCGTCCCTGCGTATCCGTGATGTCAAAAGTGGACCCCATGACGTCGTTGGACCAAATCAATTGCATCCAATCCGATGAAGGGTTGGGATAAGCACGGCACCATTCAGGCGCATCCAGCAGATCACTCAGTCCGACAGCACTTGTGCCCGGAGCAAACACTTCGTCTCGCATGTTCTCCAAAACGGTGACGGCCTCGTTCGTGGTTGAGTGCTCGATCAAGCCATTGGCAACATTGAGCTGAATGAACAAGTTTTCGTAGTTGGCGTGCAGGGAGATGGTCACGTTGCCATCCACCGCTGAAGCAGCGAGTTCATGAGATTGATTGAAGAAATTGTTGTCTCCGAGAGCGTGAACTTCGAATACGGCATTGAGATTGGACCCGGCCAATCCTTCCAATGCCACAAAACGATAGCCACTTGCCCAGCCCCAGTGCATGCTTGGATATTGGGGTGCCAATGGATGGCCTGAAGCATATGTGGCAGGGTCGAGGTGGTTGTGCTCTTCGTCCACTCCCACGCTGAAATCAATGGCCTCCACATTGTTGATGTCCCAATCGCCCAAAGAATACATCGGCTCGTCATCGTCTACGTTGACCAAAATATAGGTGTCGGTGAGTTCCGTAGTTTGACCTCCATCGTGTGTGATGACGAAATCGCTGAGATAGTATTCCAGCCGGTCAATTGCGAGGTTCGTTCCGAAAATGGAATGGTTGGTTTCCAACTCCAATGCTTCACCGTTGATCAGATGCTGCAGTTGCAATTGAAGGGTGTTTTGAGCTTGGGCTCCAAGGGTAAAAGCGAATGTGAGCAGGGATGCTGCGAATGCCAGAGAAAATGATTTCATTTCGGGTGATTTGTGTTCGTAAGCAAGGTAGTCAATTGTGTCATTTTTTTGCAAAGGTTGTTTGGGCATCTATGGATTGACCATGCCTCCATTTCAAGCGAATTGTCAGCGCGCCACCAGGCCAGCGTTCTGCATTTGGACGTTGGCCATGAAACGCTTTTTTGCGGTCTCAGAGGCGTTGCCTTCGCGTGATGATTTCACCGCGGATTTGAGGTGTATTTATTTGGTTTTAAAGCGTATTTTATGTCTGATTTACAACCCTTTAAGTGCTGTTTTTCGCATTGAATTTCGTATCTTAATAGAACCAATTAAATGACGAGAACCTGAAGCAGATCCACCATGGAAGACACAAAAAAATTACAAGAACAGCGCATGTATTTTCAGCAAATGAATGCAGCCATTGCAGAAGATGAGTTGCAAGAGTTTCTGGATGAATACAGCGAAGTATTGAAGGATGTCGGATTGATGAAACACCTAATTGGGAGCGCCTATACCACTCCTTTTCACTACTCGCGTTCTTCGGTGGATGCTTATCTCATCAATGCGACTGATCAGTTGATTTATATCATCGAAGCGGATGGTGATTTTGCAGATTCCGATATGGGTGGAATGACCGTTCTCGATCGGAATGCATCCATTCCTGATTTGATCGATGACTTCAAGTCAAAATGCAACGATGTTTACCTCATGGATGGAGATTTCTCCGTGGATCAATTGGAAGAGGCTGGTAGCTCACTGGACTTTACTGAGCAGGGTCGAGAGGGTTGGATTTGAAGCTAAAAAAGGCTTTGGGCGGTGATCGTTTTCTATCTTGGGGATGTCATTTGATGGCTAACTTTCGCCCATGAGAAAGAAGATTGTGCTGCTCGGATCCGGTGAATTGGGCAAGGAGTTGGTGATCGCGTTGCAGCGTTTAGGGCAACACGTGATTGCTGTTGATGCGTATGCGAATGCTCCGGCCATGCAGGTCGCTCAGGAATGCGAAGTGATCAACATGCTGGACGGCGATGCGCTTGATGCCATTGTAGCGAAACACCAGCCCGATATCATCATTCCTGAAGTGGAGTCTATCCGTACCGAACGGTTCTACGCGTATGAAGAGCAAGGAATCCAGGTCGTTCCTTCGGCACGAGCAGCGCATTTCACCATGAACCGGCGGGCCATTCGTGATTTATCCGCCCAGGAGTTAGACCTCAAAACAGCGCCCTATCGCTATGCACGCTCCCTTGAACAGCTGGTGGAAGGTGTCCAGGCCGTGGGCATGCCGTGCGTCGTCAAGCCGCTCATGTCAAGCTCGGGCAAGGGCCAGTCCGTGATCCGCAGTGCAGCCGATGTCCAAAAGGCATGGGAGTACGGATTGGACGGATCTCGAGGGGATTTGGAAGAGGTGATTGTCGAGTCTTTCATCGATTTCGATTACGAGATCACGCTGCTGACACTCACGCAGGCGAATGGCCAGACGTTGTTCTGCCCGCCGATTGGCCACCGCCAGGAGCGAGGAGATTACCAGGAGAGTTGGCAGCCCGCAGCGATGGCGCCGGAGTTGTTGCTCGAGGCGCAACAAATGGCTGCAGCGGTCACAGCCTCGCTCGGTGGAAATGGCATCTGGGGCGTTGAGTTTTTCATCAAGAACGGTCAGGGTGGCCAGCCTGGAACGGTTTATTTTTCTGAACTTTCTCCGCGTCCGCATGACACCGGCATGGTGACGCTCGGTCGCACACAGAACTTTTCGGAATTTGAGTTGCATGCCCGCGCGGTATTGGGGATTCCTGTATTGGAGATTGAGCATCTGCGCAACGGTGCGAGTGCGGTGATCCTGGCTGCGGAAAATGTCGCTTCAAACGGTGTCAATGCCGGGCCGCCGATCTTTTCAGGTCTTACCGAAGCCGCCACCATTCCCAATACGGACTTCCGTATTTTTTCCAAACCCAGCATCCGCCCTTACCGGCGAATGGCCGTGGCGTTGGCGTTCGATGAGAAGGGATCGGATGTGTCGAGTTTGGTCATTCAGGCCCAACGGGTCGCAGCACTCATCACAGTGGATGTAGGAGCGCCCGTTGCTCCAGAGAATGGCTAGATGGGCCTCCTGTATAGGGCGGTCTAGCGTTCAGCGATCGCTTAGGATGCGACGTATTGTTCCAAGACCTCCAAAATTTGTGCGCCAAAACGCTGAACCTTGACCTTGCCGAATCCGTGGACACCGAGCAACTGCTTCGATGTTGCGGGCATGGATTGGCAGAGCTCCTTGAGTGATCGGTCAGAAAGAACCATGTAGGCGGGAACATTTTGCTGCTTGGCCAGTTCCTGGCGTTTCGCTCGAAGCAAGTTGAACAGGTCTTTATTGGCGGGAGGGTCATGGCGCTCGTAGGTCGAGCGTTTTGAGGTCTTTTCGACTTTGAATTCCACCTTGGTCAATTCGACTTTCGATTGGCCTTTCAGGATTTCCCAAGACAGATCATTCAGGACCAAAGTGGGAAAACGGCCCGGGGATTGAGCGAGGAATCCTTTTTGAATCAACTCTTTCCCAATTTGCGTCCACTGCGCCTTGGACAAGTCTTGACCAATGCCATACGTGGACAATTCACGCTGAGCTGCCGTGATCTTTTGTGACTTCGAACCTCGGAGAATTTCGATGATGTGGGCCAAACCATAGGGCCATTCCAATCGGGCCACCGTGGAGAGGAGTTTCTGGGCTTCCTGCGTGGCATCCCACACGTCAAATTCCGTTTGGCAGTTGTCGCAATGGTCGCAGTTTCCAGCATGGGCCTCACCGAAATACTGCAGGAGCGTTTGTCGGCGGCAAGCAAATGAATCTGCGAAGTCCTGCATCCGCCGCAGTTTCTTCAACAAGGTATCTGATTGCTCGGGGTTGCCGTCGATTTCACAGTGCTTGGACAAGGTCATGAAGTCACTTCCGCCGTGAAGGAGCAGTGCGTGACTGGTCAATCCATCCCGTCCGGCCCGACCCGTTTCTTGGTAATAGCCCTCCATGTTCTTGGGCAGGTTCATGTGGACGACAAAGCGCACGTTGTTTTTGTCGATTCCCATGCCAAAAGCGATGGTCGCCACGACGATTTGAATGTCGTCCCGGACAAACTGGTTTTGCCGTTCGGTGCGAATTTCCGTCGACAATCCTGCATGGTACGATAAGGCCAAAAACCCCTCGCTTTGCAACATTTTCGATACCGCCTCGGTCCGTTTTCGAGACAAGCAGTAAATGATGCCCGATTCGCCTTTCCGCTCCTCCAGAAACTTCAGGAGTTGCTCGTTTTCGTCGTCGCGTCTGATCGCGGTGTAGTGGATTTCTGGACGGTCAAAGCTATTTTCAAAAACCGCGTCCTGTTCCAATCCGAGTTGCTGACGGATGTCTTGCTTCGTCATGGCATCGGCAGTGGCTGTTAGCGCCAACAACGGCACTTCGGGCAATGCCTGTCGCAGTTCGATCAACCGGGTATATGCTGGACGAAAGTCATGTCCCCACGAACTGATGCAATGGGCTTCGTCGACGGCAATCAGCGAAATGTTGAGTGACTTGAGTTGTGTGAAAAGCAATGCGTCCCGAGCAAATAAACGTTCGGGAGACGTGTATAGAATTTTCAACGTGCCATCTGTCAACCCTCGAAAGACCGTGTTGGATGCTTCATCACTCTGGCTTGAATTGAGCAGCCCAACGGGGATGTTCCGTAGCAACAAATCATCCACCTGGTCTTTCATCAAGGCAATCAGCGGAGAAATGACGAGCGTGAGACCGGGCAACAACAAACTCGGGAGCTGATAGCATAGGGATTTACCGCCTCCGGTGGGCATCAAGGCCAGTCCGCTATTGCCTGCCAACACATGGTTGATGACCGGCACTTGCGCGGGTCGCAAGGTGTCATATCCCCAATAGTCACTCAGGCATTTGTGGAGGCGATTGGTATTCATAGCGTGCAAAGGGAATGCAACCAGCGGTGCGAAATGGGAGGTTTTTTCCGGAGGCTAAAGCTAGGCAAGATGGGTGGGAACATTGGGGGAATCGAAGAAAGGCTTCCGGGCGTTTGCAAGATTGTTGGACAAAAAAAGCCGCAGTGCGATTGCGGCTTTTCCTTAGGACATTCCTAGTCCACTCCGAACTTCAAGCAGCCTCAGGCTCTTTCATTGAACAGATTCGAGCAAAGCGGCACCCATTTCAGATACGGTGCCAGTGAATTCAAATTCAAATTCATCCTGGTCTTTTCCCCAATCGATTCGTCTCTCCAATACTTGTCGGATACTCTTGTCTAGGTTGTTCAGGCTGAGCTCAAATTCGATGTCCGGGTCGATTTCGCTTTTGGAATAATCCAGCGTGCAATCCAACATCCCTTCTGCCATGTCCGTATCAAATGAAAAGAAAAATGAAAGGTCATCCCCGTTTCGATTGGCATTGATTTCTAGATCATTGATGAGAAGGGCTCCAATGCCCAAGTCATCCAATTCCATTTCTCTTGTTGACGCACGAGGCAAGTCCATGTCTGAAATTCTAAGTGCCATTTTGATGTCTTTGAGAGCGATCAGGGAAGCATTGTCCAAGTTGGTCAAGGTCTGAAGGTCAAGGGCTTCATCGCCGGCATCGACGCTGAAGTTGAGGTAGCCCACATCAAATGCCATGTCATCTACATTCGATTCAAGCTCAATGAGTTCGATTCGGAGAAGTCGAACCGATTGGTCATCATCTTCCATCGATAGACGTCCTGAATAATCAAGAGTTCCTTTGGTCATCTCGAAAGATTCGCCTTCAACGGAAGCATCCATCTCGTAGCAGGTCATCGTAAAATCGGACAAGGCGCTGTTTTGATCGGATTCGCTCAATTTTCGCAGATCATCCAACCCAATTTTGAAGTCGATTGTCCCGATTTCAATGACGTCCTTGGATTCAGTGAATTCAAAATCCTGTAGGGTTATTGTCGATGTGATCAGGTTGTACGTGAGGTCATCATAGCCAATTTCCAAATTGCTATCGTTATCAATTTCTCGGATGTAATCTGAGACAGCGTCATCGATTTTTTCGGCGATGAAACTGTTGCTGAAAGCGAGTGCGGCGAAACAGAGAATAGCGAAGGCTCCTGCAATGAATAGTAGTTTCTTGTTCATGTTTATGGGTTGATAGGGATTGATTATTTTGGTTTAGCGATCAAAGCCGTTGACATGATATCCGGAATTCACTGGTTGTTGATCAAAATGAGTCAATTGTCAAAATCGCAACAGGACTCGAAACAAGCGTTTGCTTAACAGCGATTTAAGAATTGCATTTTTTGAATTCAATGCTTTGGAAACCACTTATTACGCATGTCTCCGAATCAATCAGGGTTAAGGTGACTTCCATTATCGGGAGATTTCCCTCGTACGGGCTTTCATTGTTGTACACCATCGTGAATGCGTCAGAAGCCTGCTGCATTTGGATGATTTCGCCGCCCCACTCGTATCCGGAGATATTGAACAAGCCTTCAAATTCATTCAATTCAAAAAAATACTTTGTGTCCAAATACCCTTGCTCATCTCGGGTGCAATCATTCGCCCAAAGACCCGTGAGGGATGTAAACTCAAGGTTTGACTTGATCGGTCCTGCATTAGAGGGTTGAGCAGGTATCGCAACATAAAATTCGGGACCAAAATTCCCGGACACAACCATCGATCCGTCCACCAAGTTGATTGATAATACAAATGGTGGTTCAGAGGTTGTGCTTGATGACTGCTCTTTGCATGTACAGCTGAGTTGTGCCGATGATTCGGATTGGGCGGTTTCTAAACAGGTGCCGATGTAATAACCGAAACCGTTTTCCATGGTGTCGTCGTCGGCACGTTGGTACACCTGGACATCAAGGCCATTCAATTCGAAGATAAAGGTAGAGCCCGGGACTGGCACTTTCTGTCCGTTAATTACCAAGGGTTCTCCAGAGGCTTTGTTTAAGAAATAGTCACCTTGGGAGCCATAATATGTGCCGTCCCAAGGGGTGTTGATTTCGCTGGAATCGCCAGGAAGTTCTTTCGCTATTGGAGGGGGTGTCTCGCTGCAGGCGATTAGACAAAAAAATGTAGGGACGAGTATGGTGTTTATTGGATTCATGCGTGTCCAGTGTGTTTGTAGGTCTTGGTTTTTTGGCGTGGATGAGGTAGGGTTCAATCAACACATTCAACCCAAACCTGCTCGGTGCTCATGAGGCAATCGATGTACGCATTGTCCCAGCAGATGTACATGGTTTGGCACTTGTTGGCTTGATTTGAAGTGTATTCATAGATGTCGGCATTGCTCATGACGGATGCGCAGAAGCAGGCAGGAGTAACTCCCGCAGGCATGGTATCAGTGGGGGCTACACTGCTGGATGAAGCCGAGTCACAGCTTCCCAAAATCCCAAGGATTCCGATGGCGAAAGTCCAAGTCGAGGCGTTTTTCCAGGAAGTCATAGCGATCGTTGTTTTTTGTATTAAAAAATAAATTAAACGAATTTGAAATGAATAGACTACGGACGATCCGATTAGTTTTCCACATTACCTTCAAAGTCTGAAAATTGAATGGGATGAAATCGACGTTATTATGCTTGGCCTTGATTCTGGGCGCAGGGGCTTTTGGTCAATGCTGTGATTACACGCTCGTCGGGAATGACTCGTATGGCGATGGCTGGAATGGGGGGCATTTGAATCTCATCGTCAATGACGTGCTCATTGAAAACTTTACTGCTTTGGATCAAGGCAGCAGCTTGATGTTTGAGGTTTGCGATGGCGATGCCATTCAATTGGAATATTTTTCTGGGGAATACGAAAATGAAAACACCTGGTATCTATTGGGAGGAGTGGGAAATCTAATCGCAGGAGATGGCCCGGAACCCGAAGTGGGCATGACGGACATCTTCATTGTGGACTGCAGCATTGAGCCGGACCCGGGATCAAATCCATGCAGCGCGATGGAAGGTCAAATCGGTTGTGTGGAAGTGAACAATGCGACCGCGCCGGGGTCACCCTTCAGCCCTTGGTGCGCCAACTTTCAGGGAGGTGATTTGTGGTTTACCTACGTTGTTCCTGAGTCAGGAAGTCTGTTGTTTACCACCGAAAGCCTCGGTGAGTTGAACGATACGGGATTGGCTGTTTGGACCGGCCCGTCTTGCACGGAGCTGCAACAGGTCTTTTGTGACGACGATTCTGGCCCCGGATATTTCTCCTTGATTCCGGTCTTCAATTTGGAGCCGGGATCGTTGATTTATCTCCAGCTGTGGGGTTATGGCGGGCAGTCCGGGGCCGTGAACATCTGTTCCATGGATCCGGGAACGGTGGAATTGGAGTCTTCGGTGCTGCCGATTCTCCTCATCGAAACGAATGAGCAGGCCATTGTGCAGGAGGATAAGATCACAGCGGATTTGCAAGTATTGTACAATGGTCCGGGGCTTGAGAACTTCATGACGGATGCACCCTCGGACTACGACGGGAAGATTGGCATTGAGATCAGAGGAGCGACCTCTGCTGGTTACCCACAGAAGCCTTACGGATTTGAAACGCGCAACCTCGACGGGACCAACAACAACGTGCCGCTGGTGGATATGCCGGCTGAAAATGATTGGGTGCTCTTGAGCAACTTCAACGATCGCTCGTTCATTCGAAATACACTCGCCCAGCATCTCTTTGCGAAAATGGGGAACTATGCACCACGATCCACGCTGTGTGAAGTGCTGTTGAATGGCCATTACCAAGGCGTCTATGTGCTCGGCGAAAAGATCAAACGCGATGCTGAACGCCTGGATATCGCCACGCTCAATCCCGATGAAAATGCGGGGGATGATGTGACGGGAGGTTACCTCCTGCAAATGAATTACTGGAACAATGAGAACAGCTGGGAGCTTTCCTACAGCCCGCCAGCCCACCCCACCTTCGACGTTCACTTGCGCTATGAAATCCCCAAGCCTGAGGTGATCACACCGAGCCAAAAGGACTATATCGCAGCATTTGTTGATTCCATGGAGACGGCGCTCTATAGCGATGCGTTTGATGACCCCATAGCCGGCTACCGCGAGTTTCTCGATGTGGAATCATTCATTGATTATTTCTTGCTCAACGAATTGAGTCGCAACAACGATGGTTTCAAGAAGAGCCGGTTCTTCCACAAGGACAAGTACAGCAACGGAGGGAAGTTCAAAGCGGGACCGCCTTGGGATTTTGATTGGGCCTGGAAAAACTTGGCTTCTTGTGAAATTTTTGAAAGCACGGAAGGGGCGGGGTGGGCCCATTTGATCAACAATTGTCCGACCGATAATTACACGCCCGAATGGTATGTGCGTTTGCTTCAGGACAGCACCTTCGGGAACCACTTGAGGTGCCGATACGATGAATACCGCGCGGAATTCTTGAACATGGATTACCTTGGGAATTACGTGGATAGTGTCTCGAATTTACTCGTCGACGTTCAAGCGCGGCATTACCAGAAGTGGCCTTTTCTTGGAATCGCCGCGGCTTCACCCGAATTGGAACCGATCCCTGAAACGTATGCCGCTGAGATGGAGGCTCTGAAAGATTGGATCGCCATTCGGCTGGATTGGTTGGATGCCAATCTCCCCCAAGAGTGCACAGGGATTCCCATCGAAATCGCTGAGGAAAGCGTTCCTGCAGCTCGCATTTACCCCAATCCCAGCACGGGCCAATTCACGGTCCACAGCGCTGCGGATTATTTGGAAATCTTCACGTTGGATGGTCGGCTGTTGCAGACCCATGACCTGCGCAATCAGGTTGCTCCGTTGGAGTTCAACATCCGCCAAAAAGGCCTGTTTGTCTGCGTTTTCCACGGCGCGGGTCAAGTCGATTACCAGCGGGTGATGGTGGAGATGCATTAGAGGAAGAGAAAAGGTGGAAAGGTGTCTTTTTTTTGAGGGCTGTTTAAGAAGACTTTTTTATATAAATGGGGGGGGTGTTTCTATTTCATTGGTACAAACAACCTGGTGGTGAGGGAGGGATTCGATTGGAAATATTTTTTCATCGCCGCGAATCAAATGGGATGCATTTGATGCAAATTCGCCGTCAATAACGATGATACATCCACAGACAAAAGTTCAATTCATCAGCGATGAGGTGGGCTACGGAGTTGTCGCTACGGCGCTGATTCCAAAAGGAACAATCACTTGGGTCCAGGACCCATTGGATCGTGTGTTTTCGAAGGAAGAAGTGCAGCGTTTGCCCTCCTTCGCTCAAGATCAATTGGAGTATTTTGCTTTCAAAAATTCCCGTGGCCAAATGGTGCTTTGCTGGGACCATGCCCGTTATGTGAATCACAGCTTCCGAAGCAATTGCCTGAGCACTGTTTTTGATTTTGAATTGGCGATCAGAGACATTCAGCCTGGTGAGCAGTTGACGGATGATTATGGCTACTTGAATTTGAATGCTCCATGGAAACCCATGGACGAAGGCACACGACGCAAATGGGTGCGGCCGGACGACTCGTTGCGTTATGCTCGCGTTTGGGATCGTCAGCTTGGTGGAGCCATGAAACGAATGTCCCGACTACAGCAGCCATTGGGGCAATGGTTGGCGCCTTCCGTTTGGGATGAAGCGCAAAGGCCCGAGGCCCTGCAGCGCAGCATTCAAGAACTGTATTGTTCCGTATGAAGTTACAGTAGCTCCGGAGCTTCAACGATCGCACGCGCTTTGAAGGCTTCGGAGATGCGTTGCTCAGCAAGTCCGCAAAGGTCCTTCCGACTCAACGCCTGCTGTTGGATTTCCTCGTGTAGGATCGGTTCCAATACACGCACTTCGATTTTGACTTGTCGGACTCGGAGCATGTTGTAGACGTACTTGACAACCGATCCTTTGGGCGAGGAGTAAACAAAAACATCCAGGTCAGCTCGAGTTACTGGCCGTTTGTTGGCTTGGATGTATTGAAATGCCAGCGGGGTAACTCCAGCTCCTGACGTTGCAGCAATTTGAAAAAATGACGAGTGGAAAGGAAGCATCTCAAATCCATTGTTGGACATGCCTTCGGGAAAGAAGCCCACGTTAATTTTGGACAGGCCGACCATGGCAATTGTTGGCTCCAAGACTTCTTGGATGGACCGACGGCGTGAACGATTGACGAAGACAAAACCAAGCTGTTCCATCGCCCATCCGACTCCGCTAACGCCTCGGATTTCCGTATTGGAAATGACCATGCAGGGAGATAAGGCCATGAGCATCAGGGAGTCGATGACGCCTTGGTGGTGACTGACGACCAGCTGTTGGGTCGTGCTGATTTCCCCAATGACCTTCATTCGAACGCCAATCACTCGCATCAAAATTCGGGAGGCTGGATGGATGATCCAGCGAGCGTTGTAGCGTGCATAGAGATGCTGAGGAAACGGAAAAGTAAAGAGGCGAAGCAGACGATTCAAAACCATCATGATGGTGACAATGAACACGATACTCGACATCCTCAAAGCGGGGAGCAGGTGCCCCGAAAGTTCTTCGGAGAGGAGAGGAGTGGAAGAGGTGGAGGAGGGCATTGCTCGTTTCTGTTAGCGTCTTTAGGGTCGGTCTCTGTTGTTCGAAATGTGCTATTTGAGTTGATAATACAAAGCCAATGTAAGGCATGGCTAGAGCGATTGAATTCAACGCTTGGCTGAAATTTGGAGAATTGGTAGGCATGATGATTCGAACGCTTCTTCGAGGTTTTGTGCGATTGATCCTGCCGCGAACGAATTGGAGGATACTCGACATGAGACACTTTCCTATCTTGCTGCAATGCAAACAAGGATCATACTCGGATTGGCGATTTTGTTGAACGCTTGTCAATCTTCACCGGAACCGATTGAGGGACAAGCTCAAATCTCAACGCGAAATTGGGCCATCGCCATTCATGGTGGTGCAGGCCATTTTGGTGAGGAATCCTTGTCTCCAGAATTACAGGAGCTCTATACCGCGTCGTTGGAAGCTGCGCTATCCTTGGGGGAAACCCAGTTGATTGCTGGGGCGTCCGCTGTCGATGTGGTGGAAGCCGTGGTGCGATTGCTAGAAGACGACTCGTTGTTCAACGCGGGAAGAGGGGCTGTGTTCACGGCGGAAGGAACCCATGAGTTGGATGCTTCGATTGCCGATGGTGCCTCTCGAAATTGCGGCGCGGTCACAGGTTTGAATGGCTACCGACATCCTATTTCGGTGGCTCGCGCAATCATGGATTCGAGTGAGCACGTGTTTTTCAGTGGCCACGGTGCTGGAGAATTTGCTCACGACCAAGGAGCTGAAAGTGCTTCTTCCGATTGGTTTGATACCGCAAAGGCTTATGATCGGTATGTCGGTGCGGCAGAAAGAGAAGGGGATGCGCCCGTTCCGTTGGATGAAAAAAGGGGCACCGTCGGATGTGTGGTGTTGGATCAAAATGGTCACTTGGCAGCGGCGACCTCGACAGGCGGAATGACCTACAAAAGGCATGGACGAATCGGGGATAGTCCCATCATCGGAGCAGGGACTTGGGCCGATGACCGAAGCTGTGCCGTGTCAGCTACAGGTTGGGGAGAATATTTCATCCGGACAGGCGTCGCCCAAGACATTCATGCTCAAATGCTCTATGGCGGGAAATCCTTGGAAGAGGCCTGTCGCCATACCATCTTTGATGAAATGGGGGCGCTGGGTGGAGATGGTGGCGTGGTGGCTGTGGATGCTCAAGGCAACATAGCCCTAGTCTTCAACAGCACGGGCATGTTTCGGGCTTATTCCCATCCAGATGGAAGAGACGTGTTGATGTTTGGTCCCTATGGCCAACCCTAAGGGATGTGGTCTCCTGTGACATAAAAATCCAAACGAAGCTGGTCAAAATGAACGAGTCCGTTGGCCGTGACTTTTCCTGAATTGGGATGAAAAAGCACCACCTGACCAGCTCCTTCAATGCTGATGGCGTGGGGTTCAATGACCAAAGCTGTGCTTTCTCCGATGCCAAAAACGGGCAATCCGGGATGGTCATGTAACGCTGTTAGCGCGCGATTGTATCGGCTCCGCTCAATGAAATGTTGGTCGATGATGGCCTGCTGTAAAAGCCCCAATCCTTCTCCGTAGATCGCGTTGTCGGTTTCAATTCGGCTGAACGTCGATTCATAATCCGGCTCTTTGATTTGATCTCCCGTGATCATGACTTGACTCATCATCGCCGCTCCTGCGCTGCTTCCAGCGATGATTGCACCATTTTTGAACGCCAGTTGAATGGCCTCTTGGATGCTTCCACTCGCTACAGCCATGAAACGGGCTTGGTCTCCGCCACACAAATAGATTCCTTTGGCTTGTCGGATGCTGTCAAGCTGAGCTTCGCCGTACGTTCCCGGTTGCAAATTCATTCCATGGACATTGGTGCACCCCAATTCTACCAAAGGCTTGATGCCGTAATGCAGCGAGGTGTCGGGCTCAGAACTGGCCATGGGAAGCACAATGACAAGCGCATCCTTCGATGGAAGCCGCTGAACCACGCCATCCATGAGTTCCAATGGACGGCTTCCGCCTCCAATGATGAACAATGTCCCCTCTGCGTCAGGGAGAACGAGTCCGTCATAGGAGCAATTCCAACTGAATGGATCGGTATTGGCCGCAGGGACATGTTCTTGACAGCCCCACAAGGAGAGCAATAGCGAGCCAGAGACAATCAGTGTTAGTCGATTCATGATGGGGTAGTAATGATGTTTTGAAGTCTTCGAGCTATCAGTGCTGGATAATCCAGTTTGCTGATTTCACCCGTTCGTTGCCAACTAAAATTTCCAATATATAGCTAC
>JAQCJQ010000024.1 GCA_027593035.1 Bacteroidota bacterium | reverse complement strand
TGTTCACGACGATGTCTCCAGAGCTTTGAATCAGCGAGCCGATCATGCCGGCAAGATTGGCATCGGAATTGGCATAGCCGGAGTAGACACGGCATTCACCGGCGTTGAGTGTAAAGGACAAGTTGTCGTCATTGACGGTGGGTATTCCTGCGAAGACAACTTGGGGATTGTAATTGGAAACCTGCACCTGAACGGCCTCTTCGGTCGCCATGACGCCCAATACAAAAGACCGAATTCCCGCCTGGTTGGAAATCGGCATCGCCCCGTAGCGAAAAGTTGTTCCCTTGGCTTTGGATCCCTTGGAGGTGAGGGCTTCGGCTTGCCAATTGCTCTGGTAGCGTGCATTGCAAAAAATGGGGGCGGACGCCTCTATGATGAGCCCCCGGTTGTTGAGGGTTGCATTCAATTCGTTTTCGGCTACCATCAGTTTGCTTCCCGAAGTTTGACCATTTTCAATGTAAATCTCCAGTGGAGCACCATTTTGAACGGTGTAAGGGGAGTCTCCAAAGGGTGTTCCTGAACCATCCCGAATGGTCACTTCCACCGGGTCTACGCTCGGTGTCGACAAGTACAAATAATGGTCATTGATCTGACCTGGATCTCGACTGTGAAGCGGTGGCACCCAATGGATGGTGTCCAATTGACCCCGCGATTCAAGACTGACGAGACAAGCCGTCAAGAACAAAATGCCTTGAAGGATGGGCTGAATCATAATGGCGTTCTATGGTTAGATTGTTGTTGGTGAGCGGCTCAATCAATTCTAAATCTAAGGCATGATTGGAAGAGTGGAGAAACAAACCGCTTTAGATGGGATGTATATTTCGTCCATTGTATTTGCACGTTGAATCAGAAAAGCGTCAAGGCCATGTTAAAAAAGACCGTGTACATTTTTTTGGTCTTTGTGGGGATGGCTTTTGCAGCGGAGGCTGTCGCGCAGAATATCATCCCAGATCCGGGATTTGAAGCGGTCGAAGGCCCGTTCTGCGGCATCATGGGCCCCAATGATTTCAGCAATACCATGTTTGACTGGGTGAGTCCAACCAATGGCGCGCCCCAGATGTTCTTTACGGATGCTGACGCGTCGTGTTACAACGCGCAACCTGTTAGCACGTATTCGGGACCGATTGGAATCCGCGGCACCCAACTGCCATTCGAAGGGCAAGCCATGGCGGGATTGTATGCCTATACCATTGAAGGGTTCAATCAGCGTCATTATGCGCAAGCAGAATTGGATGTTCCGCTGGTTCCGGGGCAGGCTTATGCGGTCGGTTTTTATGTCTCGCTGGCGGATTACATTGAGTTTGCTTCGACGGGATTGCAGGCTTTACTGACCGTTGGGCCGGTCAATCTCAATAGTGACGAAGTCATTGAGGCGCAGCCCCAGGTTTCCAATGAGGAGATCGTTGATGATGTGGAAGGGTGGACCTTGATTGTGGATACGTTGACCTTTGAAGGGGCCGTTGATTTCATCACCCTCGGAAATTTCAAGTCCGATGAACAGACCTTGTTGGTACCCAACCCGACCCATTCAGGAGCGGTGAGTACGTATGGAGCATTCTACTTCTTGGACCAAGTCTTCATTGAAGAACTCACAACGTCGAACCTCCAAGAAGTTGAGAATCAAAACGAGGTGAAATTCCTCTCGACATCCCAAGGCCTTGAGGTCGTTTCTTCTGACTTCAAAACGGGACGCTTGCACGTGAAAATGTTTGGTCTTGATGGTCGACAAGCATTCGAATCCTCGAGTGGTTCGTCCAGAATGATCGTCCCGTGGACATCGTGGTCTGGGGACTGTGCGATTGTGTCAGTGCGGGTTGATTCTCACGAGACTTCTCAGGTTGTCTGTCGCGGTGAATACCGCTAATTCTTCAATGAAAATGCGATGAAAAGTTTCATTCTATTGCTTGCGAGTTCTCTGACAATGTCAGGGTGCTTCGCTCAAAATACAGTTTGCTTGACGCTGGAGGAGAATCCATATCTCGACGACCCAGCTTTGTCTGAATTTTCGAAATATGTGCAGGTGCTCGGCTGTTTTGAATTGCTCGCCGAATCGTCTATTTCGGATGAGAAGGTGCTGCATGCTGCAGCGGTTGCTGCTGAGTTGTTGGATCAAAATGAAGATGGCGTGGTGGACGATCAAAGTGTAGCATATGCCTTGGCTTCAGGTCAAGCACTCATGCCCATTTTTGAAGAAGAGGGCTCGATTGCGGAAGAGATGCTTTTTGAAAATTACGAAGGGGATGGCATTGGTGCAGTGTTGTATTCAGATGAGATCAACCCCAACCAGCCGGGCTACTGGGGGGAAGACGCGACTGTAGAGGAGGTGCTCCACACCATCAATGCTGTGGGGCATGTTTCCGTGTATCCAAACGCGTTTAGTCTTTCCCCGGGATCGTCGTTGCTGTCAGCAGCCATGGATGTAGCCCGGGGTGGGCAGTACCTGTCGGTCCCTGACATGTACCCGAAGGAGGCTTGGTACCATTACGATGATTGGACATGTGATTACGAATGCATGGCCATTGAATACCTCTACTGGGCATTGGTGACGAAGATGGGGATTCTCGATGACCCTCAAACGGCCAGTGGTATTGCTGATGAATGGGAGTTGTATTCTGCTGAATTGTTGGCGGAAACGGATTCATTGATGGACCAGCTGATCAGCAACACTCAATTCATGTTGCCGTTAGTAGCCCCAGATGGAAACTACTGTCCCCAGACGGTTGGAATCAGCCAAGAGTTCGAGTCTGCTGTGCCGGTTCCGCATGTTGTGCGCGTTGTGGATCTCATGGGGCGGGATGCGGATCCCAGCCCAGGGATGCTAAGGATTCACATGTACAGTGACGGCCACGTCAAGAAGCAAGTGATTTCCCATGAGCACTAAGCGGTGGGAGGAGAGCCCCTTGAGCTACATCCTTTTGAACAGGCTGCCGGCATTGGACAAGTGTGTAAAAGTGTCTGAAATGCATCTGTTTGGTGCGCTTTGACTCTTGCCTGAAATGGTAATTTTGAGCATGAGAAAAATTGTACTAATCCTGGCAGTGTTTACGAGCATGGCTGCCAAGAGTCAAACGATCATAACGGACCGGCCTGATCAAACGGAAAGTCCCCAAGTGGTGCCCGCAGGCACCTTGCAATACGAAGGGGGTATGCTCGTTGAGTGGGATCAAAACAATGCTGAGCGCATGTTGCTTCCTACATCCTTGTTTCGGATTGCCTTGCACAAGCGCGTAGAACTTCGTCTTGTTCATGAATTGGGCTTTGACCGATCTTCGAATGACTTCACAGGAGAAACCATCAAGACGCGGGGTACAACCGATGTCCAGTTGGGAATGAAAGTGCAACTTTCCGGTTTTGATGCAAGTCAAGTAGCAGTGGGGCTTTTGAGTCATGTCTCCCTTCCTTCTGGATCATTCAACCTCGACAAGTCCTGGATGCAATCGCACAAGATTTGCCTTGCCTTGCCTTCAAATGGCGATTGGTCGATGGCCGTAAACGTAGGATGGATGCGGAGTGAGAGCCAAAATGAAATTCAAAATCAAGGCTTATTCACACTGGCTTTGGGGCATGCAATCAATGATCAGCTCGGTCTCTACGTGGAGACCTATGGTGCACTATCCGAATCGGGTGTTGATGAGTTTAGCGGCGATGCAGGCCTCACATGGCTGGTCCATGACCGGTTGCAATTGGACTGGAGCTTTGGCGTCGGATTCAATCAGCGCATGAACTATTCAAGTATCGGATTGAGTTGGCTCTCCGGACAATGAACGGGCCTATTGGGGTGGGAAGTGATTGAGTCGAGCGGGTTAGAATCAAAAAAGCTTGCAAATCAGTGACTTGCAAGCTTCTTGGTGACCCCGGGAGGGTTCGAACCTCCAACCATCAGAGCCGAAATCTGATATTCTATCCAGTTGAACTACGGGGCCAATCGGGCGCAAAAGTAGCAGTTTATACCGCACTTACGAAACATCCTGCTTTGAACTTTGCTTTTGCCCTTCTCAAGCGAGGTTATTTTGCCGAGAATTGCAGGCGAGACAGCGAGTGCATCTGGATGTTGCAAGAGCAAATTGAACAATGGCATGAGACTAAATAGAGCTGGGGACACCGTAGGACAACGCCGCATAACCCGACCGAGATAAGTCGATTGTCGCGAATGGGGAGTGTTGGGCCTGCCTGATGTTTTAGAGCGGTTCTAGGCGCCTAAATTGTTTTGGAAGGAATGCGGAATGGCCGTGAACTCTTCAATACGGCTGCAGTGGGCTGCAGGTACTCATCGGCATTGAATTATTCTGAGCTTGCCAGTGATGACAATGGATTGGGCTTTTTTGAAGAAAGTCCAACGACCTGTTCCGAAGACTTGAATAGCGACGGTGTGGTCGGGATGGGCGATTTATTGATTTTACTCGCATCATTTGGCAACGCATGCGTCTGAAAATAACAGGCGCTCACCGAGACCGTTATGGCATCACAACCACGCGCTGAATTCCAACGCCTTCAGCGGATTGAATCCGTATGAAATAGGCGCCATTGGTCAAAGAGGAGAGGTCGATCTGACTCTGTTCGCTCAAGATATTGGGGCAACCCATGACCGGCCGTCCACTGAAATCCAACACGTACACTTCGACGCCTTCCCAACGTTCCAAGGTCAAATTCAAAGCTCCGCTGGTTGGATTGGGGTGAAGTGAGAAGCGCAAAGCGGAAGGCGCGTCCGCATTCCAAACGTCCAGCTCTTCCGATGTCGTAACACAATCCGAAGGATAGGGATCCAATTCAACCGGTTCGCCGGGCGTCAAGTCTCTCCCGGCAAGTCCAGGGTAATCAGGTCCATAGCGATACGCTCGAAACGTGCCATTTTGAAACGGCTCGTTGCCTTGGGTGTTGGGACCAAAGGAGCTCGTTGCGGTGATGTATTCCCAGACCGTTTCCCCTGAGGACGTCACCTCGAAAATCCGACCGTCGTCTCCTTCGCAGATGAGCGAGTTGCCGTTGGGAAGGCGCTGCACTCCGCTGATAAAGGCACTGTAGAAGTCCGGGTCCAAAACGGCGGGATACGTCCAATCAAGTCCAGAAGGCCCAAAGGCTGCATCGTCGAGCAGCTCGTATGTTCCGTCTTCCTGCAAGGGCAAGGTCAATTCATCGACCGAGCTGCGCGGTCCACTGGGGCGGCCTGCCCCATTGTTGAACAGGAGGATGGAGGTCGTACTGACTTCGTCTGTAGCTCCTTCCTCGTGCTGCAACCAATGGGGGTCATGTTGCCCGAACAATTGACGGTCGGCTTCTCCGCCCCGACCATAGGCTTGGGGGTTGCCCCAACGATACAAAAGGTCACCACCTCGACCAGTCTGTCCACCAAAAGAAGTGGCGGCTTCGACCGCTGTTGTGCTGTGATCGAGGATGTAGAATTCATTCCACTTCCGGCTATTGAGCATGATCTGATCCAATGTGGGGTTGTAGTGGATGGCGTTGCAATGGAACCAATCCCCACTATCTCCACCCAAAGGACCACCTCCACCGGGATTTTCGTAATTGAGATCAAACCGGCCAGGGAAATCGGAAGGACTCCCATAATTTGGTAAGTTGGGGTCCACATCTTGGATGAGGTGATCCCAAGCATGCCACTCCCAAACAACGTTGCCTTCATTCGTTCCCAAGGGTTCGATTTCCACAATTTGCGGCGGCCAAAGAGGAGAGTCATCCAAGCGCCCCAGTGCTTGCGCCTCCTCATTCGAATGGTATTCCCAGGCAATCAACAGCACATTCCCATTCGGTAACACGGCCATGTCATGGTGATGGTGCGCTTCAGTTGAAAAATAATCGAAGGACCAGGTCAACTCGCCTTCCCAAGAAAATCGCTCGATCCTACCGCCAATCCCGCCTCCAAAAAATGTTGAGCTGGTGATTCGGGCAGTGCGCAACAACGAACCGTCCTGCATGAGATAGGAAGACTCTCCCATGCGGTACTCGCTTTCCCATTTGTTCACCACCCTTCCACAGTTGTCAATCAGATGACTTTCGGTGGCTGATGTGGCGGATACTAGCGTGTATCCATTAAAAGACTCCGGTGAATTTTGAACGAGTCCTATGGTAGGCGATTGGGCCAATCCGATTGTGAGAAACCCTCCTAGAATTGATATCAGTGCAATGAGTCGTGGCATTAGGTTGAATTTGAAAGGGAGATTTTCAAGTTGTTTTGTTGACTCAAAATGGCTTTAAAGCCATCATAATTTGGACGAATCAATCCTTATGCGGTTTAATAAATGATTTTTTGACGAGAAATTTCAATGTAGGATTGCTTGTTTTAAATAGCGTATGCTTGTCGCAAAACCGATAAAGTCTCGGGTCAAAGGTATTTTGTAAATTGTCCTCCATGAAGGTCTTTTTATTGAATGGAATATTCGGGATTGCATTCAATGGGTTTTCAACCCCGTGTTTGCGGACCATTGGGTTTACCAAGACACAGATCGCGCGCTGAGTGAAAAAACGGCCTTGATTATCATGAATGGTTTTGGCGGCAACAAAAGCGCTTGCAAAGCCCAGTTGGCATTTTGGAAAGAGCAGGGCATGGATGTCTTCATTCCCGAAGTGTTGCTGCGCCCGTCATTGGCATCGAGCTCGGTTGCCATGGAGGAGTTTGTAGAAGAATATCGCATTGCCGAGTATGCCGAGGTGCGTTCAATTTGTTACATCGCAGGCGCTTTTTTACTGCATACGTATCTCGAATCGCACGCGCTTCCGAACCTCACTTATGTTATTTATGACCGGAGTCCAATCCAAGAACGGGCGCCGCAAGCGGTGATGGCGGCCATTCCTATTTTGGGCACATGGATGAAAGGGAAAGTCCTGAAAGATTTAAGTGAGGCGGTGTGGCCACCACCACTGGTTTCTCCGGCGATTGTCAAAGGGCTGTCCATTGAAAACCGGGCAACGGGATTGATGCGCTGGCTACGAGATGAAGCGGAGGCGATGGGGCCGATAGAGTTTGATTGGAAAAAAATCGATGGCCAGGCCTCTGATGCCTTTCATGTGGCTTTGGATCATGACATGATGTATACGCGATGGGACATTCTAGGAGAACCATTCTTGTACTTTTTTGCTCATGGTGTTTTTCCGGAAGGCCTGTCACGCGTGCCGTTGACGGATTATCCATTCGATAAAAACCAGCCTATACCCGAATGAAAATACCCAGTACATATGCGCTCAAGCCGGCATTCCAGCGATTGCTGAATCCAACCATGGAATGGCTGCGAAGGCTTGGGGTGACGCCCAATGGGCTGACGTGGTCGGCCTTGGCACTTTCGGGGTGTATGGGTTGGATGTTTGCTCAAGGACAAGACCAAACGGCTTGGTATTTTATGGTCGTGCTGTGCTTGTTGCTGCGCATGATTTTGAATGCGTTGGATGGCATGATGGCCCGTTCACATAGGATGACCACAAAAGGCGGTGCCGTTTTGAACGAATTGGGCGATGTGGTCAGTGATGCGCTCGTGATGTGGCCTCTCGCTCTTCTGACCGGAATGCATGCGGGATGGGTAGGTGCTTTGTTGTGGTTGTCGGCTGTCAATGAATTAAGTGGCGTTCTCGGCGGGTGGCTCAATGGCGAGCGACGCTATGACGGTCCGATGGGCAAGAGTGATCGCACCTTGGCTTGGGGTCTCCTCTGCTTGTTTCTTGGTTTTGAAGCTGATGTCAGCGAGGGGTTGCCAATTGCACTTTGTGTTGTCTTTTTGTGCTTGATTTGGAGTACGGCCATTCGCATCAAAAAAACGGGGCGTTATCCGAAAAGCCTTATATTCGCAATTAAATTAAATAAAAAATTCAAACAAAATGGCAAAGTTAAATTACATCGCATTAGGTGCTGCTGGATTAGCGGCAATCAGTGTTTTTTTACCTTGGGTAGAAGCTTCTAGTTCAGCAAGTTTTGGTGGCTACAGTGCAAGCTATTCTTCAGGTGGTATTTCAGGTATTTCAATCGGCGGAGGTATTTTTGGTTTACTTGTAGCGCTTGCAGGTGGTTTTATGGCATTCAAAAACATCAAATTTGCCTTTATAGCTGGAGCCGTAAATTTCCTAAACGGACTTGGGTATATGTTAGGTTGGTTTGGCGCAGGTGGCGGAGGAAGTTACAGTTCAAGTTTCGGTGGTGGTTCTGCACGAGCAAGTGTAGACCCTCAAGTCGGACTTTATTTGTTCGTTTTAGCATCATTGGTTTTTGTAATTTTTACTCTTAAAAATTTGAAAGGAGAAAAAACAGAATAAAACCAGCCCATAACAGCAAATTGGCGGATATGGCGGGTGCATTGGTAATTTGAACAGTTGTGCTACTATCAAATATTGGTGGTGGCTTGACAGTTTTGTTCTTCTAATCCCGCCACATCGCCAATCTGCCATCCGTTGCGTGGGTCTATGGCATGAGTCACTTGGCGCTGCTGTTTCAAATGCCTGAAATCCCAGGCTTCACAGCGGGTCCCGAGGGATTGCTTTTGTACCTCATTTTCTTGGTGGGAATGAACGACGTTCTGCAATTCGCGTGGGGAAAAACGTTGGGAAAACACCCGGTATTGCCACGCGTCAGTCCCAACAAGACTTGGGAAGGACTCATCGGAGGCGTCTTGTCCACAACGCTGCTGGCAATAGGCTTGCGCTTTCTGACGCCATTGGGAATTTGGGAAGCGGCGTTCACGGGGTTTTGTGTCGCGGTCGCTGGATTTATGGGGGATGCCATTGCCTCGGGCATCAAGCGGGATGTTGGCGTGAAAAATTCGGGCAACGCCATTCCGGGTCACGGAGGGTATCTGGATCGTTTGGATGGGTTTTCTGCGGCAGCGGCCCCCTTTTTTCATTTGATCTACTTTTTTAGTAGTGCCAGTTAAAGGCTCCTAGCTGCCAGACCGATGTCGGATTTCAATGCCTCCACTATTCTGAAGCCTCACAGGCTGGCTAAGCGCATCGTGTTTGTGCTGCTCTACAAGGTGTTTTGGCGCATGATTTTCGGTCTGGTCATTGAACTGAAGTACATCAGGGCAGACAAGGTGTCATTGAAAGGTCCGGTGATCTATGTGGCCAATCACAACAGCCACCTTGATGCCATGGCGCTCATGACGGTGGTGCCGAGTGCACGCATTCATCTGACCCATTCGGTCGCCGCTCAGGATTTTTTCGGTTCTGGTTTCAAACGATGGGGCATGCTCCATTTGGTGAATGCGGTGTTGATTTCCAGGAGTCGAAAAGAAAATGGCGAAGATCCCATCGAGCAGCTCGACGCGATGCTTGTTGAGGGCCGTAGTCTCATTTTATTTCCTGAAGGCACCCGCGGAGTCCCCGGTTCGATGGGGGATTTCAAGCGCGGGGTAGGCCACTTGGCTTCGCGTCACCCCGGCATCCCAGTCGTTCCAATCTACTTGGACGGCTTGTACCGCAATTTACCCAAGGGTCGCAGCATGATTGTGCCCTTTGGCGGAACCTTGTTGGTTGGGATGCCGTTGGTCTTTTCAACCGAAAGTGTGGATGAGATCACGAATGCGACGCAAGCTGCTGTTGAGGCCATGGCCTATGAATTGAAAAATTCAAATCGGTTGACCCCGCCCACTTGAATCTTGAGGCATTCAGGGAGCCAAAGTGTTGCTCCATGCCACGAATTGTGGATCGTCCAATGCTTGCAAAAAAGTCTTCAAATCGGACCGTTCGGCCGCGGTGATTTGAAAAGGTTGGACTTCCACTGCCTGATTGAAGTGGTTGGACCCGCCTTGCGCGTAGTTTTCGATGACCTCGTCCAACGTGGCGAAAGAACCATCGAACATGTAGGGGGCGGAATACGAGAGGTTGCGCAGACTGGGCGTTTTGAACTTGCCGATGTCATCCGGATTGAGGGTCAAGCGGTAGACTCCCGAATCGGGATAAGTGGCATAGGTGCCGTTGTTCCTCAATTCGAAATCGGAAAATTGCGGCCCGGTATGGCATTGACCGCATCCGATGGATTCGAAGATTTCCTGACCGTGCAAAGCGGCTTGTGAGAGCGATGAAGCATCCCCTTCAACCCAGCGGTCATAGGCAGAGGTTCCGCTGATCAGTGTGCGCTCAAATGCAGCCAAGGCCCGGGTGATGGTGAATGGACTGGGGGCTGCCCCAAAGGCATCCTGTGTCATCCGTTTGTACACCGAGTCGCCGGCCATTTGCTCAGCGATCAAAACGATGTTGTGGTTGAATTCGTTTGCTTCTTGAATGGGCACAAGCACCTGCATTTCGAGGGTCGGCACGCCGCCTTCTCGCGTGAAATAAGGGTGCCATCCAATGTTGCTCAAAGCGGGGACGTTGCGGGTCCCAGCAGCACCGTTGGCGCCAGCCGTAGTCGGGGTCGATCCGCCAAAGGCCTGGGCAGGAAGGTGGCACGAAGCGCAGCTAATCATCCCGTCAATCGAAAGCTGCGTGTCAAAAAAGAGGGCGCGCCCCAATTCCCATTTCAACGCGCTGATCGGGTTGTCGATCGGAACAAATTGAACTCCAAAATGATCGGGCGCAGCAGGAATGTTCCACAAGGGGACCGGGTCGGTATTCACCGTTTTTGTGCACGAGCTCAAGACCGCGCAAGACAACAATAGGAGCATGAGATGCCTGCCAAAATTGCGAAAGAAAAGGAAGAGGGAAGAACAAAGCTCCATTCAAACTTCAGATTTGTAGAAAGTTAGGGTGAACAATTTCAAATGCAATGAGCCGGTTCTAGAAGTCCGGGTTTTCGTTGGCAATGTTTGGTGATCGCGTGGCCATGTCATGCCCATGAACAGCGTAATTTGCAGGAATGTCCGAGCTGAGAAACATCGAGAAGGGAGCGCTGCTCCAAAGACAAGGGGAGAAGGCCAGCTGCTTTTTTAAAGTACACAGCGGTTTGCTCCGCTCATTTTTCGTTGATGACATGGGAAAGGAACATGTGTTCATGTTTGCTCCCAAAGATTGGATCATCTCGGACCTTGATGCCATTGGGTTTGATGCGCCATGTGCTTTGAGCATTGAAGCCTTCGCTCATTGAATTCTTGCCTATCCATCAAGGGGAGCACCGTGTGCTGGCCTTGGAAGGTGGACAAGATGAATTCATTCGCTTGATGCGGCACGCAGGCACGTTGCAGCGCCGGGTGCTGCTTCTGATGAGTTCGAGTGCTTTGGAACGTTATGAATATTTCTTGGAAACGTATCCTGATTTGAGCCCTCGTCTGACACAAAAACTCATGGCGTCCTACCTCGGCATCACACCTCAGCGACTCAGCATGATCAGAGCTGAACGTGTGGGGAAGTGAGTCAGACGAAATGAATCTATGTGAAGGGATTGGAGTGGATTGTGCGGGATGTTTGTGGAATGCAAAAAAACTCAATGTATAAAGTCGCCGCGAGCCTCGCAGTGCAAGCGATGCTATTCGCGCCCATCCTTGCGCAATCAATGAACATGGATGTTACCAAGTCGAGTCTTCGCTGGGAAGCGGGCAAAGTCGTTGGAGATCCCCATTATGGCGCAATTCAATTGATTGAAGGAGTTCTTGAGGTCAGCAACAATGAAATCGCTTCAGGAAGTTTCACCATCGACATGACCACGATCACCAACGAAGACCTTGGTGCTGAGTATGGTGGCAAGTTGATTGGTCACCTGAATTCAGATGATTTCTTCAGCGTTTCAAGCCATCCGCAAGCGCAGCGGGTATTGCTGGGAAGCACACCCTTTGAGAAGGGCAAAGCCACTGTTCAAGCGGAGTTGACCATCAAGGGCCATGCAGAGTCCATTGAATTTGAAGTCGTGCGAAAAAAGAATGCATTCGACGCGACGCTCAATGTTGATCGTTCCAAGTTCGACGTGCGATATGGATCGCCTTCCTTTTTCAATGACCTAGGAGACAAGGCCATCAAGGATGTGTTCACGTTGGCCGTTCACCTCGAAATTCAATAATCATCATGGACCAACCAAAATCAGCCGGAAGTGCTCCACAAATGGAGCCGCTAGAAGAAGGGAAAACCTATGCTTGGTGTTCTTGTGGTTTATCCTAGAACCAACCTTGGTGCAATGGCGCACACAAAGGTTCGGGATTTCAGCCCAAGGTATTTGAAGCAGAAGAGTCCAAGCAGGCTGCCATGTGCACCTGTAAGCTCACGAAGAACCCGCCATTTTGTGATGGATCGCATCGTGCAATGTGACCCCGTCGATTGACAAATTAATGACTACACGGAAGGGCGGAAGGCAAATTTATTTTGGTCTTCCGCCCTTTGTCATGCAAGACACGTAAAAGAATCTTCACGGGATAAGTTTCAATCAATGATGCACGAGGAAGGGCTGTGTGGTCGCATTGATCCGGACGAAGTAGAGCCCGGGGTGCAAGGATGACACATCCACTTGGGCGCGTGTTGTGCCAATGCCTTGCCATGGGATGCTCAAGACTTGTCCTGCCAAATTGAAAAGCTGGCAGGATGCAATGGGCAGTTCGGAAACTAAATGCAGTTGGTCGCGAGCAGGATTGGGGTAAACGTGAAAGGCTTCCTGCGTCGCCAATTGGCCAACGCTTTGCACTTCCCCTAAGGTCCAGCTTGAAGCGAAGTGGTTGTCAAGTGTCAAAGAGACCAGGTGAAGTGCCTCTGCTCCAGCCTGCGGAATCGGCCAAGGTGCATTGGGTGCATAGCGCACAAAATCCACGACCATACCAGCGGCATTGGATAGAACAATGCGTTCTCCTTCATTGGCGAGTTGGCCAGTTTGCCATTGGAAAACGGCATCTTGTGCGTTGTCGAAAAAACTTCCGTCCCGGACCACCCAAGCCGAAGCGCCAGGCTCTAACACAAAGGCCTCCGCCAAGGTCCATTGCACGGCATCACTCAAAGAGTATCCCGTCAAGTCGATGGGCTCATTGCCTGGGTTGAGCAATCGAATCCACTCTTTGTCCGGATCTTCGATGCCGGCATAGCCAATTTCCACAATCACGACATCCCGCCTGTCGCTCGGCCAATGCTCTTGTGTGCCGATGTCCAAACCGTCATTCGCAGTGCCCAAGGCGGGTGAATTTTCAAGCAACGTAAAATCAAATCCATCGGGATCGATGAAATTCGGGTTGGCCCAAGTGACCTCAGGGTCATCAAGACTATCGGTGTCGCAGAAGGAACTCAACACCAGCAGAGAAGAGAGTGAGTCGGCCCAAAGCGGTGCATCGCTTGAATTCGAGAGCAATGTGTTTTGCACGGTGCCCCAGCCACCGCCAAGGCCTGCATTTTTCTCATAGGCGCTGACTGCGGTTTGATTCCCGTAAAAGGTGATGTGCTCCATGTCGGCTGCACCTTGGTCTTTCATGGCGACACCCAAGGCACAGTGAGCGATGGTCATGTCTCGGATGATGGCATTGGAAGCTTGTCCAATGGAGATCCCTTTGTCCGTGCAATGGTGGATCAATCCCCCTTCGATTAAGATGGATTGGCTCTCTTCACCCAAGTCGATGCCATCACTGTTTTCTCCATAAAAGGAGTGAATGGTGGTGTGCAGAATGGAACCGCCGACGACTTGGTCATAATCAATGGCATCAGTGTCCGGAGCGTCATTGCCAATGAAGATGCATGAATCGATGACCGCAGAACCGTGGCGGACATTGATCAAATCACCCGTGATGTCCGAATGCAATGTGCTGTTTTTCAGCACAATTTGACCATACTCGGAATACACCGGGTTGCTATAGTTGTTGATCAACTCCACGTGATCCAAGGTCAAATCACTGAACCAAACAACCACCGCCGCCCGGTCGTGAACGGGATGGACTCCCTCTGAAGCGTCTTCCACAATGGCGTGTCGGATCAGGCTCGACCCCGTCGCTTCATGGAACTGCAGGTGGCCCCACGGGGCATCAAAATCGGGATTCAATCCAAATCGAATGGGAGCCAAAGCTGTTCCCTCGGCATGCATTGCTCCCTGAATGATCAAGCGGGCATCGGAAGGAAATAAAATTTCGACTCCCGGTTCAATGGTCAAGGTGATGTTGGGCAATACACGCGAAGTTCCCTGGGCCACGTATGGGGAGCAATCAGCCGTCAAGGTCAGATCTTCAGCAATTTCCAAAGGCAGGGTGCAGGCGCCTGTGGGCGTGTATCGTGCGGCATAACCGGCGCTGCTTGAGAGCGTCACAGCCAAAGGGTTCTCAAAGGAGAAAATATCGTCAGAAGCGGAGAGGATGGACAGCGTTAAATCAAAACTGATGTCCGAGCTCGTGTTGGAAATTTGATGAATTTCAACTGCCAGGATGTTGATGCCCGGGTTCAGCGCGATCTCCAAGGAAAGCTCATTCCAATCTGACTCAGCAGCACCGCCCACCACATCGGTTGCGGTGGTTTCAAAATCAATCGGACCTGCGGGCATGTTGCTTCGAAACAACTCGTTCCCGTTGAGGTAGACCACAGCCCCGTCGTCGCGTCGCAATTGCAAGAACGCCTGCAAGTCTTGCGTTTCACTGCCGTCAAAGTTGAAGCTATGGCGGAAGTACGTCGCGATGTGTTTGTCGTTGGCATTGTTGCCGTAGGATACCGTTGTGGCCTCATCGCCATCGCCGTAGCCCAATTCAGAGGCTCCCGAATCCCAATTGCCATCATCGAATGCTACAGCGGTCCAATCGGCAGGAGGTGCATTGCCATTGTCCAAAAACTTCCATACCGATTCCGAAGAAATTAAGCTCGTCGACTCCATCATCGACCAGCCCGCAAATTCCTGGCCGGGAAGAGGTTCAGCCGTCAGTTCAAAGGGCATGTCGGGGAAATACGCTCCGCTCCAAGGGCTGCCCGGAATTGTGAAGGCATTCAATCGAATGCTCCCCGATCCAGCGGGCAGGTTATCCGTGTGCAAATCAACGCTTGATGGCAGGTTGAACTCATCGGATAGGTTTTGGAGCATGAAGGGCGCGCGTTCACTGGCAAAGGTGCGGAGCTTCTCCACTTCGTCCTGCCAGAAGGTCACGCTGGAAATGCCATTGCCATACGATGAGGTTGTACCCGTCCAACGTTCCACGTGGTAAGGAATCTCCACTTCAATGCGGTCGACGAAATTTTGAATCACGCCGTGGACTCTATTGGGATGAAAAGAGGTGTGCAAATGATCGGAAAAACGTTGAGCGAAAAATTGCGCGTACTCAGGGTTCTCAAGCGCATGCCTGACCCAATTTCGCGCGTAATCGTAGTTGTTGTTTTGAGGTACGGTGAATCCGTTGATGTCGTCATTGGTTGAGCCTGAAAACCCACGATCCAAGTCCGTGAAGGCGAAGTGCCATTGGCCCGAATCGGTGGCTTTCCATTGCACCACATTGTGCCCCCAACTGCTGTTGCTCGACCAGATTTCGGTGGCCCAGTAATCCGCGAATTCTTCAAAGTCGACCACCTCTGCGGCGGCGTTGAAATTGTTCGCGACGGCGAGGTCGGCATTCATCAGGGCATCCATCTCGGCATAAGCTATGCCATCCCCCTCCTCGATTTGGCCGTCGTCCGCAATGAGATCGTACGTCCCAGATTCCAAGCCGTAATTTTCTTCTACGTACCCTTCATCGATCCGAGATCGGATGTTGTGAATGCCCATGTACTCACCGTTGATGAATACAATGCTGGAACGAAATCCCTGCAATCCCACTGGGGCATTGGCTTGGGGAAGTGACTGCCCGATGCCATCGCGCATCAAGGTGTAGGCCCAATCGCTCCCGCTTGCTCGCAGCACAAAATCATCAAAACGGGTCCGATCGCGATCATGGAAGAGTGGGTAATCCAACGATCCCGCACCGTATCCGCCTCGGAAATAAATGCCCAGCATTTTTTGAGGAAGGACCCAGCTGTTTTGTCCGTTGATTTTGACACCGGCGCGCTCGTTGAAGGCGGCTTCGTTGTTGCCGTCATTCTCAAAAAACTCCACATTCAAAGGCCACTCCCAATCGGGTTTGAAATCCTGAACATAAATCCCCGTATCGGCATCCCAAAAATAATCTGGATCCGTGACCAAAGAGAAGACGGGCAGCGGTCGTTCTGCAAAAGACGGCTCGAAAAAATAGCTTTGCGTGACCGTAGGACCGGGCACTTGGTTGTCGATGAATACACGAGCGCGAATGAAAGCGGTAGCATCCAGGGCAATGCTTCCGTCGTAGATCAGGTCGTTGTCCGTGGGTTCTCTCCCATCCGTGGTGTAACGGATCATGCCCGATAGTGCACTCAATTCTAAATCGAATGGTGCATCAAAAAAACCACCAACGATGGAGAATTGAGGGACGTGATGGACAACGGCTTCATAGGCCACTGACCCTGAGTTGGAAGTCCCGGGTGTCGGAGTCTCAAACCAGGCCCAATCGCCTGCGCCATCTTGGCTGCGGCCACGGCTGATGTCGGTGTTTTGTTCTCCGAACGTAACGCTGTCTTCCAAAATTAAATCGGGGCGATACAAGCCCAATTCTTCGCCAATCCGGCTCAATTTGAAGGAAGTATGAAGCCCTGAGTTTTCACCATCACACCACACCAAAAGAAATGCTCCTGATGGAATGCTGGTTCCGGTTGGCAATGTCCATTTGGTCGTGTCACTCAGGTTGTCGGTGAGATACCATCCACTGATGTCGATTTCGCTTGGACCTGCATTTTGCAATTCAACCCAATCCGAATTGTTCGAGAATTCAGGGTCCACAATGCCCAAAGAATTGGATGCGATGAGCTCATTGATTGTTACTTGGCTTACAGCGAAAATCGAAGCTGTCATGGCCACAAAAAGTATAACGATGCTTTTCAATGTGGTTAGGAAGGGGGTTCAAAATTACGTTTAAATGCAGTTCTTGATTGAGTATTTTTTTTGGTGAGTGCTGTCGCATTGAACGGATGGTGCATTTTCGAAGTAATAGGGCTTTATGGCCTCGTCAGGTAGGGTTTGGATATAGAAAAGTAAAAAATCAAGCACTCACATCAAACATAAATAGCTCATAATCAATATTTTCACAATGAATTGTTCATTGTAAGGAATGAGTTGATTCGAGAATGATCTGTATGTCCGTTGTTTTGTGTTAATTCAAAAATCATTTTCATAATGAAAAAAGTTCTCTTCTCCTTTCTTGCTGTTTCAGTTGCGTTCGCAACGTTCGCTCAGGAAGACGGTGCTAGTCAGCCCGCAGGTTCTTGGTATTTAGGTTCTGGTGATGCGACTCAGCTGTTGCACATATTCTCATCTGGTGTGGACATCGCTCCAACAGTAGGCTATGCAGTGGCTGATGACATTGTTGTGCAAGCAGCAGTGAGTGGTTCAACGGATGCATTGAGCATGAACCTTGGTGCTGCGTACTTCATGGGTGATTATTGGGTTGGAGTGAATGCGCTCGACTTAGCCGGTGACATGGATTTGGGTGTTGGTGCAGGGCGTTACATTCCTTTTAAGGATGTCTTGTTCATTACACCGAACATTCAATACTCATTTGGTTTGCCAGATGCTTCATCTGACAATTTGAGCATTGGCATTGGATTTGGCGCTCGTTTCTGAGCTTTCCACTATTCGTGAAATAATGAAAGAGGGCCTTGTGCCCTCTTTTTTTATGTCCAGTAAATAGTAC
Source organism: Bacteroidota bacterium (assembly GCA_027593035.1). GTDB lineage: Bacteria > Bacteroidota > Bacteroidia > Flavobacteriales_D > Sanyastnellaceae > UA16. The sequence continues at coordinate 5,746 of JAQCJQ010000024.1, read as the reverse complement.
TTTAAGTGCTGAAGAACGGCCTGCCTTCAAGGAGTAGCTTTGGCTTTTGTTAAATCACCTGCATAGGATATGCTAACCAGTCACAAGGCGGGTGACCATCGAAGCAACGTGTCTACAGAAGAATGTATTGACGACGCGATGTTATGGAAATTCCAAGCGCGTCTGTTCTACGCGTTTTCACGTCTCCATTCGAAGGTGAATGGAGAAAGGTTTCATCACTTGATAAGAACTCGGCTAATAGCCCCATCTATGCGTATCGAATAGAATCCAGGTTCAAGCGAATGCACATCAAACCGCCAGGTGTTTTGGCCAATAAGGGTATGCTTTACCTCAATTCGCTGGCCGCTGAGGTTGAACCAAACGGCATCTCCAATAGGACTTGATGCAACAAGAGTCACATAGTCGCTAGCAGGATTGGGGAATGCATGAAAGCTTGTTGGAATGTGCGATTCTGTTCCGTTGGAATATCCAGAATTGGGACCTTCAAAAGCATGCGTAGGTTGATCACTCAAGTCGTCATCACCACCCGTTTCATCATCGTCCTCTATCCAGTCAATGGAGCATGAGGTGTAATCATCTTGCCAATTCAGTAATGGTGTTGTGTTATTGGAATCCATTAAATAATAGGAGACCCAATCCCCTCGAAAAGCGACGGTGCCATCACATTCGATTCCGAGCAGACCAAAGGGACGTTGGAAGAAATTGTTGTAGACCGCATTGTCCGGGTTATCGGCATACAAAGGATAGGGGAAATTGAACTCAGGAGCACTGGTCCAAGACTCCAACGACCAACGTCGATAAGCATACTCACTGGCCTGTGTGACCGTGGAATCCGTCGAAATGGTATTGGGACAATTGCTGGGACAATTGCCATCGGTCGGATGCGCTTCAATCCCATAAATAAAGATGTAATTGAACAAGTCCTGGGTGTTTTCAATGAACTCGCTGACGAAATACTCTTGGTGGTTTTCAACGAAATTGAACGCATTGCGAAACCGCAAACAGGAGACTGATCCATTGATGAGAATCACGGGTTTATCTCCGGCTAGTTCCTCATACAACTCAATGGAATTGCCTTCGAAATCGTAGACGGTGAAATTGAAAACGGTATCTCCAACATGATAGCCTCCCGACATGTCATTGAGCTCTCCATAATAGATGAGATCATCCACGGCGTCGGTGTCATTGGGCTGCAATGGCAGGCCAAAATCACCATATTGGGCATGCAGCAGAAAGAAGGATTGCATGAGCAATCCAGCAGTGAGAATAGACTTCATTTCTTGCAGATTCGAACAACGATATAACGAAGCGAGGAACGAATTGTTCACGCGAACACCCGAGTCGGTCGCTCATCATAATGCAACGGTTTCAAAATCGCATCAGCACAGAGCAACGTCTTGAACAGCAGATTCTTAGTTTTTGATGGCCCGTATAGTTTGAATGCGACCTCCTTGCTCCACCCGAATGGTGTACAATCCGGCCTTCCAGCTGTGCGTATCGAGCGTACTTGATGCCTCCGATCCCTGTTGCTGTTGATGGATCAATTGACCACGGGCATTGAACACATCAATCGAGCGGGTTGCGTTTCCTTCAAACGGGACATTCCCGATGTTCAAGAAATCAGAAAATGGATTGGGGTAAGCCAAAGCGTTTTCGCCGCTTACGAAGCCATTCAAGCCCACGGAGGTGGACACGTTGATTTGGTGGGACAATTCACTGAATGAAAAAGAACCATCGTATTCAAAGATTGCCGCAAGAGGTTGGCCTTGATCATCCAAAGCCTCGATGTCGCAGGACCCATCCACTCCGCCAAAACTGGATCCGTTCAAGCCATCGCCATACTCGTCCATCAACGTAAAGGTGTAACATCCGGTCTCGGGCAAGCCCACTTCGATCGAATAGAGGGTGAGGTCGGAATAAACATTGGGGCCCGCTTGTTCAACGAGAACCCCCGCTTCATTGCGAATCTCCCAACTGGTTTCTTCTCCCCAGTTGTCGGTATTCAGCGTGATCAACCATTGCGTTGTTCCTTCAGGAGAAGTCGCAATGGCAGCAGATACGGCGTCATTGAGCGGGTTCAAATCTACAGTGGCCAATTGCACGGTCAACTCCGTGGCGCCGCTGAATTCATAACTGCCCATATCAACGGTTTCAGAATGGTAGGAATCTAAAATCCCCTCCCAGTCATGCGTCAAAACAACCGCGCCACCAATGACCAATTCCAATTGTGCATTGGTGAGCGTTTCGCTGCCCCAGTTGGTCATCGTTGCCGATACGCTCAAGGGGCCTGCTGCACAAATGACCGTTTCACCATCATAGCTAGTAACTCCAGCATCTGCAGTGATTGCAGGCGTCATGGCCAATTTCCAATTGGTGTCCATGTAATCAAATGTGCCCGGATCATAGCTCATGCCATTGATGAGGTACACTTCATCGTTGAGAACAAAGGAGGAGGGAGCCCATCGAGACATGCCCGGATGAGCCGTCCATTGCGCCCAAGCGTCGTTGATTGGATCATATTGCCAGAATTCGCCGGTCATCATGGACGTGTGGCCCTCTCCATCTCCGCTCAAGGCATACCCCTTTCCATCGTGTGCAAATTGCGTACCTGCAACGCGACCTTGATCAGGCAGGGTGGTCATTTCAGTCCAAGTTTCATCGGAAGGGTCGTAGCGGTACCATTCATTGAAAATCTCAGAATTGTGGTGACCGAAACCAACATAAACCTGTCCATCGATGCCAAATTGATACGGGTGATGCCTTTGCATGTCTGGGAAGGCGGGTTTTTCGGACCAGGTGTCACTCGCCATGTCGTATTCCCACCAATCATTCAAATCCCCGGCCAACGAATTGCCCAACCCCACATAAATGTGGTCGTCAATGGCTATAAATGCGGGGTGCATCCGCGCATCGCACGGACAAGAAGCTTTTTCTTCCCACGTTCCGTTTGCCGGATCAAACACCCAGAGATCATTGAGCACTCCACCGGGGCCACGTCCAAATCCGAACCAAGCCTTTCCATCCCAATCATCGCCAATGGCGTAGCCTCGTGCGCTTCCTGGGAAATCATCCAAAGCGGTCCAAGCATCGGCTGCGGGGTCATAACTGTAAAATGCATTGCTGTATCCGCTGGCCGTTTGGCCTGCTACCAAATAGCCGGTATTGTTCAAGGCGAATCCATAACTGTGGTCGCTCCGGAATAGATCAGGTAAGGGTTCAACAGAAGTCCATCCTTGGCCGAATAAGCCACTGCTCAATAAAATGAATGCAGCAGGAAAAATCCAAATACCAGCGAAATTGGCCGCAGTTTTAATTTTTTGCATGGGCCAATTTACGTTGAATCGTTTCCTCGTTAGCAATTTATCGATTCGGTTGCGATTTCAACAGTTTGCCAATCAGCACGCTTGGCCTATCGTATGACGAGCCGCGCGGGTGCATATCCCGAGGTATAAAGCAGGAAAGATCCATGGGGAAGGTCTGAATTCACCTGAGGTCCGGTTCCTTGAAGAACCAATTTCCCCGTGGCATCCAAAATGCTCCAATGATCGAAAGGCCCCAATTCACGCAGGGTGAAAACACCATTGCTCGGATTGGGTGCGATGTTCAATTGCGGAGCATGCTGCGCATTCGCTTCCATGACTCCGCTGGTTTCGCAAGGCCCGGCCGTCCATTGGGCCAAGCCGCCCAAATACCAAGCTTCGCAGGCGTTGTTGTAGGTCACGCTGTCGCAACCGCAAACGGGAGCGCTTTCTGAAGGGCAATTTATCCCCTCGACGATGCGTGAGGGATCGTAACAATCTTCGGGACAAGCACCGATCGTGTATTCACTCACCCAATCCATGTACGTGACCACACATTCATTGAAGTGCGTGATGCCGTCGCAGCCGCAAACAGGCAAGGGGTCAAAGACGTTGCAATCAACGAGGGGATCGGCCAATGTGGGATCAATGCACTCCGCCTCATTGCCGCAATTTGTGTTGCAGTCCTCTTCGCTGTTGAAGGAATACACGCTGTAATCCGTGCCTTCCACTTCCCAGCCACATCCCGATAAAAACTGACAACTGCCATTGATCAAAACCACCCCCATGGCCATGTCGCAGGCTCCAAAGTCAATGCCTCCGAGATCCAAGCAGTCTTGGGATGTGCCGGTGCATTCCCCTTCAACCCATGACGTCATTCCGCCCATGTTCACGGCTTCACAATCGTTGCCGTAGGTCACGCCGTTGCACCCGCAAACGGGTGCCCACAACGCAGGGCAAATGGCATTGGGGTCGATGAGAGTCGAATCCACACAAGCCTGAGATTGAACATTTTGCACCAATGAGATGGATGCAATAAGCAAAACAAAAGACACAATTGAAATCGGTTTCATGGGGTGGAATCTTGGGTGTGAGATGGGCTAAATGCGGATGGGATTCGAGTGCAAGCTAAGCAGGGATCCTTGCGCACGTAGATTTTTTAACGTTCAAGCCGAGGTTCTGTAAAAAGGGCAATTCCTTTGAAATCAACGAGGTGAATGATTAGTTGAAAGCGAGTGCTGTATTTTTGTTGTTCGTCGGAATCAAATTGACAGGCCTCGCTCCATTGACCCATGGTAAAGAATCTCTATGCCCTTTCGCTGACTTGTTTCGCGCTTTGCCTGCTTTTAGCGCCTGCCAATGGCCAGACCTTGGTTGGCAATGCTGTAGAAACGCTCCCCGGGACGTTCAGGCTAACGGCCAATTCACCGAGTCAGATTGGCGCAGTTTGGATGGATGAACTGGTGGCTGTGGATGCGTCGTGGGAAATGCGGGCTGAAGTGAACTTGGGGGGCAGCAACGGTGGCGCGGATGGCATGGTTTTCGTGCTTCGCAATGCATCCTCTGATGACTTGGGAGGGAATGGCGCCAACATGGGATACGGTGGAATTGATGAGAGTGTAGGGGTGGAACTCGACACCTATTACGGCGCAGGATACCCATCAACGGGTGATGCCAATTCCGATCACATCGGCATTCAAAAAAACGGCAGCGTATCGCACATTGGAGCCAACGCCATCGCGGGGCCCATTGCGGCCATTGCGGGCTGGAACAACAACATTGAAAACAATGCTTACCACGACTTGCGCGTCACCTACAATGCCGGAACCAATCAAATGGTGGTCCATTTCAATTGCGTCCAGCGATTGGTTGGTACCGTAGACTTGGAGGATGTGTTGGAGGCTTCAGAGGCGGTTTGGGGGTTCACAGCTGCAACGGGGGGAGCGACCAACATGCAACGCGTTCGGAATTTGGAGTGGTATGCTTGGCCCGAAGGGTTGGCTCCGGATGAAGTCGTTGCATGCCCCGGATTGCCTGTCGAATTGACGGTGAGCAGTGAAGCGGTTGGGCCAACGTGGTCTCCTTCCGGAGGTCTTTCGTCCACAAGCGGATACACAGTCAGCGCGACCAATGATGGCGACGCCACCTATACCGTGAGCTATGATGACATTTGTGGGAGTGAGCAGACCGAAACGATCAATGTGGTGGTCATTGAATTTCCGTCCACAGGATTGCCTGAAGACACCGTCATTTGCGATGAGGGAATCCTCACATTTTCCAATGGTCCTTGGCCCAATGGCATGGCAGGTACTTGGGAGGATGGGTCATCAGATTTGATCCGTGAAATTGATGCTCCAGGAGAATACAACCTCACACTGAATGCCCCTGCGGGATGTTCCAGCACCGAATCCATGAACGTTAGCGCAGTGGTGTTGCCGGAATTTGAC
>JAQCJQ010000144.1 GCA_027593035.1 Bacteroidota bacterium | reverse complement strand
AGTGTGTTTCGCCCTCCCTATTGCTTCGCAAGCGGGGAATCCTGATCGTGCCGGTTCAGCCGGTGCTGGTCAGTTACTGATCAATCCTTGGGCCCAGTCCAACGGTCTTGCTGGCACGAACATGGCCACTGCTTTCGGGCTGGAATCCACGTTCCTCAACACGGCTGGTTTGGCCTTTATCCAAAAGAGTGAACTCGCGTTTGCCAACACGCAGTACCTCTCAGGATCCGGGATTAGCTTGAATTCAGTCGGTTTTGCAACCACGACTGCCAACGGAAACGTATTGGCCTTAACGGTCATGTCCATGGGATTCGGAGACATTCCGATTACGACAGAGAACTTGCCTGAAGGAGGCATCGGTTCTTTCTCTCCATCGTTTTCCAACATTGGCGTGTCGTTTGCCAAAGCGTTCTCGAACTCCATCTACGGTGGTGTCACCATGCGGATCATTGGCGAGTCCATATCCAACGTGCGCTCATCGGGCGTTTGTTTCGATGCCGGCATTCGCTACATCTCCTCTACGGATGAGCGTTTGAAGTTTGGCATCTCGTTGCGCAATGTAGGCGCGCCGATGCGCTATGCCGGTGATGGTCTAACCGTCTCGGCTACGCCACAAGGCAGCCCCACGACGTTGACGATGCTGCAGCGATCGGAACGTTATGAGTTGCCTTCCTTGGTCAACATCGGCTTCGGCTATGACATCCAGAGCTCTGAATTCTTCAGCACGACCCTCACGGGCCAGTTCGTTTCCAACTCCTTCACGAAGGATCAATTCGGTGGGGGCATGGAAGTCTCATTCCGTGAAACATTGGTCGTCCGCTTGGGCTACATGTGGGAGCCTGGCATCGGAACGGAAGAGGAAAACACCTCCGCTTTCACAGGACCAGCCGCCGGATTCACATTGAATATTCCCGTCAGCCAAGATGGATCTGTCATCGGAATTGATTACGGATACCGCACGACGAATCCATTCAACGGAAGCCACAGCATCGGGATCCACCTCGCAATTTGAGGCCCCCGAGCCTTCTTTGACTCTGCAATCAACTGATTCAGACGTCATTGTTTCTTATCTTTGTTCAAAGAGAAAGCCCGTCCCTCGGGTTTTCTCTTTTTTTCGTCCACACCCCCAGCAGGGCATGGACTCAACTCTAGAATTTTACGCGTCATGTCAAACATCTCATACTTCACGCCCGAAGGGCTCAAAAATTTGAAGGACGAAGTGCGCCAATTGGAGGCCGTCGAACGTCCGCGTATCTCCGCTCAAATTGCTGAAGCTCGGGACAAAGGAGACCTCAGTGAAAATGCGGAATACGACGCTGCCAAGGAAGCCCAAGGCATGCTCGAAGCCAAGATTTCAAAGCTTCGGAATGTCCTCGCCACCGCTCGATTGGTGGATGACTCTCAGATGGACAACTCAAAAGTGTACATCCTGAGTACCGTTCGGATGAAGAATTTGAAAAACAACATGGAGGTGACGTACACTTTGGTGGCGGAAAACGAGGCCAGCTTGGCGGCGAAGAAGATCTCCGTAGACTCCCCTATCGGGAAGGGACTGCTCGGCAAGGCCGTTGGCGACATCGCCGAGGTCACGGTTCCTGCCGGTGTCATCCCCTTTGAGATCCTTGAAATTTCCCGCGGATAATGGCTTCACTTTTTTCCAAGATTGTCGCCGGGGAGATTCCATGTCACCGGATTGCTGAAAATGATGACTTCTTGGCGTTTTTGGACATCATGCCCTTAGCTGAAGGCCATGTGCTTGTGATTCCCAAAAAGGAGGTGGATTGTTTCTTTGACTTGGACGATCAGACGCTTTCTTCCATCAACTTGTTTGCACGGGACGTTGCCAAACAGATGGAGCGCGCCATTCCCTGCAAACGTATAGGCGTGGCGATCATCGGTCTCGAAGTGCCACATGCACACGTGCACCTCATCCCCCTTCAAACGGTGGCTGACATCAACTTTGAACGGCCCAAAATGAAGGTGACTCAAGAAGAGTTGGCCGCAACGGCCGAAAAGATTCGAACGGCGTAAGCCCGTCAGGAATCACAAGCCTCATTCGAACCCGTCCATGACGGCAGTCCAAATGCTCAGAGTGCCTTTGTCATTGCGTGTCCAAATAGGACGCACGCGGCCATCGTAAGCCGAGATGTTGTTGTAATCTCCAAAGAACATCTTCTCTTGAGGTCGGAACGGCTTTTCACTCACCCTTAGATTGCGCCAGGTCGCCCCCCCATCGTACGAAGACGCCACATACACTTCGGTATCCCAAGAAGCTTTGACCGCTGGATTCGCATACTTGGCAGCCGATTGACGTCGATCGTAATACACGATGTGCACAAAACCGGTCACATCATCCACAGCCATCCAAGTGAAGAACTGCTGGGCGCCAGGAGGATCATCGTTGACGCGAATGGGCGCGGTCCAAGACTCGCCCCCATCATCACTGCATACGACCCAAACATCTTGGTCGTCAGGACCGTTGCGGTTGTCCGTCCAATTGACATAGACACGTCCTGCATGCGGACCATTGCTTCGGTCCACACGGGTCACCGGCATGCCATTGGCGCGATTGAATCCTCTCACTGCACAATCCCATCCGCCCGCGATTTCTGCGACCCGCAGGTCCTTCTTCAACCACGTCATGCCTCCATCGGTGCTCCGATCCATCCAAATGGTATCGGCATGCGCCCAGGCGACATAGATCGTTCCATCCGTAGCGATGTCCGGTACGGCACCTTCCACGGTCCAATCCCCATCCAAGCAATCCCCCGCCAAAGCGTTCACCCGAATGGGTTCCGTCCAATGCTTGGCCTTGCGGTTTGAAGTGCTGCACAGAATGACCGAGCTATCGCTGGCCAATCGGCTGTCATATTTGTCAAACTGCGTCCAGCAGGACACCAGTGTTCGGCCATCAACACTCACCGCGGCCCATTCCTTGTCCTGATCTTTCTGCGCATTCAGCCCCATGCCTGCTCCCTTAGTCCAGCGCTTTCCTTTGCCCTTGCCCCGCTGGATCACAATCCGATCGAGCAACGCTTCGCTCGACCAGGCTTGCCCATCCGGGTTGGATAAGTGGAGGTAATAGAAGTCTCCTTTTGGAGAACCCACGACGCAGGGATCCCCAAATACACCATAACGCGATGTGAGCGTTTCTGTTTTCCACGTCCAACCGCCATCGGTGGAACGGTGTACATTGTTCAGTACTGAGCCAGCGACGAGGATGTCAGGATTGGCCGGACTGATGGCGATCGAAGGTTCACATGGTTGATAGGAGGCCGCCTCGCCGCTGTAAATCATCACATTATCCGGTGCCCGTTGCGCAAGCATTGCCGTACACCCCAAGACCCCAAATGCCAGTGTAAAAAATGCTCTCATGATTCAGTAGGAAAGGGTTCCCGCTTGGTAGCGCTCTGCAAACTCGCGGGCGAAATAGGTCAAGATGACGGAAGCGCCCGCGCGGTGAATGCTGGTCAACATTTCGGGCATCGCCCGATCATAGTCAATCCAGCCCTTGGCCGCCGCCGCTTTCAACATGGCGTATTCTCCAGAAACATTGTACGCGGCTATGGGCCGGTCCATGTGCACCGAGAGTTCTCGGATAACATCCAAATAACACAACGCCGGTTTCACCATGAGAAAATCCGCCCCTTCTTGTGCATCCAACTCGGCTTCGCGCAGCGCTTCCTGCCGATTGGCCGGATCCATCTGATACGTTTTCTTGTCTCCCGATTTGGGAGCACTTTCCAAGGCATCTCGAAAAGGCCCGTAAAATGCACTGGCGTATTTCGCGCTGTAGGCGACAATGCCTGTTTGGGTGAAATCCGCTGCATCCAACGCATCCCGGATGACACCCACCCGACCGTCCATCATGTCTGACGGTCCAATGAAGTCAAAACCCGCTTCGGCTTGCGCCACAGCCTGTGCGGCCAACAAGGGCAATGTCGCATCATTGACAATTTCTCCACCGACCACCAAGCCATCGTGGCCATCGCTACTATACGGATCCAACGCGACGTCGCTCATGAGCAACGCCTCAGGGAAAGCCTGCTTAATG
>JAQCJQ010000143.1 GCA_027593035.1 Bacteroidota bacterium | reverse complement strand
CCAAAAGATCCAATAAGCCTTGCACGGCGGACTCTTCGCGATAGTTGGGCGCCAGCGCGACCACCCGTTCCATTTTGGGTCGGTACCGCTCCTTCAATTCTTCTTCCGTGAGGACCAATCCCGCGTCCACAAGGCGGTTGATGGCCCGTTGAGGAGATTGTACCTGGAGCAATTTGGCGGCATCCTGAACCGTCAATCCACCGTGTGCCAACACCGCTTCGAAAAGCAGTCCCGACGCCGCGTCCAATTCCGAAATCCCCCGTTCAACCTGGGGGTCTCGGTCTGGATGCAAAACCAAACGGGTTTGACTGCTCAATTTCAATCCGGCTGGAAGCGCAGCCGCCATCACTTCCCCTCGTGAGCACATATAATAGCCCGCCATCCATTCCCAAAAAGCACGTTGCAGTTCAACGACAACAGGGTACTCATCCACCACCGATTCGATGGGACGTGCCGCATAGCCAGAGGGTGCATCTCTATGCAACCGCCAAACCACGGCTGTATAACGCTTTTTCGCACCAACTTGGACGACCACACGCATCCCGAATTCAACCGGATTCACCACCCCTTCCAGGCTGTATGTCAGAAGCTTAGGTAGCGGCAAAGGCAGCACTACATCGACGTATTGGAACTCAGTGGACATGCGTTAGCAAATTGGGCATAAAATTGCAGAGAGTAGCACCGAACTTGCAGTTAATCCAAGTGTTTCTATTTCATGACCCAAATCGCTTCCCCCCTCGCAGCCCTTTCCGCTGCCCCCGCCTTTGAAACCACGATCCAAGATGGCAGTGCTCGCAGTTTAACTGACTACGCAGGCTCCAAATTGGTCCTGTATTTCTATCCTCACGATATGACTCCGGGCTGCACAGCGCAAGCCTGCAATTTGACGGAACATCATGGCACCTTAACGGATGCCGGCATCCGCGTTTTGGGTGTCAGCCCTGACCCGGCGGCAAAACACGTGAAGTTCATGGGCAAGTACAGCATCCCTTTTGACTTGGCTTGTGATGAAGATTTGAGCTTGCATCAAGCTTTTGGAGTTTGGGGACTCAAAAAATTCATGGGCAAGGAATACGAAGGCACGCATCGAACGACCTTCCTCATCGACGAGCAAGGACAAATTGTGGATGTAATCCTCAAGCCAAAAACAAAGGATCATGCCGCAGAAGTGTTGGCTGGATTTGGGCTCTGAAGATCCCCACAATTACAAAACAAGGTTCTTCGTTGACAAAAAACCAATCACTCCGTAAGTTCATTACGATGTAGGGTAGATACCTTCGTCCTAAACAAGAAAAAATGGCTGCAGACGCACAAAAACTCAAAGCGCTTCAATTGACATTGGACCGCATGGACAAAACCTACGGCAAAGGTGCCGTTATGAAACTGGGTGATGAGCCAGTAGAAGCCATCGAATCCATTCCTTCGGGCTCGTTGACTTTGGATCTCGCTTTGGGCATTCAAGGCTATCCACGTGGAAGGGTGGTGGAAATCTACGGTCCAGAAAGTTCTGGAAAAACCACATTGGCCATTCATGCCATTGCGCAAGCTCAAAAGCAAGGGGGCATTTGTGCCTTCATCGATGCTGAGCACGCGTTCGATAAATATTACGCCGAAAACTTGGGTGTTGACACGGAAAATCTATTGATTTCACAACCTGACAACGGCGAACAAGCGCTTGAAATTGCAGACAACTTGATTCGGTCAGGCGCCATCGATTTGATCGTCATCGATTCGGTTGCTGCCTTGACACCACGAGCAGAAATTGAAGGTGAAATGGGCGATTCATCGGTTGGCTTGCAAGCTCGACTGATGTCCAAAGCACTGCGCAAATTGACCGGTTCCATTTCCAAAACAGGATGTTGCTGCATCTTCATCAACCAATTGCGTGAGAAAATTGGTGTAATGTTCGGAAATCCGGAAACGACATCCGGTGGAAACGCATTGAAATTCTATGCTTCAGTCCGTTTGGACATCCGACGTTCAACGCAAATCAAGGATGGTGATTTGGTTCTCGGCAACCGGACGAAGGTCAAGGTGGTCAAAAACAAAGTGGCCCCTCCTTTCCGAAGAGCAGAATTCGACATCCTCTATGGAAAAGGCATTTCCAAGTCTGGAGAGATCATTGACTTGGGCGTAGAGATGAACATCATCAAAAAGTCCGGTTCCTGGTTTAGCTACGGCGAAACCAAATTGGGCCAAGGACGCGATGCCGTTCGCAATCTACTTGAGGACAACCAAGAGCTCATGGTTGAACTGGAAGGACTCATCAAACAAGCCATTGCCGGACCTGTTGCTGAGCCCGCGCTCGTTGAAGAAGCTGCGGAGGCATGATCCAGTGCAATCGGGACATCCTAGCGGCGATCACCATCGCTTGTTGTCTTGGATTGATTGGATGCGACGAAACCGAACAGACGACTCCGCTCCCTACCGAGCGTGAGTTGTCTGCGTCGGATTCCTTTGATGCCAGCATTCGGAACAATCCTCAAGACCCGGCCGTTTATGCCGCCAGGGCTGAATTCAAACTCAGCGAAGGAGACACCGCAGGAGCACTTGAGGATTGGAGTCTTGCCTTGCGTGCTGACTCCAATTATGCCCCAGCATGGGAAATGCAAGCGGAAGTGCTGTATCAATTGCGCCAATTTGAGCCGTGCTTGGAAAAACTTGAGGGATGCCTTCAACGTTTTCCAGATGATGTCGCATGTCTCATGCGAAGAGCAGAATTTGCCATTCACCTCAACCAATTTGAAGAGGCCTTCGATTGGCTCAACAGTGCTTTGCGGGTGGACGATCAGCTGCACGAGGCTTATTGGATGAAGGGGCGGATTTATGAAACCACTGGAGCTCTCGAGAAAGCGCAGAGTTCCTACCAAACAGCGGTGGAAGTCAATCCTGATTTTTTTGATGGCTTCATTGCACTGGGAATTCTCTTGGCGAGCCAGCAAAACCCACTAGCAGAAGAATACTACCAATCCGCCATGGAGCTTCGGCCCCAAGCTGTTGAGCCGCTATACAACCTGGCCATCTTTCTTCAGGACTCTAATCGGCATCGCGAAGCCCTCAACTTGTATGAGCGCATTCTAATCCTCGATTCGCAAAACGCAACAGCGTCATTCAATCAAGGATACATCCACCTGGAATATTTGCAGTCCTATGATAGTGCGGCCTACTGGTTCAGCGAAGCCATCGAACGGCTACCCTATTACCACCAAGCGTTTTACAACCGAGGACTTGCACGCGAAAGCATGGGGCAAGTCCAAATCGCTCTTGAAGATTACACGGAAGCACTTCGACTGAAGCCCGACTATACGGCGGCGGCAAAAGCGAAAGGACGGGCATTGAAATCCAACAAGGGGTCTTAATTCATCCGCAAACGAAACAACCGGAAATGAAGAAGCCGTCCCCGAAGGAGACGGCTTCTTTATGCAAACACCTTGCGGTGGTTATTTCGCTTGGTCCACCACAGCTTTGAACGCATCGGGGTGGTTCATGGCTAGATCAGCCAAAACCTTTCGGTTCAATTCAATTCCCTTTTTGGAAAGTGCTCCCATCAAAGTGCTATACGACATGCCGTGCTCACGAGCACCGGCATTGATTCGCATGATCCACAAAGATCGGAATTGACGCTTTCTTTGCTTTCGGCCTGAATAGGCATAGAGCAAACCTTTTTCAACGGCGTTTTTAGCGACCGTCCAGACGTTTTTACGAGCACCGAAGTACCCTTTCGCCATTTTGAGTACCTTTTTACGGCGGGTCCTCGACGCTACTGCATTGTTTGAACGTGGCATGTTCTTCGTTTTTTTAGGTAAGCGGTGCTAGCACAAAGGCTAATCTTGAATACCGAGTACCGGGTTCAACAAAACCGGATGGTTTTAAAATGAGAGAGACCAATCGTGCTTAGACACAGAGCTGGCGCTTGATGTTCGGAACATCCGCTTTATCAACGGTTGTCGTATGCGTCAAATTCCGCTTCTGCTTCGTCGCCTTTTTAGTCAAGATGTGACTCTTGAAGGCGTGCTTTCGCTTGATTTTTCCACTCCCAGTAAGTTTGAAACGCTTCTTGGCGCTTCCTTTGGTTTTCATCTTCGGCATGGCCTCGGATTTTTTTGGTTATTTCTTCTTCGGATTGAATATGATGGTCATACGCTTGCCCTCCA
>JAQCJQ010000142.1 GCA_027593035.1 Bacteroidota bacterium | reverse complement strand
GTGGTCCAAGATGAGAATTTGGCGCAAAATGCGCGCAAAATGGGCGATCGATTTCGGGCAGCCATGGCTCAACTTGCCCTTGAATCCGACCTGATCACCAAAGTGCGCGGACGCGGCCTGCTCAATGCCGTCATCATCAACGATTCTCCCGATAGTTCGACGGCCTGGGACCTCTGTGTTGCGATGAAAGACAACGGTTTGCTCGCCAAACCAACCCACGGCAACATCATCCGATTCGCTCCACCGCTCGTGATAACTCAAGAAGAGATGGATGCCTGCATCGACATCATTCGAAAGACGGTCTTGGGATTTCAACGCAAGTAAACCTTGCGCTGCTGAGATGATGAATGGACGCTGAACGGATTTACAAAAACCCTTGCTTCTTCATCCAATCGTCATTGTACACTTTGCCGACATAACGGGAACCGTGGTCGTGGAACAAACACACCACAACATCGGCCGGCTTCAGTCGGTCTTTCAATTGGCGCAGTCCTTGAAACGTACTGCCGCAACTGTAACCGAGGAACAACCCTTCTGAACGCGCCATTTCACGTGCCGCCAATGCGCCGTCTTTGTCCGTTACTTTTTCAAAGTGGTCAATGGTGTCAAAATTGACGTTTTCAGGTAGAATGTCCTCCCCGACACCTTCCGTGATGTAGGGGTAAATTTCCTTCTCATCGAACTCACCCGTCTCGTGGTACTTCTTCAACACACTCCCATACGAGTCGATTCCCCAAATTTGAATGTCGGGGTTTTGCTCCTTCAGGTATTTTCCCGCACCGCTGATGGTTCCTCCCGTACCGACTCCCACGACAAAATGCGTGATGCGGCCTTCCGTTTGCTCCCAAATCTCAGGACCTGTTGAGGCATAATGCGCCTGCTGGTTGGAGAGATTATCATATTGATTGCACCAAAAACTGTTTTCAATTTCCTCAGAGCAACGCTTAGCAATGCTGTAATAGCTGTCGGGATGATCAGCCTCGACGTTGGTTGGGCACACATGCACTTCCGCTCCCATCGCTCGCAATATGTCCACCTTTTCCTTGGACTGCTTATCACTCATGGTGCAAATCAAACGGTATCCCTTGACAGCACAGGCCAGGGCCAATCCCATGCCCGTATTGCCACTGGTACACTCTATGATCGTGCCACCAGGCAACAAAAGCCCCTCCTCCTCTGCATCCTCCACCATGCGCAATGCCATCCGATCCTTCACACTGTGGCCTGGATTGAAATATTCAACCTTGGCCAAGACTTCGCACGGAAATTCAGAAGCGATGCGATTCAACCGGATCATCGGCGTATTGCCTATGGTCGACAGAATGTTCGAGTGGATTTTAGCGTTGCTTTCCATTGTGGTCAAAGGTAGTATGCATACGGCCTCTTGAAGAAGGTGAAAAGGAAAAGCATGCCAACAGATTGCAATTTTTTTGTTTGCAAGAAACGCCCCTCAATCCTTCAGCTTCAAAGCTGCAGCCGGTAAAATCCTCATGGAGGCCCAAGCCGGCAGCCACATCGAGACCGCACAAATCGCAAACGCAATCAATTCAACTCCAACAATGTAGGCCAAATCAATCCGAATGGGCACCACGTGAACGTAATAGGCTTTTGGATCCAATCGGATCAAACCCGTCTCGTGCTGCAAGATGACCACAGCAAAACCGATGATGTTTCCGATGAGAAAACCTCGACCAAGGATGTGCACCGCTTGCCAAAAAAACATGCGAAGCACCTGGCTGTCTGCCATTCCCAGTGCTTTGAGCATGCCCACCATGGAGCGTCTCTCCAAGATGATGATGAGCAATGCGGACGTCATGTTGATCACGGAGATGAGCACCATCAATCCAATGATGATCTCAACATTCAAATCCAGCATGCCCAGCCAAGTGAACATCTCCGGGGCCTGCTCCAGCACCGTTTCCGTTCTCCACCCCAAAGGAAGCACTGCATAAATGGCGCCATCCGCGGCTCCTAAATTGGCGCCATCCTCTAAAAACACCTCATACCCACTGGCGTGAAAACGCCAACCCCCGCCCGCGGGAATGGCCGACCAAACCGCATTGTTGAACTGCAACATCACCGTGTCTGCAGTCAGGTACGGATCGGAATCTCGCGTTGTCACAACCAATTCGACCGATTGCATGGAGGCCACTTCGTTCAAATCGTGTGGCCCTTTTCCACGCCAAGACAACGGAACGCGTTCATCGGACACATCGACTCCTGTCCAGAGGTACTTTGCGGGATAAGTGGATCCGAAAACCAGGGCTTCAGCACGTTGGTCAGGGGTTATTCTCACCTGTGCCTCGAGACCCCAGCCTGCCATTTGTTGGATGTTGTCTCGCGGAATGAAAACAAAGGACGCATCGTATTCCAGCAAGCCGGTCTCATATACGCCCCCTACAATCAGTGTCTTAGCGCGCATTCCTGTTGGTCCGCCAATCAGGTACATGGAAACGCGGTCACCCAATTCCAGTTCGAGCTGATTCAACAATACCGAAGAGAGCACCACAGAATCACTCATGGTTAGCTGCGGTATCCGACCTGACTGCATGGAACGCAACAACATGTCCTGGTACGTGTCAGGACCAATGCCCTTGACCATGACCCCTTCCAAGGTTTCTGAAGATTGAAGCAACCCGGGCATGGTATAAAATGGGTGAATGGCTTGAACCGCATCCAATGCCGCCACCCGTTGGGCTGTTTCGTGATCAAGCAAAACCTGCTGGGACTGTGGAACCGCAGACAAAATCTGAATGTCCGAGCCAAATCCTACGACCAGGTCACGCACTTCCGACTGGAAGCCATGCACAATGGAGGACGCCACAATGATCAGGGCAATGCCCAAACCAACGCCAGCGGTTGCAATTTGCACCACGGGCCGGGACCAAGAGGCCGCCGCCTGCGACCCCGAAAGTCTCGCAGCCAAGCGACGAGGCAAAAAGACGGGTCGTCTCGAAGGTTTATTTTTCATACGGCATCCAATTCTCCGTTGGCAAATTACGTTGCTACCTTCGTCAGATGAATCGTTTCCTCGGAATATCCTTTTGGATGCTTGCGTTAGCGCAGGTGGGTTTCGCTCAAAGCGGAAACAATTTTACTGGAGAATCGACGTGGGAATTGGACTCCCTGCATGGCGTCTTGCACGTAGCCAATCGCACGGACGCGCCGCACCCCATCCGACTGGGAAACGAAAACATCCAGGCCATTTATGAAGCGTGCAGCAGGGCTCCGATAGCCCTCATCGCCAACCACAGCTCAAGAATCCATGAAAGTCGCGGAGAAGGATCCACGCATCTGGTGGACAGCTTATTGTCACTAGGTATGGACATTCGAAAAGTATTTGCACCGGAACACGGATTCCGCGGAGATGCCCACAATGGCGCCCACATTGAAGACGAACACGATGCCAAAACGGGATTGCCTTTGATCAGTTTGCATGGTGAATTTCGAAAGCCCTCACCGGAAATGCTCGCAGATGTTCGGATGGTCTTGTTCGATATCCAAGATGTTGGAGCTCGATTTTACACCTATCTCAGCACGCTTTTTTTGGTCATGGAGGCCGCTGCAGAGACCGGAACAGTGCTGGTCGTTTTGGATCGCCCCAACCCACACGGGCATCAATTGGCCGGACCGGTTTTGGAGCCTCAATGGACCTCCTTTGTGGGGCAAATCCCCGTCCCGATTCTGCATGGTATGACCTTGGGCGAAATGGCTCAAATGATCAATGGAGAAGGATGGCTTGCCAATGGCATAACCTGTGATTTGATCGTCATTCCTTGCGAGGGATATGCGCACAGCGACCGATGGTTTCCGACCATCGCCCCCAGCCCCAACTTGCCAACGGACGAGTCGATTGCGCTCTACCCATCGTTGTGTTTGTTCGAACCGACCGAAGCAAGCATTGGGAGAGGAACCCCAAATCCTTTTGAATGCATCGGATTTCCGGGCATGCCCGTCGGATCCTTTGCCTTTACTCCCCAGCCAATTGCAGGCGCCGCTCCCTACCCCACGCATGAAGGGGTGGTTTGCACCGGTCAAAACCTGAAGGAATTGGGGCGAGATTGGATCGAGGCTTCCTCGGGGTTTGATTTGAATTGGATCGTCCAGTATGCAGACATTTGGAAAGAAACGCATCCAGATCAACCGTTTGTGCGGACTCCCTCCTCTTTTGGACGGTT
>JAQCJQ010000141.1 GCA_027593035.1 Bacteroidota bacterium | reverse complement strand
ATCGCGAAACATCGGATGCGTGTAATCGAACCCCCAATCGAGCACACCGATGAGCACGCCTTCGCCATGATACGGTTGCGGAAGGTTGAATCCCGCATGCACGCTGTCCACGCGTGTTCCGTAGCGGGATTTGTTGACATCGGGTACCGCTCGAGAGGCCAATTCCACAAGGTCCATGGGCGTTTGCCAGAGCGCGTCGAGCGCGCAGGCATCCACTCGAAACGACGCAATTCCTTGTCGGCATGCCCCTGGCGTCACCGCTTCTTCAGCCGCCGC
The DNA here is from genome assembly GCA_027593035.1 of Bacteroidota bacterium. Lineage (GTDB taxonomy): Bacteria > Bacteroidota > Bacteroidia > Flavobacteriales_D > Sanyastnellaceae > UA16. The sequence continues at coordinate 3,998 of JAQCJQ010000141.1, read as the reverse complement.
CCAAGCGCGCCATTCGGCTTCCGTAACACCAGGAGTCAATCGTCCCAAGAAACCCACGGTGGCCTGACCTTGGACTTCAGCTACGGGGTATGCTCCAGTCGCTTGTACAAGGCTTTTGGTGTCGTCATTTTCCGCAACAAGAGCGTTCAATTCTGACAGGGCTTGGAGGTCCACTTGGGCCATGTTTTGCGCAGAACTCGATGCCGCAATCAAGACCAAGAACCCCAGGGTAGAAAGTCGAAAATTCATAAGGCGAATGTAGCGACGCAGTGCTTAATCTATGTTTCTGGAGTCGATAGGGTCTTCCAGTACGATGAGCTCGATGTTCCTCCTGGATCCGGGCTATTTCTTCTAATTGAATTGTTTCAGCTTTAACTTGAGCGCACAGCATTTCGCCCTCGCAATGAATTATTGCATTGCGGGCGATGCCATTGAACGTAAGCCATGCCGATAAAAACCAATCATACCGTGATCCGCACCCTTGTCACATGCGCAGCGATGCTGCTATTCATGGCCGGGATTCGAATGCATGCGGGTGCCCAGGAGAGCCCAGATCTGTTCACCATTTACCTGGTCCGGCATGCCGAAAAACAAGCCGATTCGAATGATCCGCCGCTCACTGCGTGTGGTATTCAGAGGTCAGAAAGTCTGAGTGCTTTTTTGGAAGCCGTGCCTCTTGATGTGGTGTACAGCACAGATTACAAACGAACCCAGAGTACGGCCGTGCCCACAGCGCGTGCCCAGGGGTTGTCCATTCAATCGTATTCTACGCAGGCACTGGAGGAGATGGCGGAGCAATTGTTGCGGAACGGACAAGACGCATTGGTCGTTGGTCACAGCAACACAACAGGGGTGCTCGCAGGTCTCTTGGTGGGAGAAGAAATCGGGGCCTTCGATGAATCGATTTACAACCGGGTGTACCAAGTGGTCATTTCAAAAGATGGCAAGCGGCTCCATGTCTTCCATACCGCCTTTGAATGCGCGGGAAGCTAGCGCATAAAAATCCCCGCGGCCGTTTCCGGTGCAGGGATTTTAAAAGAACTCAACTTCGAGGCTGGTCAGCAGCGGTGTTACACTTTGATCACCTTGAAGTTCTGCTCAAACGTCTGAGTGAAGCACTTGACGAAGTATGTGCCGGGAGCATAGCCATTGAGCGAAATCGTCTTTCTGGTACCGCCGTTCGGTATGCTACTCGTTTCGAGGACCCGGCCCAATCGATCCAATACCATGATTTGCAAAGGCTCATCCCATGTGCCCGAAGATTCGATTTCAATGTTGAATTGATCGCTTGTGGGGTTGGGATAAATCTTGATCAAGGTGTCGTCGACAACAGCGTCGTCAACATGATTGACGCCAATCGCCATCAGCAGACGTTCGAATGCATAGACGCAATCACTGAGGTTGTCCATCACTTCGACATTGTATTCGCCAACCGGTAGGTTCAGGAATGTACCTGTTGCAACAAAGTTTTGGCCTCCGTCAATGCTGTATTGGTAAGAACCTTCAGCTGAAACCGGCAGGATTACAATCGAGCCATCCGTCGTCAATACGGAAGTGGGGTGGATGACCGTGACGTCGATATCTGTGAAATCACACACGTCCACAAAAACGGTTTCTGCATAGGTGCAAGTTCCAGCTTCGTTTTGGACCACCACATCGTATGCCCCTACGCCGAGGTCGCTGAATGTGTTGGAATCGCCGAATGACTGACCACCATCGATGCTGAACTCGAAGTTGTCTGCAGTTGAAGCGATGTTGATGACAATGATTCCGTCGTTTGCAGACGATGACGAGGCATGTTCTACGTCGACGGTTGCGGCGATCTCACATTCAGCGTCTCCCATGCAAAAGGATTCAACGGCTTCACTACCGAAATCACCATCGTTGAAAACGATGGTTTCGCCCGAGGAATTCGAGACTTGGAAATTCCCCTGTCCATAACCGCAGCACATGCCGTCGCCATAGGAATCAAAGACATAGAGGGTGAGGCAGGCGTTGGAGTTCACGCAGATTTCTTCTGAGTATTCGTCCGTCCCTGAGCCCAAATCTCCAGAAGACAAGATTTGTCCTGATCCAACATCCACCATTTTCCAAGAGGTCTCTTGAGGATAGTTATCAGCGAGCAAAAAGAGCGTAATGGTGTCAAAGTCCAATTCTAAATCGGCGCTTGTCGACACGGTGTTGTTGCTCGCATCGCCATCCGTTTCGTCATTAACGGTGATGAGAGCCAACTCAATGGTGTTGTTGGCTGGCAACAAATTGTCTTCAATCGAGATGGAAAGAAGGCTCTGTTCTTGGGATTCAAGGTCCACCGTTTCTTCCAAGACTTCCACGACGTCTCCATTGACGACCACTAAGATTTCCACGACATCAAGGGTCTGTTCACCATGATTGGAAAGTATGACACTGACACCGAGTTGGCCGTCGCACGTCGAGTAGACCTGCCCCAGTGTGATCGATGCGTCAAGAGCGTGGATATTGGTGACAACGAAATCGAGCGTGTCGTTGTTTCCGTATCCGTCCTCCGGGTCAGAAACGATGCCGGTGATGAGGTAGTCGCCCGGGGTGGAGAAATCTTGCGGTATGGTGAACTGGAATTCAGCATCGCTGAAAGGCGCAATGACATCCGTGATGGTCATGGTTTCCATCAATTCGCCGTCTACCAGCAAGGAGAGGTCGAAATCGCTCATGTCGTTCAATCCGGTGTTGGCGACGCGTAAGGTGACCATTTCTTCCGTTCCCAAGATGGACGATGCTTGGGGATTGATGAGGTCCTCCACGGCCAAATCGTTGTCGGCCTTGATGCCTGACCAGAATGACACCCAGGGCCTTGCCTGCTTGATCACCAATTGATCTTGGGCCGTGACTTTGAATTCGATGTCCATCCCGAAGCCTTCGATGCCTTCCACCCCGTAGAGCGTAGCAAACTCGTCATGGATGACCCCGAGGTATTCCCTCAACAGGTCGAGGTATTCGATGTCCATGACAAGTTCTCCAGGTTCAACGAGATTGGACAGCCTCAGCACGGCATAGCCAGCCCCGATGGTCGCATCTTCATAGAGGAGGATCTCTTCAGGAACGGCGTTGGGGTCAGGGTTTGTAATCAGGGACTCGCCCACTTGGCTGTTCAAGTAATAGGTTCCTTCGGTGTTATAAATGGGATCGATGCTGATTCCTACCCCATTGGATTGTTCCTCTAAGAAGTTGGGATGGCACAAGACGCCCATGGCGGCTACGAAATGATCGACGCGGTAAAAATCACGTTCTTCATACGCTCTGAAATTCCACATGCTCGCATACACCTGCTTGATGGACTTGGAGATGTGGCCTTCCTCGGGGTATTGGGTCTTGGAGGTATACAGCCCAGCGCCACTAAAACCGGGTAAATCTTCGTTGTTCGTGCTCGATCGGCACCGCACAGCTGTCAATGCAGGGAAGGAATCGTGCATTTCTTGCAAAGCTTCCAACATCCACGCGGGCATGGGGGCGTCTTTGATGTCGTCTCGGAAATCGCGCAAACGGTCCTCACGAAAATCAATGTCATTGATGAAGGACGGGTTGTTGATCATGACCTCTGCTTCTTCATAGAAGTCATTGTATTGCATGAATTCGTCGTAGAAATAGAAGGGGATTCCGAAGCCATCGGGTATGGTGTTTTCAGGAAACCCGAAGCTCCTCATCGTTGCGACGTTCGCACATTTCGCACCAAAAGCGGAGGACATGTCAAACCCAATGTCGTCCAGGGGCATGATTTCGGTGATGCTCAAGTCCCTCACGGGGATTTGGGGCTCGGATGGGCGGATGGCTTCGTACCAGTCATTGACCTCTTCCAAGGTCGCTTCCCTGATGTAATAGGACTCCGCCTCGACCCGGTAGTAGATGTAGTTCCCCAGAAGGTTGCTGATGGAGTCAATCGACAGCGGATCGGCAATGTATGCGTTGGGCACGTTGTCTTGGATGGCCCTCAGGTTGACGTGGGACAGCGGCGTTTGAATGAC
>JAQCJQ010000023.1 GCA_027593035.1 Bacteroidota bacterium | reverse complement strand
CGATCGGCTAGCTTGCTCTTCCCATGGTCAATGTGGGCAATGATGCAGAAATTTCGCGTTCGTTTCATTCGAATAAATGTGGTGCAAAAATACACCCTTACGGCCTGGGTTTTTCAGAGAGAACGACAGGAAGCACGAAGACGCAATGCATTGCATTATATTTACACCCTACCTGGTGTTTTTTAAGCTGTTTTTTAGAAGGAGCGTTGGAACACTGGAGAGGTATAAAACGAAAAAACGGATCTATGAATCGTCGCATCATTCTGACATTCTCCTTGACTTTTTTGAGCACTCAAATTGCTTTTTCTCAGTCCCCTAGCGATTCTTCGAATCCGGTGTTCAGCGAAGAGAGCGCAGAGGATGTTTTGGAGAAATACCACTCGTTCAAAGGTGCTGTCTTGAACATGTCCCGGGAGGAGTGGTCGGTTATTCGGAATTGGGAAGGTTATGAGGAACAGGAGGCACGGGTGATCCAACATGAGGCCAAAGAGTCGTGGAAGAAGGACAACGAGGCATTGACCCAAGAGCGCAAAGCAATGCGTCAAAACCAACCTGGCGGATGCGATTGCTGGATAGAGCCGGATGACACGTACGAGCAGATTACAACATTTGATTGGGACTATACAGACGGAGCTGGAGCGAATGTTGACTGCTCCATTGGACCGCTGGATTTGGGCTGGACCTTTGATTTTTACGGAACAGCCTATGACGCCATCTACATCAACTCCAAGGGCTCCATATCGTTTGGTAACTACCTCATTGATTGGACTCCGGAGGAGTTTCCAAATACCGTCAATCAAATTGCACAGGTTGCAGGTTTCTGGGCGGATGCAGACTACCGCGCCTCGGGAGATATTTTCTACAAGATCTCCCAGAATGCCGTTTACATCAACTTTGTGGATGTCGGTTATTACAACAACCACGATGACTTGATCAACTCATACCAGATCATCATCACCCCCACAGACGGTATTGTTTTACCTGATGGGTCCAATACGCAGATGTGCTATTTGGACATGAATTGGGCGCACGGGGATGTTGGAGGTTCTGGAGGATGTTGTGGTGAGAGCCCTGCGACGGTCGGATTGGATGATGCGCCTCCGGCGGGGGACCACTTGCAATATGGTCGCTTCAACTTCCTCACAGACGATTACAACGGTCCTTATGGCGCTGGGGATGAAGATCAAGATGGCGTGAATTGGTTGGATTATAAAGTGTTCAATATGGACGCGGCTGTCACATCCGGGAACACGCCACCGCTCCCATCGAACAATTTGGGATGCGACACCATCTTCTTGTGTCAAGGGAATGAATTCGCTGTTGATTTGAGCTTTTTAGCTCCTGAGATTGACCAGGATATCACGATGAACGTGACCGATGCACCGGGCTGGACCTACACCACAGAAGATGGTCCTACGGGCAACGTAACGGGTTTGTTTGTCGGAGATGCTACGAACCTGGGCATTCATGAGATTACCATTTCGGCAACGGATGACGGCAGTCCTGCTGCTACGACTGAAGTGACCTTTGTGGTGGAAGTGCTCGATATCATCCTTCCAGAATTGACCTTGGATGGCAACATGGCCATTTGCGCCGGAGGCGAGGCTGAAATCACAGCTATGGGTGATTTTGATAACATCGTTTGGTCGAATGGCAATGAGGGCAGCACGAACACCTACGTTTTTGGCGGAAATTTCTTTGTGACGGGTCAAGTGGGTCAATGTGAGACCGTGGAATACTTCTTTATTGACCAATCTCCTTATTTCTTACCAGATGTAGATGTGGACCCAGTGGCTGTTTGCCCAGGACAAACGGCCATTGTAACGGTTGACCCTTCCGAACAGCCAGATTATGATGAGTACCAATGGGATGCTGATTGGAATGGCATGGGGGGAACGGTGATTGCTGACAATGGGCCTGAGGCGGAATTGACCGCAGGGACCTATCGGTTGCTGATCACCAACAACGATGGCTGTCAAGGTCAGCGGGTTTTCATCATTGAAACCATTGGATCGTATATCCCAGACGTTTCGTTTGATGCGTTTTGTGATGGCATTCCGGATGAGGTTGTTTTTGAAGGGGGTTATTCAAGCCCTTCAGAAGGAGCGCTTCTGGTCTACATGAGTTCCAATGAAGATTCAGGTTGGGGAGGAAGCTATTTGGAATTGATCATCAATGGAGAATCGGTTGGTATTTTGACATCACCGGATGAATTCACGCAGCACACGTATGACATTGCGGCCATGGATGAAATTGAAATCATCTTCTATGAAGACGGATCGGTTGACACCGATGTTTTGTCGGTGTCTGTCTACAATTGTGGTTTCTTGAATGCAACGCAGATCACAAGCCTTTCACCTGGAACAATTTTTAGTGGTGAATCAGGATGCAATTCAGAACCGGCCATTGGAACTTGGAATTGCCTTTCAGGCCCTGTTCCGTGGAGTTTTTCGAATACATCAGAATACGAGGCTAATTTCTATCCGTCCGATTACGGGCTCTATGAAATCTGCTTCACCGAAGAGGTTTGTCAGACGGATTATTGTTATGATCTGGAAATCACGGAGGAGCCGGATGTCAGTTTGGTAACCTCACAGGATCTGTTGTGTGATGGTGATGAAACGACGGTATACGCGGACATCACGGACATTGGTGGAACAGCCAACATCAACTGGTCTGCACCGGGCACCGACAATGTGACGGAGAATACGTTCTCGTTTTCAAATACCACGACGTACAATGCTTCAGTGACCATTACCAACGGTTGTGGTTCAGCTCAGGCTTCCCTGCCGCTTTATTCCCAGTTCACTCCAAATCCAAGTTTGGACGATGAGAGTTTGTGCGAAGGGGGAACGGTCTATCTCGACCCTACAAGCCCAGATACACCGGACTTGGAATTTGAATGGTACATCGATGGCAGCTTAATCCCCGGTGAAATCGCTGAGGAATATACCGCGGTGTCTACAGGGGAATTCTGTGTGGAGGTGAGCAATTTGTGTGGCCAAGGAGAAGCGTGTGCGGAGATTACCATTGTTGGTGAGATCGCTGCTCCGCTGGAGGACAATACCGTCGATTGTTTGGGCGGTTCGACAGCTGTAGTTGTTCCGGATTTACCCGTAGGGTACACCGTAGAATGGCCCGATGGTTCTACGGATGCCACTTGGGTGGTGGATAACAACGGAATTTATGATGGCGAAGTGTTTTGCTTGGACTACACGGACCCGTATGGTTGCGAGACCAATACCGTGTGTTCGTACTTGTTCATTGGCATTCCTCCAACCATCGCTGCAGAGCCCATCCTCGACGAGCCTTTCTTGACGATGTGCCCAGAAGTGGAGTACGAATTCGATTTGAGCTCGGTCGGTGCGGGGGAGTTCGAATGGTGGTTTGATTGCAACGGCGAAACGGTTTATTTCGAAGATCCAACGGACGGAGTTACCGTGGTCAGCTCCATGTTGCCAGACGATTGTTGGGGATATGGAATTACGTTGACGGGTTCAGCGATCAATCCTTGTGCAGTTGGAGGGATTCGGCAGGAGTGGGAGGTGTTGATTGACTGGTGTGAACTGATCATTCCGAACGTTTTCACGCCAGACTATGGGGATGACATGAACGAGTCGTTCCAAATCACTGGTTTGGAGGTCTACGACAATGTGAACGTCCGGATCTATAACCGTTGGGGCCAGTTAGAGTATTCTAGCAACAACTACACGAATGAAGATGCGTGGCGCCCGAATGATGCGGAAACGGGAACGTTTTGGTACACCTTGGTGTTGCCCAATGGCATTGATCATTCTGGCACGGTCACGGTACTAAGAGACTAAAAGCTGGGTGGCAAAAGCAAAAACGCACTACGCGTGTTCGGCTTGTGGACATGAGTCGGTTCAGTGGGTCGGGAAGTGCCCAGGATGCAAGTCGTGGAACACGCTCGAGGCCTTCACCGTGAACGCAAGTGCTGTCGTACATGAGCGCCGCATGCCGGTGGGGATCCAAAAGGTCACGGCACGTCCGTTGGCTGATGTTGAAGTGCTGGATGTCGATCGCCAATCATCAGGAGATCTTGAATTGGATCGTGTATTGGGCGGCGGAATCGTCCCAGGTGGCGTGGTGCTTTTAGGAGGAGAGCCCGGAATTGGTAAATCCACGTTGATGCTTCAGGCGGTCTTGAAGATGTCCCTGCAATTGGATCGGGTGCTGTATGTCGGCGGTGAGGAGAGTCCTGAACAGGTTAGAATGCGTGCAGAACGCTTGGGAACGGTGCCCCCAAATTTATTCATCTTGCCCGAAACGAATGTTCAGGAAATCCTGAAGGAGTTGGAAGAGAACCGTCCAGGCGCTGTTATAGTCGACTCGGTTCAAACCTTGTTCCTACCTGAAATAGAATCGGCCCCAGGATCGGTTTCTCAAATTAGGGAAACGGCTTCCGCGTTGACTCGCTTCGCCAAACAACATCAAATCCCTGTCTTTTTTATCGGGCACATTACCAAGGAGGGTTCATTGGCAGGCCCGAAAGTGTTGGAGCACATGGTCGATGTGGTGTTGCAATTTGAAGGCGAACGACACCACGCCTATCGGATGCTGCGCGCCATCAAGAATCGCTTTGGCACCACCTCGGAATTGGGGCTCTACGAAATGCAAAGCAAGGGTCTGATCGCTGTGGAGCACCCATCCAATGCGTTGTTGGGTCAGAAAGTGGGAGAGGATGGTTTGAGCGGTACGGCCATAGCCGCTGCGATTGAAGGCGTGCGCCCCATGTTGGTGGAAGTGCAAGCGTTGGTGAGCACAGCGGTATATGGAACTCCGCAGCGGTCGGGCACCGGATTTGATCTTCGCCGACTCAACATGTTGCTCGCCGTTTTGGAGAAGCGCTGCGGATTCAAGTTGGCGTCGAAGGATGTCTTTTTGAACATGGCCGGTGGATTGCGAATTCAGGACCCGGCATTGGATTTGGCAGTCGTAGCGGCGATTCTAAGCAGCGCGTTGGACGTTCCGTTGCCTTGGGGAACGGTGTTCGCAGGCGAAGTTGGATTGTCTGGTGAAATCCGACCCGTTCCGCGATTGGGACAACGTGTATCCGAAGCGTCACGTTTGGGCATGAAACGGATGTTTCATAGCGCCCATGCCCGGAACATCCAGATTCCTGAAGGGAGCAACATGGAGCTTGTAGCCATCGGACAAGTGAGCGACTTGCACGGTCGCTTGTTTTAGTCACCCCCTCCTCAAGGGCATCCGGCGACGACCACAACGAATTCACCGCGCGGCTCGTTTTCCGTAAAGTGAGCAAGAACAGTGGTAGTGGTTCCTCGAACAGTGTCCTCGTGCAGTTTGGAAATCTCTCGGGAACACGAGATCAACCGATCGGGCCCGCAATATTCGATGAGTTCCCCGAGCAATTTCACCATGCGGTGCGGAGATTCATAAATGACCCACGTACGCTCTTCTGTGGCCAGGGCGCCCAGCTTCTTTTGACGGCCTTTTTTATGCGGTAGAAACCCTTCGAAAACGAACCGGTCGCAAGGCAGTCCGGACACGACCAATGCAGGAACGAACGCGGTGGGTCCAGGGACACAACTCACGACGAAACCGCGCTGAACCGCCTCTCGAACCAATAAAAACCCCGGGTCGGAAATTCCGGGAGTGCCTGCGTCGGAGCACAGTGCAATTTGCAATCCGGCCTCCATTTGTTGGACCAAGCCCTCCAAAGAGCGGTGCTCATTGTGTTGATGAAAAGCCCGAAGCGGAGTGTCAACACCAAAATACCGCATGAGCTTGCCCGTCGTCCGCGTGTCCTCAGCTAACACGAGATCAGCTTCCTTGAGCACTTCAACAGAGCGCGGCGCGAAGTCTCCGAGATTTCCCACGGGCGTTGGAATCAGCACGAGGGAGCCGATGGACGCGCGTGAAGTTTCAGTGGTTTCCATTAGGCAAACACTCTTCGTACCAGCTGAAGGAATTGGTAAGGCGCGGCTTCCTCATCGCTCCAGTCCGAGATCTGAGAGCAAGTGGATTCTACAGCACGGATGGCGGCTTCCTCATCAGAAGAGCCATCAACGGTCTGGCAAATTGTCTGAAAGCGCGCCATGTCGCCATGGGCGAGCTCCGCAGCGAACCGGACACGATCATTGATGCTAAGGGCCTGTTGAATGCTTTCCAATCGAGATTCGCTCAGCTTTTGCGCTAAGGAAGGGCCTGCTGCAGGAGTGTTGTGAGCCTCCGGTTGCCATTCAGGAGCCTCCAGTTGAACGGATTCTGTTGTCGGTGTGGACACTTCGGCATATGGGGCATCGTTTTCCTCCATTTCCTGAGGTTCTGACGGCATAGGAATGGCCGATTCAATCTCAGCCTCGGTCGCAACGACCGGCGGGGTTTGGGACTGTTCCAAACAATGCGCCATGACCGCGACAGCGGATTGCGCATCGCTTAAGGCCTCAGCGACTTGCCCCAACGTTTCAGCTTCAGGTACTTGCTGGAGAAGAAGCAGGGCTCTTTGGCAAGCGGACGTGGCGTCGCGTTGTTTCGTTTGAACGGTGGCTGATTCAGTTTGGGGCATGGGTCAAAGATAAGGGAGTGCTGTGGTCGCCTTAAGAGCGTTTAAACAATGATTTGAGCAATTCTTTTTCGCGCTGAAAATTGCTTTTTCGATGGTTGCGTTGAGCTTCACGATCCCAGCCGTATTCGGGCAAATTGTCATTACCGGTCATTTGAATGAAGAATTGTTGGCCGAGGCCATCGTCTTCGATGGGGCCAAATTGGTCTTCGCGGTTGTTGCGCAGATCGCGCATCGCAAACCCCAAGGTGTAGTCGATGTTTCCATCAAAGGCATAGGATCCTTCTAGGCTGATGTTCATGGCGGAAGAACGAATCTGCACATCGGGCAAATGCACGGATTGCTTCGCAACGTAGAGGGGCGATTCAAGAGGTTCAAAGACCACGTTTTGGAGCCGTTTGGCCAAGTCGTCAGGATCCACCAAAGGTGCCATGATCCGGTTTTCGCGGAGGTATTGGGCAATGCTTTCAAAAGCCTCCAGTTGCCGCAAGGCACCATTTTCTATGCGCGCTTCAGCCAGCATCTCGAACGTCTCAGATTGCCAGTTGAGGCTATGATTCCAGTCGAATTGGAGCGAGCCGGAAGCCGTCAACAACCCTTGTAGGTGTTCTGCTCGCAGCGTGGATTGATCAAAGTTGTCGAATGCTTGGAAGAGTTCAGGCAAGTTCAATTCGGTGGCGACAGGATGCCATTGAACGACCGCGCGGTCTTCCTGCGGAATGAATAGAATCTGGCCATCGCCGCTCAACTGACCCTCCAGTGTCTCGCTTCGAAAACGCCTCAATCCCCAAACAAGTGGTTCGAGTCGTCCTTCGGCTTCGATGTTATTCAAGGTCCATCCGCCGTAATGTCCGCGATCGCAGGCGAGGGCCCAATCAATGCGGCTGCCCGTTGGAAGTTCTAGGTCTGTCAGGAGAACAGGGGATTCGGCGGTTTCTTGGTACGACCAAGATTCCATTTGAATGTCCACTTGACCCCTCAATGGATTTCCAGATTTCCAATCCAGCGGGTCCTTGAATACCGCTGTGCCCGTGAACGATTGCTTACCCCATGCGATTTTGGATTGTTCGATGGTGAGCGCATTGGTATTCAATGTTCCGTTGGCTTCAATTCGATAAGGAGTGCCGTTTTGACTACCGATGCACTGGGCCAAGTTCCATGTACCATCAGCCGTCCATTGTGCCCGCGCATCGCGAGCGATTTCCCCAGTCCATTGACCCCATCCTTGCGTTGGCCAGCGGTTTTCGGAATCCAGCAGAGCGCGCCAGGAAACCAGGTGCTCAGCATTGAATTTGGCTTCAACACTCGATGAGGCAAAGGACCCTTTTTCGGGGCTGTAGTTGTTCAAGGCGCCGTTGACCTGCACGCCATCCAACTCCAAGGCCCATTGAGGTGCATCGATGCGCCAACGCTGGTCGGCGTACTTGGCCCAAATCGATGCTTGGAATGGCCCCTCAATCCGGTCACTCTGGTCGTTTACAGCGATACTCCAGGGGGCGTTGGGGAGGGCGATTTGCACTCCCAGTGCGCCATCGCTCCAATTGAATTGACCGGAAAGATCAACCTCTGAATCGATTGAATCAAAGGGTTTGGGTAGGGCGAGCCAAGGCAGGACTTCTCGTGCCGGAATGCGCTCAAACCCGCCGGAACACGTCCAGCCCGAATCGCTGCTGTAGTTGGCTTCGGTGTGCCATTGCCCCTCCAACCAAATCGCTTGTGGCATCTCGATGGCCATTCCCCCCGAACCCTCATCCCATTGGGCCATCAACTTCAGGTTGGCAGGCGGCAGCGGCTCAGCCCCATGGATTAGGATCACGTTTTGTACGTCCCCTTCAAGGGTAGCCAATAAAGTGGCGGACTCCCATGCTCCTTCGATCTGCATGCCCGGTATTTGCAGTGAGGCTTCATTGATTTGAATGCCACAATCGCGCAAGGTCAAGCCATGGATCGCAAAGCGGGTGTCACTCTCCGTGTCTTCTGAATCTGTTTTCCATACATCGGTATTCCACGTTCCATTCGGAGCGGAAATCAATGAAATGTTGCCACCTTCTAAGGATGCCGATTCTATTTGATAGCGTCCGCGTAGGAGTTGAAACGCGTTGCAGTGCAATTGCAAGCGATTGGCTTGCAAGAGGGTGTCCGAGGGATCGCCGGAAGAACCCATGAGTACAACGTCCTCTAGCCGAAGCGAAATTTGAGGAAAGTCATCCCAGATATCCAAAGCGACATCACCGATGTGGGCATCAGTGAGGAGGTGGGAGGCGATCGATTCGAGAACTGCAGACTCGACGTCTTCGTCATGCTGCACAATCCAAAGCAAGAGCCCGCCAGCAGACAGGAGCAACAGGAGCGCGACCAATATGGCCCATCGGAGTGATTGTTTCATAGGACTTGCAACATCGAATCTAATGGTTGCAACGGATGGACGCGCAGTAGGATTGCATTGATGTGCACACTTTAACGTGGAAGACCCATCTTTGCAACATGAAGAAGCGTACGTTCATAAAATTGGCTGGAACCGCTGGTGCGGGGCTGCTCTTGGCTCCCTTGGCGGGCTGTAGGAATGAAGAATCCAACGATTCTCCGAAGACGGATTCTGCAACTCGGCCATTTCTCTTTGCACAAGAGCCGCTGGGATATGGGTTTGATGCGCTGGAGCCAGCGATTGATGCGATGACCATGGAGATCCATTATAGCAAGCACCATGCCGGGTATGTCAATAAATTGAACAAGGCCATGCATGCTTCCGGGATGGCAACAGACGGATTGACCTTGGAATCTTTGTTGCCGACCATCGCAGCGGACCAAACGGCTTTGCGCAACAATGGAGGAGGGCATTACAATCACACGTTGTACTGGAGAACACTGAAACCGGGAGGTTCGGCAGCACCTGAAGGAGCATTGCTCAAGGAGTTGGTGGATACGTTTGGCTCGGTGGAAGCGTTTCAAACGGCCTTCTCGCAAGCTGCGGCGAAACGATTTGGGAGTGGATGGGCGTGGTTGATTCGCAACGCTGAGGGAAAACTGGAGGTGACGAGCACCCCGAACCAAGACAATCCTCTGATGACCAAAATCGTCGAGCAATCAGGTCAACCTTTGTTGGGAGTGGATGTGTGGGAGCATGCGTATTACCTGAATTACCAGAATCGCAGGAAGGACTACATCGCCGGGTTTATGCAACGCGTCAATTGGGATGCAGTGGCTGCCAATGACCGTGCGTAATCGCTCAAGAATTTTGAAAGGTCTTTAGTCGATTTTTCGGATCAACTCGCCAATCTCCGTCAGCCCGCCTTTGAGAATCAACTGACGAAAAGCCAGGTTGTTTTCCGGAGAGAGCACGTAGGATTTGCGGTTGGCATCGAGCGAAGGAGCCGCTTCTTGCTGCATGGAGCCGCCTAAAATGGCCTCCCAGACGGCCACCGAAGCTTCGTTTGATGCTTCAAATTGGTATAGCAGCAAGCGATCTTTTTTGCGCTTTGCTAACAGAACTTCCCACCCTCCATTGTCTTGTTGTTGGTTCAGCACCAAATAGCCTTGGAACCGTTTGAGCAGAACAGACGGGCCCAACTGAACGGGCTCTGCCGCGCTATCTGAGGAGGTGAATCCGGATCCCGCGATGGCATAGACATCCCCTTCAGCATCCATCCACTCGCCATGCCAAGCTTTTGGGAAGGCATTTAAATTCCTCCGATTGAGCGGAACGGGCTCTTTAAAGGTCACTTCGGAACAGCCGGTTGTCAGGGCGATCAAGGCAATCAGCCCAATGGAAAATGAATGGTGCATGGAAGGAAAGAATGAACGTTATAGGACGACGGCGGCAAGGACTCCAGCAATCAGGCAGTACACAGCGAAGGCATGGAGGCTCGTGCTCTTGACCCAGCGAATCATCCATTGGCACGCCCACCATCCACTGATGAACGCGGTGATCGCTCCCAGCAAATAAGCGCTCCAAACAACGGATGTTTCGCCGGTGGTAGGTTCCTGTATGAGGTCAATAATTTCCAAGGCCGTCGCGCCCAGGATGACGGGCAGCGCCATCAAGAAACTGAATCGGGCCGCTTCTTCTCGGGAAACGCCCAGGGCGATGGCCATGCCTATGGTGGATCCAGATCGGCTAATGCCCGGAACGATGGCCATCGCTTGAGCCAAGCCAATGGCGGCCGCGCGCGGCAGATTCAAAGAGCGTTTGGTGGCGCGCATCCGTTCCGAAAGGAACAAGATCAACGCGGTCACACAGAGCATGTATCCGACGCGTTGAGGCTGGTTGATGAACGCTGATTCGAGGAAATCTCGGAGGGTGAATGCAACCAAGGCCGCGGGAACAGCCGAAATGGCCAACCACCCAACATACCGGCGGGAGGTCAAGGAGTCTTCAGAATTTCCGTTGAACAATCCGACAAGCAAGTGGAGGATGTCTTTGCGGAATACGACCAAGGTGCTGCAAGCGGTGGCTCCATGAACCAGGACACTAAAAGTCAAATCGACATCGCTCAATCCGAACAGGGATTTCCCCAGCTCCAGGTGCCCCGAACTGCTCACGGGCAGGAACTCGGTTAGCCCTTGAATGATGCCGAGTAATGCGGCTTCCCAATGTGTCATCGGCCTTTCATAAACGCGTAGAAAATGGTGCCATAACCCGTCAGCACCACGATGGGAGCGAGCGTGATGCGCCGAAAATTGAAAATCGCCTCACTGAAGACCTTGGGGTCTTCGGACTTACCACCCGACATCAGGATGTAGCCCATGACGAGAATGCCCAATCCGGCAATTAACCACATATAATTACTCCGGGTAAAAGCAAAGCCATCGGCGGCCGATGCGGTTTTGTTCTTGTCACTCATGGTTCAAATTTAGTGCAACGTGTCCAAGCGTTTGCGCAAGAATCGATTGACGGCAATGGTGGTGGAAATCCCGCCCAAAGTGACACCCAAAACGAGGAGGATGCCCAAAAGGATGAGCAGGATCAATGGCGTGAAGAAAACGGAAATGCTGGCGTTGTTCCATTGCACAGCCAACAAGAGCGCATTGATCGTTGCAAAAGCAAGACTGCCCGATAGGACGCCGTACACCAACCCTTGTCGGATAAACGGTGCGCGAATGGATTGAGGGTGGGCACCCACCAATTGCATCGTTTTGATGATGAACCGCCGCGCATAAATCGTCAGGCGGATGGTGTTGTTGATCAACGCAATGGCCGCGAATAGAAAAACCATCGCGAGTCCGAGCAAGGGCCAAAACACCCGCTCCAGAGTCGCTTCGATCTGTTGCAGCAAGGCCTTCTGCCAGACAACGTTCTCGACACCAGGGATTTGCTCCATCCGCTCAACGGCTAAAGTCAGCTCTTCGGTGGTGCTCCAATCGGGTTTCATTTGGATGTCCATCACGTCCGCCAAGGGGATGTAACCGAGAAAATCCACAAACGATTCCCCCAATTCCTGTTCCAACGAGCGGCTCGCGGTCGCCGCGTCTAAGTAGGTTACGATTTCAACGGAAGGGTCGGTGCGTAGGGATTCGCGGGCCGACTCAAGCACGTCAGCATCCAACTCGCGTTGGAAGAATACCTGCACGCGGGCTTCTTGCCGAAGTTGCTTTTCCCATTGCGAACCGAGGTAAGCTAGGACGATGAGCAGGCCCATCATCAGCAGCGTGAGCGTCATCCCCACCGTGGTTGTGACCGCGGTGGTAATCTGAGACGCTGAATAGCGCGGGTTGGATGGAGTGGAACGGGCCATGGCTAAAATCGTGTTCCAAAGATGCGAAGGGATTCCCAACCTCCTTCAGTTCCGGGGGAGAACCTGAGGCAGGGGTGGTTTTTTTTGTTTAGAACGAATATAAATAACGTATATTTGCCTACGTAATTCAATGAATTTCTATGATTACAGTCAATGAAAATGCGCGCGATCAAGTGCGAAAATTGTTGCAGGAGGAAGGCCGTCCTGATGGAAGTTTTTTGCGCGTAGGCGTAAAAGGGGGCGGATGCTCTGGGCTGATGTATGAGATGGATTTTGATCATCTCATGGCGGAGGGAGATCAAGTTTTCGAAGACAATGAAGTGAAGATTGTGGTGGACCGGAAGAGCTTCTTGTACCTCGTAGGAACGGAATTACAGTACACTGGAGGCTTGAATGGAAAGGGGTTTGTTTTCCACAACCCCAATGCCAATCGAACATGTGGATGCGGAGAGAGTTTCTCTCTGTAGACGTTCTTAATGAATTGGATGCATCATGGCATACGACGGGAAAGACAAGGTATTGGAGGAGGTGACGGCCAAGGCATACGAATTTGGCTTCACGACAGACATTGAATCGGACAAGGCGCCTCCCGGCCTGAGCGAGGACATCATTCGGTTCATTTCGGACAAGAAAAATGAGCCTGAATGGTTGTTGAAATGGCGATTGGACGCCTTTGCGGTGTGGCAAAAAATGGAAGAGCCCGAATGGCCTCACCTGAATTACACCCAACCGGATTACCAAGCGATTAGTTACTACTCCGCTCCGAAACAAAAGAAGGTACTGGGTTCTTTGGATGAGGTGGATCCGGAATTGTTGCGGACCATGGAGAAGTTGGGCATTTCGCTCGAAGAGCAGAAACGACTTTCTGGTGTGGCCGTGGATTTTGTGATGGACTCCGTGTCCGTTGCCACGTCATTCAAAGCCAAGCTCGGTGAATTGGGCATCATCTTTTGTTCCTTGAGCGAGGCCGTGCAAGAGCATCCGGAGCTCGTCAAGAAATACCTCGGCTCGATAGTTCCCACAAAAGACAATTTCTTCGCGGCATTGAACAGCGCTGTTTTCACAGACGGCTCATTCTGCTACATCCCTAAAGGAGTGCGTTGCCCCATGGAGTTGAGCACGTATTTCCGGATCAATGAGTCCGGAACCGGTCAGTTTGAGCGAACGTTGGTGATTGCAGACAAGGGAAGCTATGTCAGCTACCTTGAAGGTTGCACAGCCCCTCAACGGGATGAAAACCAACTCCACGCGGCCGTTGTCGAACTGATCGCCTTGGACGAATCAGAAATCAAATACAGCACGGTTCAAAACTGGTATCCCGGCGATGCAGAGGGCAAGGGAGGGATTTACAATTTCGTGACGAAGCGGGGGATTTGCCATGAACGCTCCAAGATCAGTTGGACGCAAGTGGAAACCGGAAGTGCGGTGACCTGGAAATACCCTAGCTGCATCTTAAAAGGCGACCACAGCATCGGAGAATTTTATAGCGTAGCGGTGACCAACAATTGCCAACAAGCGGATACGGGAACCAAGATGATCCATTTGGGTCGCAACACCCACTCGACCATCATTTCAAAAGGCATCAGCTCGGGCCGAAGCCAAAACAGCTACCGGGGCTTGGTGCAGATCATGCCGAGCGCGGAAAATGCCCGGAACTTTTCGCAGTGCGACTCGCTCCTCATGACCGATACGAGCGGTGCACATACGTTCCCTTACATCGAAGTAAAGAACCCGAGTGCCAAAGTGGAACACGAAGCGACCACCTCGAAAATTGGAGAAGATCAAATATTTTATTGTCTGCAGCGTGGCATCGATGCCGAGCAAGCGATTAGCTTGATTGTCAACGGTTATGCGAAGGACGTATTGAATCAATTGCCCATGGAATTTGCCGTTGAAGCGCGCAAGTTGTTGGCAATTTCATTGGAAGGAAGTGTAGGATAATGCTGAAGATCAATCAACTCAAGGCCTCTGTCGTAGGCACGCCAATTTTAAAAGGACTGGACCTGCACATTCGTCCAGGCGAGGTGCATGCCATCATGGGCCCCAACGGATCGGGCAAGTCCACCTTGGCTTCAGTCCTTGCGGGACGCGAAGAGTACGAGGTGAGCGAAGGGTCAGTGGATTTTGACGGGCACGACCTGTTGGACATGGACGCCACGGAACGCGCCCGTTCGGGGCTGTTTTTGGCCTTCCAGTATCCGGTCGAAATCCCGGGTGTTTCCAACATCAACTTCATGCGGGCAGCCCTCAACGGCAAACGCGAGCATGCGGGTTTGGATCCCATCGCAGCCAAAGACTTCCTCAACCTGGTCAAAGAGAAAGCATCACTGGTTGAGTTGGACGGCCGCCTTCGCGACCGTTCGGTCAATGAGGGTTTCTCTGGCGGCGAAAAGAAGCGCAATGAGATTTTCCAGATGGCCATGTTGGAACCGAAACTCGCTGTTCTGGATGAAACGGATTCGGGCTTGGACATTGACGCATTGCGCATTGTCGCCCATGGCGTGAACAGCATGCGATCACCAGAACGGAGCTTTCTGGTCATCACCCACTACCAGCGATTGTTGGATTACATCGTTCCTGATTTCGTGCACGTTTTGGTGGACGGTAAAATTGTCAGAACGGGCGGAAAAGAATTGGCTTTGGAGCTGGAAGAACGCGGTTACGATTGGATCAAAGAAGGCGTGGTCTCATGAGTGCAGCGGTGAAAAGTCAACCCCAATTGGGACCTCAACGCCTTTTAGCGCACCCAGCCAGCCAAGCCAAGGGATTGGAGTTGGACCGCCAATTGCAGGCGATGTTCCCTGAGCGAACCAACGAAGCAGCCGATGCCTTGTTGACCACCTTGCCGGTTCCACATCGCCGATTGGAGCGGTGGAAATACACGGGTGTCAACGGATTTTGGGCAGATTGCACGCGCAATGAAGCGACTTACAGCGACTCCAAGGGACTGAATCCCATGCCCATACCGGGTTTGGAGGCCTATCTCATGGTCTTTGTCAATGGCCGTTACGACGCAACCTGCAGCAACTTACCCGTTGCAGAAGGCGTGTCGTGCATGCCGCTGTCTGTGGCTGAGAAAACCGGATTGGTCGATCGGGTCCTCACGGACATGGAGCACACCGATTGGTTTGCAGCGCTGAACGGAAAATACGCCTCGGATGGAGCCTTCTTGTCCATTGCGGATGGAGTGATTTTGGATCGGCCTTTGGTGATCCACCATCGGCAACAGGGTCAGGGATCGGCGACTTTTCTACGGCATGCCTTGCATGTCGGAAAGCATGCGGAAGCTCAAGTTGTCACGTGGTCATCTGCTTCTGAAGACGCGACAGGATTTGTCAATGTGCTGACAACGGGTTCAGTCCATGACGGTGGAATTTTCCGATTGGACAAAGTGCAAGACGAGGCCGGAGCAGTCCATCACCTGGCGATGGAGTCCATTGATCAGGCAGCCAACAGTCAATTTTGCATCCATACGGGGACCATCCAAGGGCTTTGGGTCCGCAATGATTTGTTCATTCGTCTCAACGGTTCTGGCGCAGACACCATTCTGAATGGAGCGTTCCTGCCGTCCCAATCAGAAATGGTCGACAACCACACCACGGTGGATCACCGCATGCCCCACTGCACCAGTTCAGAGAGCTACAAAGGCATTTTGTACGACCGCAGCAAGGGCATCTTCAACGGGAAGGTCTTTGTCCGCCCCGATGCTCAGCAGACCAATGCTTACCAGCAAAACGCCAACATCTTGGCCAGCCGCGAAGCCGTGATGAATGCCAAGCCCGAATTGGAAATTTACGCGGACGATGTCAAATGCAGTCACGGCTGCACCATTGGTCAATTCGACGAAGCCGCTTTGTTTTATGCGCGATCCCGCGGCATTGGCGAGGCCGAGGCCAAATCCATGCTCGTGCACGCTTTTGTTGCCGACATCCTCGATGGGTTTGGGGTGGAAGAAGTGGCCTTGGAAGTACGTCACCGTCTTGCTGAGAAGCACGGATGGAATCGCTGGGATGAACCCAGTGAGCTATAATAGAGTCCATGTTGAATCCTGCGCACATCCGCTCCCAGTTTCCCATCTTGAACCGGGAGATGAACGGTTGTCCGCTCATTTATTTGGATCACGCCGCCTCGGCTCAAAAACCAGTCGCTGTCATAGAAGCGCAACGCGAGTATTTGATGCACCTGCACGCCAACGTACACCGCGGAGTGCACAGCTTATCACAGCAGGCTACGGATGCTTTTGAAAAGGCACGTGAAACGGTTCGCCGTCACTTGAACGCCGCCCACGTCGAAGAAATCATTTGGACTGCGGGCGCTACTGATGCCATCAACTTGGTCAGTCAAAGCTGGGGCCGGACGCAGATCCAAGCCGGAGATGTGATCTTGTTAACGCGCATGGAGCACCATGCCAACATTGTTCCTTGGCAGCTGCTTGCAGAAGAGCGCCAAGCACGAATTGAGGTTGTGGAGATCAACGAAAACGGCGAGCTCAATGAGGCTGACTTTCAAGAAAAACTGAAACTCAATCCTAAGTTGGTCGCGTTGTCGCACGTATCCAATGCCATGGGGACCATCAACGATGTCAAGCGATGGACGGACGCAGCGCAAGCCATTGGCGCCCGGGTACTGATCGATGGTTGTCAAGCGGTTCCACACATGGAAGTGGATGTTATGGCTTTGGATTGTGACTTTTATGTTTTCTCGGGACACAAGACATACGGCCCGACGGGGATTGGAGTGCTATACGGGAAAAAGGAGCTCCTGGAATCCATGCCGCCATGGCGTGGTGGCGGAGAGATGATCGATGTGGTGAGCTTGGAGAAAGGAACGACTTATGCCGGATTGCCGCACAAGTTTGAGGCGGGGACACCGCACATCAGTGGCGCCATTGCTTTGGGAGTGGCCTTGGATTGGATGAGCGGTGTGGGGCTGCAATCCATCGGAGACCATGAGACCACCTTGGGTGCGCAAGCGCGGCATTTACTCGCCAAAGTAGACGGCCTCCGCTTCATCGGAACAGCAGAAAAAAAGACAGGGGTGGTTAGTTTTATCGTGGATGGCGTGCATCCGTATGACATCGGTACGCTGCTGGACCCGATGGGCATCGCCGTGCGAACGGGCCACCACTGCAACCAACCGTTGATGGAACACTATGGAATTCCTGGAACGGTCCGAGCTTCTTTCGGAGCTTACAACACGTTGCAAGAAGTGGACGCTTTGTCGGCGGGAGTAGAACGCGCCGTGCGCATGCTGCGCTAACTTTGCCGCATGTCCGATTCGAATCAATTGCTCCAGCAGCGCCAAGAAGAAATTGTAGAGGAATTTGCCTTCTTCGAAGATTGGATGGAGAAATACGAATACTTGATTGAGTTGGGCAAGGAATTGAGCCCATTGGAGGAAGCTGATCGAACGGATGAAAACATCATTCGCGGGTGCCAATCTCGGGTCTGGCTTGCAGCGAAAAAATCACCGGAAGGGCTGTTGGAGTTCCGAGCGGATAGTGATGCGATCATCACACGTGGTTTGGTGGCGCTGGTCATCCGTGCATTGGATCAGCTGTCACCGGAGGTGGTCTCAGGCGCTGATTTGTGGTTTGTCCAGCGCATCGGTCTGGATACGCACTTGAGCCCAACGCGCGCCAACGGATTGTTGGCCATGGTGCAGCAAATGAAGCATTACGGGATCGCCTTCCAAGCGCGATAACGCCTCATCCGGAGTAAAAAAAGTGACGCCTTTGATGTGGACTTTTGGACTCAACAAATCTTGCAGGTCTTGAAGTGTGCTCAAGTTCCACGGCGTCACTTTCAACCAAATCGGTTGAAGACACAACAAGGTGAACTGTAGGAAGGTTGCTTCGCGGATGAGTTATCGAGCGAAATTGAGGGAGTCAATGAACTGCCGCATCTGCACCACCGTCTGTTCGAAATCGGCCATGGCCTCTTCTTTAATGGGAGTGGAGGGAGGAAACTCCTCCCGCAAATGATCCACCTGCTGGCCGTTTTTCCAGAAGCGGAAGCAAACGTGAGGGCCTGTGGCTAAACCGGTGGAGCCAACGTAGCCAATGACTTGGCCTTGTCGCACGCGTTCCCCGACCGATACCGCTCGCCTGGACATGTGCAGGTATTGGGTCTCATAGGTGTTGTTGTGCCGAATCTTGACATACTTACCATTGCCTTGGGTGTAAGCGGATTGGGTGACGACACCATCGCCTACGGCCACAATGGGAGTCCCTGAAGGGGCGGCATAATCCGTCCCTAGATGCGCCTTGGTTCGGTTCAAGACGGGATGAAATCGCTTGAGGTTGTAGCGGCTGGAAATGCGGCTGAATTCGACCGGAGCTTTCAAAAAGGCCTTGCGCAGACTCTGTCCTTGATCGTCGAAATAGTCCATCCCTTCACCTTGGTTGTATCGGTATGCTGGCAATTCCTTGCCCCGGTGCTGAAAATGACAAGCGATCACGCGCGGCATGCCTTTGGGCTTACCGGCGACCAACGTCCGTTCGTACAAAACATCAAACGTATCGCCCTCCTGCAAACGCGAAAAGTCCACCGTCCAAGCGTAGACACTGGCCATGGCCAGAGCGAGACTTGATGGAGCGCCGACGCGCTCTAAATCCACATACAAAGCTTGCTCAATGACACCTTTGGCTCGCTCAATGATCGTGTCCGTTGGCAGCTGCTCGAGCTGAACGCCATAGGGTGCTTCCAAAGGGAATTTCGCATAATCGATGGCATTGCGTTGGTAGATGAAATAGGCCGGAGTTCTGGCAGAATCTTGCCAAAAAGCCAACCACCAGGCATTGCCTGATTTCATCGAACGCACATCATAATCCGGTTTGCTGGCCTCAGCGATTTCGCCGATGGCTGCCTGTGATAACCCCGCAGGCGACAGCAGATGGGAGAGCGACTGTCCACTTCGAACGGTTCCGGAATCCACATCTAAGGTGCTCCAGATGAGCCCGAACCTTTGTGCCGGTTCCTGGACTGTATTGGGTTCGTCAGTAAGGGAGAGGGTCGAGGTTTCGTCAGAAGAACAGGCAATCAATAGGATGGCCAGGATTCCAACGGACCATCGCTGCATCCAACGTGATCTCATGATAGGCCAAAGACTTCGCGTTTGACCCAGCTTTTCCCCCAATCCTCAAGCTCTTGCGCGTTCCACAATTCAGGGAAGAAAATCCGCTTCTGAAATCGCGGAGGCAGGTATTTCTGCCAGTTGGTTCCGCCGGTAGCAGCGATGTCTTCGGGATCTTTCTGGAGATACCGGACGGCGCTTTTGTAGTGGCTCAGGGGCCAGTTGATGTTGACATTCACATCCAACCAACGCAGCGCTTGCTGCAATTCGTCTGTTTGCTCGTGAACGGGCAATTCGGACCACAAAGCCCGGACATTGACGCCGTGCGCATTTTCGGCCAATTCCAGCAAAACGGAACCGTACTTGTCTTCAAATTGTTTGAGCGTCAAGGTTTTCTTCCCGGTTGCCAATTCTACGGCTCCGGCTTTCCAGTATATTTTCTCGAACAAGTCTTCCAAATCACCAGGAGCGTGATCGGCATGGGCATCGCGGTGGTCTGGATGAAGGAGCCGATCAAAGCTGGTCGATCGGATTTCAATCATGCGGTATTGCGCACTCTGAAAACCGCTCGCCGGCAAGAGCGACATCCTGAATTTCAGGAACTGATCGCGGTCCATCCCATCGACCATGATTTCGAAGCTGTGGGTTAGGGCCTCGAAATAGCGGTTGACGCGTCGAATGCGTTCCAAAAAGGGAGCACTTGTGCGCGGCGACTCGTCGGCCAGCTGCTCGAATTCGTGCAGCACGAGCTTGAAGTAGAGCTCCGTGATTTGGTGGTAAACGATGAAAATGGATTCATCAGGAAACGGGGTGATGGGATGCTGTAAACTCAGCAACGTATCGAGGTTGATGTAATCCCAGTACGTTAGAAAATCAGCATGCAGCAACCCGTCGAGGTACGCCGATAGGTCTTGACCCATGGCAGCATACTTGGCTTCCAGCGCTTCCAGTTTCTGGAGAATCGAAGGGTCGAAATCTTGGTTAGATGGCATAGGGGCAAATTCGGAAAAAAACGAGCTTCAATCGCGTCGCGACGAAGGATTTCTCAACCCACTGGCGTGTGTCAATTCCATTTGGACCGTTCCGAATAGAATATTGGACTGAGCCAACAGCGGAATGTGGTTGGCGTCGTCGCTGATGAACACCGACAGATCATCTGGATTCCGCCAAATGCGACCGGTTTGGATGACGGGATGAAAGAGGAGACAAGGCCATTTTTCACCGTTGACTTTCTGTTCCACCTTGCCACTATAAACGACCTCAAGTTCCAACCACTCTTCGTCCATGAACAGCGGAACTCGCGCGGTGTCACCGACTTGCAGGGTTTCAAAATCCAAATTGCGAAGTGCAAAAATGCTGCTGATCATATCGTGCGTGGGCCCCGGAAGCTGAAACACGTGCTTTTTGGCTGGATTCCCTCGCTTGGACGTCAAGGTTCGCACCGACTGTGTGGACCAGTCAAACCGGTAATCCTGGTCGATGGTGTAGCCCCCTTCTTGGACGTCACGAATGAAGTGGAGGGGATATCCAGTAGCGGCGTCAATGGTGGTGCGGTAGCGATCGTCCACCTTGAAAAACCAACTGAATGTTCCGGTCGATCGTCCGCGCGCGTCGATCAGCCATTGCGGACCGTTGGGACCGCGTCCAGCTGCCTTCAGTTCGATTTGGGCCTCTGCGGCATGAACGAAGCCATAGCGGAAGGTGTATTCTAAGCGCTCTCCGGGGCCATAAGCGACGGTTGGTATGTTGACCTGAGGGAAGTCATGAGTGGACAAGGTGTCCGGGTTGACTTCGGGGAGTTGAATGGGGGTTTGGGAGAGAGCCGGGAGACTCATCATAACAATGCCGCTTACGAATAGTCGTAGCATGGTCTGATGAATCGCAATAGTGATGCCAATCTGAGTCATTCCACAGAGGCGATGCACTTCAACTCAATGGCAATCGGCGTTGGTAATCGATTGATGGCAAGTGTTGTGCGGCATGGCTGTGTGCTGGGATCTGGAAAGTAGTCCGCATAGATCCGATTGAACGTAGCGAAGTCGCGGTTCATGTCTACCAAGAAAACTGTAATGTCTACAAGCTGCTCCCACGTGCTCCCATGTTGCTCTAAGATGGCTTTGACATTGGCAAAAACACTGTGCACTTGCGCTTCAAAGTCAAATGACTTGAAGTTTCCGTTGTGGTCCAGTTCCAAGCCTGGCACACCGCTGTCGTGCACATCGCTTCCTGCAAGGCGCGGACCGACTCCGCTCAAAATAAGAAGGGGTCCGACTTTTCTAGCCAAGGGATAAGATCCCACAGGTTTTGGCGGGAGGGATTTATTGAATGCTTCCATGGTGTGAAGATAGAGCAGGCTGCTTGGGGTCACGGCCTATTGGGTTACCTCTGAAGGATGAGAGTAGTTATTTTGCGGGCATTCCGAACTTTGCGCTTGGATCAAGTTCTGACAATTTCAGATTGATTGGAAAACCCCACTTCGCGGTTCCCGTAAGCTTCGGTATCTTCGTTGCATGCGTTATCAGAAACTCCCCGCGTCCTTATACAATCAGAACCGTGCTGCGTTCATGCAGGGCATGAAACCGCGTTCCATTGCGGTGTTCTTTTCCAGTGACATTTACCCCACCAGCGCAGACGGCACGATGCCCTTCAAGCAGGCGAGTGACATCTTTTGGTTGACCGGGGTGGATCAAGAGGAAGCGATTTTGCTGGTATTTCCGGATGCTCACAATCCGGCTGATCGGGAGATTTTGTTTACGTTGGAGACCAACGAGGAGTTGGCCATTTGGGAAGGAGCGAAATTGGACAAGTCCCAAGCGAAAGCGCAGACCGGTATTGGCCAAATTCAATGGGTGGCGGCGTTTGAAAAGACGTTGCAACGCCTCATGGCCGAAGCTGATGCGTTGTACCTCAATGACAATCCGCACACCCGTGCGAGCAAGGTCGTCCAAACACGCACCGATCGGGAGAATGCCGCGTTGAGAGCGACGTATCCCAACTATGAAATTGAACGTTCGGCGCCCATTCTATTCACCTTGCGAGCCCTGAAGTCGCAAGAGGAAATTGAACAGATGCAGCGCGCTTGTGATATTACAAAGGCTGGATTTGAGCGGGTTTTGCAATTCGTCAAGCCGGGCGTGATGGAATATGAAATCGAGGCGGAATTCATGCATGAGTTCTTGCGCCGCGGTTCCCGTGGTTTTGCTTACACCCCCATTATCGGTAGTGGATTCAACGCATGTGTGTTGCACTACATTGAAAACAGCATGGAGTGCAAAGCGGGGGATGTCATCCTGATGGACGTGGGCGCTGAGTATGGAAACTATACCGCTGATATGACACGTTGTGTGCCGGTGAGCGGAAAGTTTACGGACCGCCAGCGCGACGTGTACAATGCGGTGTTGCGGGTAATGCGTGGGGCAATGACCTTGTTGCGACCAGGCGTCAGCTTACAGGCGTATCACGTGCAAGTGGGTGCACTCATGACCAAGGAATTAATCGATCTCGGGCTCATCACAGCGGAAGAAGTGGCCAACGAGAATCCAGCTTGGCCTGCCTACAAAAAGTACTTCATGCACGGGACCTCTCATTTCATTGGACTCGATGTGCATGACGTCGGCCACTGGCACAAACCCATTGAAGCGGGCCATGTGTTTACCGTTGAGCCAGGCATCTACATCCGGGAAGAAAACCTGGGGATCCGCCTCGAAAATGACATCCTGATCACGGAAGATGGCTTCATCGATTTGATGGGGCACATCCCGTTGGAAGCGGATGAAATTGAGGCGATGATGGCCGGGTAAACGAGCGTTTTTTCGTTCAGAGGTTGACCTGAACCAAGGAATCGAGGAAAGCCCCGGTGTC
The DNA here is from genome assembly GCA_027593035.1 of Bacteroidota bacterium. Lineage (GTDB taxonomy): Bacteria > Bacteroidota > Bacteroidia > Flavobacteriales_D > Sanyastnellaceae > UA16. The sequence goes on along the minus strand of JAQCJQ010000023.1, from coordinate 2,464 downwards.
TTCATCATAGCCCATATTGCGGTCAATGATCTGGCCATCGCGGCCGATCAAGAACCATGTGGGATATGCGACGATCGGGTATTCCGTTGGGAGTGAATCCAAGATCATTTGCGGCACGTCGAGTTCCCGACGGTCGAGGTAGCGCTTCACCGTTTTGGCATCTTGGAATGGGTTGACACCCAACACCGTGAACCCTTCCGGACCAAACTCCTTTTGCATGCCATCCAAATGCGGCAATGCGCGCATGCACGGACCACAACCGATGTACCAGAAATCAAGGTACACGAGTTGGCCCGCATAATCAGCCAACGCAATGGCGTCACCTGACAAAGTATTTCCTTCCAAAACCGGGGCGATCGAACCAGCTGCAGGCAGCGCCTCCAACGCTTCTTCATACCAGTCGCCATCGCCACCTCCAGCGACCTCCGGTCCAGCGGGTGCGGGTTCGCGCGTCCAATCGGGCGCGGTCCAATCGGCCACGGCCAGCGCCGTCGCTTCCGAGTTGACCGACTCCCAGGTCCAGTCAATGGTCAAATCGCTTCCGTAGGCCATGTCCCCGCGATACCACGATTCCTTGTAACGCACGGGTGTGCCGTGCGGCGCCTCGAAAGTCCATTGCATCGACCGGCTTGTCTCGGGATGAAAATCCTCGGCCAAAGAATCCTGAAGGACGGTACTCGTGATCGTATACTGCTCTGTTTGGTTGCGTGTGGGCGGCACGTGCGTCCAGACAACCTGGACAGACGAATCGCTGAACTGCTCTGTCCACCAGGTCGTATCGCTGAGCATCGTGGGCAACATCATGGAGGTGTAGTAATTCGGAATCCCGTTGTCGGAATTCGCGTTTTGCGGATCGAAGGCATCCGAAGAACGGACGCTATCCGAACCAATCGTGGTGACTTCGCTGGCCCACAAGTGGTAGCGATCCGTGAAAGCCGTGCTGTCTTCATTCAGGGCAAACACCGTCCACGCGTTCCCGTAGACGGAATCTCCAACGGCATGTTGCGCCACCCAATCCAGGTGGACCTCGATTTGATTTTTGGAATCAGAAGCCTCGGTATAACTCGAGAGTACGGCATGGAACCGGGCGTTCTCCAATTGGGCGAGCGCTTGGCGCACATCCTCTTGGTTGGTAAATTGAGTTTCGGGCTGGCTGCAGGCGGCCAACAAGGCCACTGCGAGGAAGAGAATAAACCGGTTCATGTCGCGCGTTTGATGCTGCGAATTTACCGCAACGCCGCTTATCCGTGCATCGTTTCTTTTTTGCCGTATCGCTCCATGATTCCCGCCTCGTAATCGAGAAAGGCTTGCCAACGGGATTCCACGTCGACCCCATTGGCATACTTGCGTGCAAATCCGATGAAGGTCGTGTAATGGCCGGCTTCAGAAACCATCAGTTCATGATAGAACGCGGCCAATGCAGGATCGCTGATTTTTTCGGACAACATCTTAAAACGCTCACAGGAACGCGCTTCGATCATGGCCGCAAAAAGCAACCGGTCGACGAGTTGTTCTTCTCGTGAGCACTTGCGACGGATGAACTGCAACAACTCACCGACATAGTCGTCCTTTCGCTCGGGGCCGAGCGTGTACCCGCGTTCTTTGATCCGCGCGACAACCATGCCGAAGTGCTCAATTTCCTCCTGGGCAATCTCCGTGAGCGCCTCCACCAAATCCAAGTATTCCGGGAATCGCACGATGGTGCTGATGGCATTGGAAGCGGCTTTTTGCTCGCACCAAGCGTGGTCAGTCAAGATTTCCGAGATGTTGGTCTCCACTAAAGCGACCCAACGGGGGTCGGTGGGCAAACGGAGTCCGAGCATGGGAGAATTGGAATCGCTCATGATTTTGCTTTGAGTCGGATGAGGCTTCCCGTTGGGATCATGTGTCCATCTTTTCCTTCGAGGCACAGCTCTCCCACTTCGGAAGAGGCGGTAGGCAACAACCGCGACCACAAAGTTTCCAATGCGGTGGGTGAAATACCTGAATACGTGTTCATGATGATGAATCCGTTCGGCGACACAATGTCGGCGACCGCTTCACACAACCGCGTGAGCTGGTCTTCGAGCCGCCACTTTTCGCCTTTGGGACCGAGTCCCCACGTGGGCGGGTCAAGGACGATCCCGTCGTATGTGTTGCCGCGTTTCTGCTCGCGTTCGGCAAACTTGAGCGCATCCTCGACGACCCAACGAATGCCATCGAGCCCACTCAATTCCATGTTGACGCGGGTCCAATCGATGACCTGGCGAATGGCATCGACGTGGGTGACGTCCGCACCGGCCGCCCGGGCCGCTATGGAAGCGCCTCCGGTATAGGCAAACAAGTTGAGGAAGCGATTTCCGGGCTTGAGGTGCTCAGCGATGTACTCCCAATTTTCGGCTTGTTCAGGGAAGAGCCCCACGTGCTTGAACTTCGTCATCTCCAGTTGGAAGGTGAGGTTCAAGCGCTCGCTTTTGTAATTCAT
>JAQCJQ010000022.1 GCA_027593035.1 Bacteroidota bacterium | reverse complement strand
CTTCAATCGCTTGTGCAACTCAGCCCAACGATTCACCAAATCCTCCAAGTCCGCATGCAAATCAGCAGCGCCTTTCTCTTCAGCAACGGTCCGTACGATGATTCCAAAACCGGGAGGGCGGATGCTCTGCATCAATCGCTTCAACCGGGTTCGTTCTTTCTCGCCTTTGATCCGTCCTGAAAGGGAAACCTTGTCGCTAAATGGCACCAAAACCAAGTAGCGACCGGGCAGGGTCACTTCTGCTGTTAAGCGAGGACCCTTCGAACTGATGGGCTCTTTCGCAACTTGGACCAACACCAATTGGGAAGAAGACACTTCGTCTTTGATCTTCCCTCTCTTGTCAATCTCCGATTCTCGCTTGAAATTTCCCAAATCTGCAACAGGCTCCTTCCCTTGCATTACACGCTTCACATACTGCTGTTGAGTCCGGTAGTGCGGCCCCAAATCCAGGTAGTGTAAAAAAGCATCGCGCTCATGCCCCACGTCAACAAAAGACGCGTTCAGACTGGGCAATACTTTCCTCACACGGCCGAGAAAAATATCTCCAACCGCAAAACCATTGCTGCCTTGATCACGGTGCAACTCAACGAGTTGACCATTTTCCAACAAGGCAATCTCCACCTCACCCGAGATGGAGTTGATGACCAATTCTTTGCTCACGCAGGAACCGGATGAAACGCAAGGAAGCGCCCCATTCGGGTGAGCACCAGGTACTCACCCGAATGAATCACTTCTTCTTGTGCCGATTTTTGCGCAATCTTTTCTTCCGCTTGTGCGTCGACATCTTATGACGCTTCCGTTTTTTACCGCTTGGCATGATCGTTAAATTTATTCGTTTGTTCCAGAGAGATCTCCGGATTCTAATCGTGTGATAAAGTCCAAAACTCGTGCTGAGATGATCGTATCCGGGGCATAAGGTAAGTATTGCTGATATCGAATTACAGCAGCCTCCGTTTTGCCCATGAATTCATAGCATCTTGCCGTAAAGAAAAGCCCATTGGAATAGGAATCATCCGCATCCATGCACGCTTCAAAACCGACAACCGCTCGATCATAGGCCCCTTCTTCCATATCCAGCATCGCCAATTGCCAGGTGGCTTCAACGTGACCAGGCTCCAAGGTCAAGGCTTGCGAAAAGCGTTCTCTTGCCTTGTCAAATTGTCCCGATTGCACACCAAAAACACCCAACCAAACTACGGCATCCACCTCAGGCTCGTCCTGTTCTGCTAGTGCCCGCAATTCCAAAATCCCCTCCATGGGATTGGCTCCTGAAACTTTCTCCACCGCCACGGACACGGGGTCGCTGGACTCCATTCCTTCTTCGGTCGCAACAACGGCATCAATGGTTACAGCAGATTCAGGCTGCCTCGGCATCCACAGCACGAAGGCTATGAGTGCGGCACCTAAAACGACTGTTGCGATTGCTCCTTTGTTGCTCCGCATGAATTACTTGACCTTGACTCGGGTCTTTACGTTTTCAACAAATTCCTTTGCTGGCTTGAACGACGGAATGTTATGCGCTGGAATCTGGATGGACTGCTTCGCAAGAATGTTCCGTCCCGTCTTAGCCGCACGTGTTTTCACAATGAAACTCCCGAAACCCCGGAGATAAACATTTTGTCCAGACTCTAAACCATCCCGAACCGAACGCATGAACGCCTCAACTGTCGTTTGAACATCGTGCTTCTCCATGCCCGTTTCATCGGCAATTCTGCTTACAATATCTGCTTTCGTCATCTTGCTTTAGTACGTTTGTCAATCTCAAAAAAGGAAACCCCAAAAACCGTTTGGGGGTGCAAAAATACGTTGAATGAACTGAATACTACACACTTCATGCATCCCAAAATAGCTTTTTCCGAAGACGTGGGTCTCACGATGGCGCGCAACGAACTTCAAAGGTGGTATTTGGAGCATGAACGCCCCCTGCCTTGGAGAGAGCAACCAGCCCCTTATGGCACGTGGCTTTGCGAAGTCATTATGCAGCAAACCCGCATCGATCAAGGCACCGCCTACTGGGAACGGTTCATGCACCGTTGGCCCAATTTCCAATCTTTGGCAGACGCTAGCGTAGATGAAGTTTTAAAGGAATGGCAGGGGCTTGGATACTATAGTCGAGCACGAAATTTGCACAAAACAGCACAAATCATTTGCGACGAATACCCGCAAGGGCACCCCACAGAGCTCAATCAATGGCTCGCGTTGCCCGGCGTTGGTGCCTATACCGCGGCAGCTATCTGCTCCATTTGCTTTGGAACTCCCGTTGCAGCGGTTGACGGCAATGTTTTGCGTGTGCTGAGTCGGTTTTTGGGAATCCACGAGCCGATCGACAGGCCCTCGGGAAGAAAACCCTTGGAAGCCTTTGCGGAAGCCTGGGTGGACCCTAAGCATCCTGGAAGACACAATCAAGCCTTGATGGAATTGGGGGCTTTGATCTGCACACCGCATGCTCCAGATTGCGCCCATTGCCCATTGCAAAAGGAATGCACCAGCAGCTTTATGCCCCATAAAAAAGGATCCATGCCTCCTTTCAAACAAGGCAAAACCAAAGTGCAAGATGTCGCGTTGCATTTCCATGTGATCCATCAAAACGGACGCATTCTAATGCAGCAAAGGCCCGACCACGGTATTTGGGGTGGTCTTTGGACCTTCCCTTCTTCCGAGGCCCCGTGGGAAGGCTCCATCAATAACGATGTTATCCCCGAGCCCCTAGACCAATGTCTCATTGCCCGAGGGCCGTGTGGAACATCGGTCAAACATCTCCTCAGTCACCGCCGCTTCCATGTCCAATTCTGGCTGTGGTCTTGCCCAGAAGATTGCACCTTAGAGATGGGCGAATGGCATCGTTGGGATAGCGCTGAACTCCTCGCACTACCCCGGGTGCTCGAAAGCTCTTGGGAAGATGTGAAGAATTCCGCTTCTCAGAAGGAATCTAAAACCAACGCTTGACGTAGATTTGACTCATGGCTGGAGTCAACAAAGTAATCTTGGTAGGCAACTTGGGCAAAGACCCTGAGATGCGCTACACGCCAAACGGAGTGCCCGTTTGCTCATTCCCTATGGCAACGTCCGAGACTTACAAGGACCGCAATTCAGGTGAACGCATCACGCAAACTGAATGGCACAACATCGTCATTTGGCGCGGCATGGCCGAAACGGCTGAAAAATACCTTCGCAAAGGCTCCCAAGTCTTCATTGAAGGCAAGATCAAAACGCGCTCATGGGATGACCAGCAAGGGCAGAAGCGGTATACCACGGAAATTGTCGCGGACGTCATGCAACTACTTGATCGCCAGAGCAATGGAGCTCCTGCTGGAGGAAACCAGCATGCCACCTCAAAACCTGAGGCGCAAGCAGCCACTTCCAATAGTGATGCCCCGGCGAGTGAAGCAACCACTGAGCCCGTCACATCTTCTGCTCCGTTCAATTCACCGAGCACGCCAGTAGGCGATGCATCGGATTTGCCCTTTTAAGCCTTCTGTGAATTGAAACCTCTCCATTGAGCGTCCTCCTCTCGCATTTTCTCTTAGCTACCTCTTGGACCTTGCAAGATTTTGTGCCCATTGGGGCCATTGCCGTGCTTCTTCTTTTCAGCGCGTTCATATCCGGATCAGAAGTGGCGTTTTTCAGTTTGTCCCCTGCCGATTTGCAGGATCTTGAAAACGCTCGTGACCAGGAGCAATCCGTCAAAGCCCAAAGAGTTTTGGACTTGCTTGAGCAACCGGATTCCGTCCGAGCGCCCCGCCATTTGTTGGCCACCATTTTGGTGCTCAACAACTTGACCAACATTGTCATCATCTTGATTTCAACGGTGGTGATGGAACGGTTTTTTCCGTCCTCCGACCTGGAGACGTGGATGAAATGGACCCTCCATGTGGGCGCAGTCACTTTCTTGATCGTCCTTTTTGGCGAAGTGATCCCTAAAGTCTATTCATCAGCCAATCGCATTCAATTTGCCCAATTTATGGCAGGACCGCTGCTCATTGCTCGCGGTATTTTGACTCCCGTTTGGAGGCCTTTGGTGCGATTGGGTGCATGGGTGGGGCGCCAAGTTGAAGTGCCCTCCACCGAATTGTCCTTAGAAGATTTGGAACAAGCGCTTCACCTCACTGCCGATGAAGACCGCTCAGATGAAGAGCAGCGGATCTTAGAGGGAATCGTCGCATTGGGAAGTAAGGACGCCAAGCAAGTCATGACCGCACGAACGGATATGGAATCCGTATCAACGGATGACTCCTGGAATCAACTGCGGGCTCAGATCATTGAATCCGGATATTCCCGCATTCCAGTTCACCAAGGATCACAAGATGAAATTCAAGGGATCCTGCATGTCAAAAACCTGCTACCACATTTGAACGAGCCTGAATTGCACTGGCAGTCCCACATCCAACCCGCTTATTTTGTTCCTGAGAACAAAAAAATTGACGACCTGATGCGGGAGTTTCAATTGCGAAGAACCCACATCGCCATCGTGGTAGATGAATATGGTGGGACCAGTGGAATCATCACATTGGAAGACATCATCGAGGAAATCGTTGGAGAAATTTCTGACGAATTTGATGCCGAGGAGATCGCCTACTCCAGACTCGATGAGCGCACTTTCATTGTTGAAGCGAAAACCTCTTTGATTGATGTGTATCGCATTCTCGACATTGAAGATCAGCCTTGGGAAGCCGCCAAAGGAGAAAGCGACACGCTGGGCGGATTCATTACAGAGCAAGCCGGCCGCATTTTAAGGACCGGAGAGACCATTGTTTTTGAAGGGGTCGAATTGAAAGTAGACGCTTCGAATGCTCGGAAGTTGATGAGAATCAAGATTTCCCTTCCTGAAGACATTGAGGGTGATGCATAAGGTTCTTGGCATCCACAACCTCGGTTTTTGGCTTCTTGGCTTGCTGCTCATGGCCTGCAACGAAGACCCTTTGCCTCGACCTCGTGGTTACTTTCGGATCGAAACACCTCCGGCATCGTATGTACCGTACTCCCTTCCTTGCGGTGGGCAATTTGAGGTCCCGGCCCATGCCAAAATCGAATTGATCAATGCGGACGGAGCAAATGCTTCCTGCTGGTTCAACCTTTCGTTCCCTGCTTTCTCTGCAAAACTGCATTGCACGCTCATTCGATTGCGCGATCCCGCTGATTTCATTTCGCTGGTTGACGATTCACACCGCATGGTGTTCAGTCATGAGGCAAAAGCTTCGGGCATTCAGACGCATTCATTCGACCTGCCTGAAAACCAGGTCAGTGGGCTTGTCTTTGATTTGGGCGGCCCTGTAGCTTCTCCTTTGCAGTTTTTCGCAACCGACAGTACCGATCATTTCCTGCGGGGGTCTTTGTATTTCCAGCACGTGCCCAACCCCGACAGCATCGGACCGGCTTTGGATTATGTGCGTCAAGACATTGTCCACATGATTGAAACACTTCAGTGGAAATGAAACAAGCACTGCATTGGATTTTAGACATCGGCAATACACGCACCAAATTGGCTGCGTTTCTGGACGGTGAATTGATGGACGTTTGGATGGATAGAGAAGCGGAACAGGTCGCCAATGAGGCCATGGAATCCAACGCTTTGCCGTCCCGCATGCTCGTGGCCGCTTCGGGAGAGAAACCTGAATTCTGGACAACGTGGAATGATCGGTGGCAGGCATCCCATCTGCATCCTGAAGGCTTGGTGAATCTCCGTGCCAGCATGGACTTGGGATTCGAAGTGCGATACGATAGTTTAACAACACTAGGGCTCGACCGGCTTGCCAATGCTGCTGCTGTGATTGCCCTCGAAGCAGATGTCCCTTGGATGGTCATCGACATGGGAACCTGCATGACCGTTGATGCCGTTGAAAACGGCGCATTCATTGGCGGCGCCATCTCGCCAGGCATTGACTTGAGACTTCGCTCCATGTATGCAGGAACCCATTCTCTTCCCTATCCGGAGAATTGGCAAGAACTCGGGGGCAAAGGAGTTGCCATGCACATAGGCAATGACACCCTGTCCAGTCTTTTGGCAGGAGCTCTTGGGGGAATCAACGCTGAAATCCAGGGTCGCATGGAGGCCTTTAAGAAACATTGGCCCGAGTTCCGCGTTGCTGTAACCGGTGGAGACGCTTCTTTCTTGGAAGTCGACGATCCGCGCCCCATTTTTGCCGACCCAAACCTCACCTGGAAAGGGTATTACCAAATTCTTCAAAACGTTGAATAACGTTGAACACTCCCACATCCGACTCGCGGTACTTGCTCCGATTGGGTCCGTCATAGGCGCAAAAAGAAGTGTCTTTTTGGGTCTACTCATCCTGACCGTTAGCCAAGTCTTTGGGCAAAATGCCGAATACTCCCCGTATTCGCGTTTCGGATTTGGCTTGGTGGGATCACTCCAATCACCCGTTCATGCCGGCATGGGCGGAATGGAGTCCGTCTTGTATTCAAGCTTTCAATTCAACCCAAACAATCCGGCATCGGCATCGGCATTGGGACAAACGACCTTTCAAGGTTCTGCTGTAACGACACAGCTTCAAATGAACCAGGGTGATGGCACCAACGCAACCGCGCGTTTTGGCTCATCGGGACCTTTGGGTTTGGCGGTCAAAAAACAAGGGGGTAAAAACACGCTCATTCTGGGAGTCTCCCCATACAGCAATTCGGGATTTGCAATCTCCCGTTTATCGGATTTGGACAACATTGGCAGCGCTCAAGAACGCTATGACGGCAAAGGTGGATTGAGCAAAGCGCACGTCGGCTGGGCTCGGACCATACGGGGCCGAGGCTATGTCAAGGCTGGCGTGGCCGATAGCGTCTTGATCCAAACAAACACCTTGCACTTGGGCATTCAAACCCAATACCTCTTTGGCGCGGTGAGCCGAACCTCTGTTTTGGATATCATTGACCCCACCTTCCTCGATCATCGATCGGTCATTGACATGCAGCACCGCTCCATTTCGGCAGATCTTGGCCTCATTTACAACCACCTATTGTTTGCACGATACAGCGAAGACCAGTCCTTTGAAAAAAGTGCTTCGATGCGATTTGGAGCGCGATTCACTCCTTCAGCGGCCTTGTTCAGCGACATTTCCCAAGTGGATGAAACGACGCAAAATCTAGGTGGCATTGACATTCCACTCGACACCGCTTTCTTCATTGCCGCTTCCAACGTTCAAGGCCGTATGCCTGCATCGTGGAATACTGGCTTCGCACTCATTTTTGATCATGTCAATGGAAGGCATCTTGGAGCGGGCATCGAGTACAGCGAGACCCTTTGGGACCAAGTTGAATCTGAGTTCAATGAGACGCTGCGGCCGTCGGGGCTCACTTGGGTGCGTTCGCAAACTTTCCGTTTCGGTGCAGAATGGACCCTCGGCAATGCCGAACAACGTCATCCAACCTGGGGAAAGGCCAACTACCGAGTTGGGTTCTCGATAGTCCAGCAACCGTATGCCTTGGAATCAATACCGCTGGTCGCCCGAAGCGTATCAGCCGGATTCAGTTTACCGCTCGTCGGCAGTCGATCTCTGAGTCGGCTTCATTTCGGCATGGAACTTGGAGAACGATACACCTCAGCCGAGGGCCTCAATGAAAATTTTACGCGAATGCACATCGGTTTTTCATTGATGCCGTTTTTCAAGAACAACTGGCTACGAGAACGATTGTATGATTGACCCGAGAAAGATGAGACTCATGAAGAAGCAAATTATTTGGATTCTCGCGCTGCTTATCGCAACGCCCCAATTGACTTTTGGACAGGATCGCTATGGAGACACCGAAGAGCAGCAATTGCTCTGCAAGGAGGCGCTGAGCGTGTATATGAGCTATAAAAAGCAGAAGAATTACGACGAGGCCTACATCCAGTGGTTAAAAGCCTGCGATGTTTGCCCGGCGACCGCACGCGAAGGACTGTATTCCGATGGCATTCGATTCTTGAAAAACGAGTTGGAAAAAGCCGAGAGTGCCGCCAATGATGTGCGCGTGTCTGAGATCACCGATAGCATTTTCTTGCTGTACGATCAGCGCATGGAGCTCTACCCTTCCACCACTAAGCGGCCCAATAACCGTTGCAGCATTTTAGGGTATAAAGCTTCCGACTACTTTCGTTACAACAAAGATGATCCCGCAACGGCCAATGCTTGGTTTAAAGAAAGTGTGGACTGTTTGAAAGAGGAAACGTCTGCCGCCGTCTTGAGCCAATACTATGTCACCTCGTTTTACACGATGAAGGCCCTTGAAGAGGAAGCCGCTAAAGAAAAGCTTGGTGAAATGTTGACCGAATACTTGGTGTTGATGGATTACATCCAAGCCAACATCGCAATGCTTGCAGAGGATCCAAAGGAACTTGAAGGTTTTGAAAAAGCCAAAGGAAACGTCGACGAGGTGTTCATCGCCATTGCGCAGTGCGAGGACATGGTTCCCGTGCTCAGCATGAAAATAGCTGGTGATTCTAGCAACATGGATTTAAAGCAAAAAGTGCTTCGTCTGTTGAATCAAAAAGAGTGCACAGACAACGAATTGTTCCTTCCTGTTGCGACCGCTGTCTACGAGCTTGCGCCAAGCCATCCTTCGGCTTATGCCATCGGCTATAGTCAAGCGAAGAACGACAACTTTGAAGAGGCTTATACCTACATGCAGCAGGCGGTTGAAATTTGCGGCGATTGCTCGGAAAAAGAAGCGTATTTGCTGAAAACAGGTCAGGTAGCCTCATTCCTCAAGAAGTCGAGCGCAGCCCGCCGTTATGCAGAACAAGTGCTTTCGCTGAATGCTTCTAGTGGCGAAGCCTACATGCTCATTGGTGATGCCATCGCCGGCGCAGCATCTGCCTGCAATGACGGCGCGCTGGGATCGCGATTGGCCTACTTGAGAGCCGCCGATTTCTATGGCCAAGCGAAGTCAGTTGGCACAGAAGAAGTCGCTACGACAGCGGGTAAAAAACTCAACAATGCATCGAAGCAATTCCCCAGTATTGAAGAGATTTTTGCCGTGGGTAAAAGCACGGGAGCTACCATTCAAATTCCAGCGATATCGGGGTGTCCTTGTTCTGGCGAAAGCACCGTGATCCGTGTCCGTTAATTGGCACATTGGGATCGCGATAGCGCGTGTCGTTTGTCTCTTGCTTCTCCTTGGCTGCTCCAACTCGGATGAAGCATTGAACGCTGTAGCGGCATCAGACGTGCCGCCCGTTCAACAGATTGAAAATGGACGTTTTCAGTATTCTGAAAAAGGGGAGGTCATGCACGTTTTGACCGCCTCCACCCTTCGACGTGTCGAGGATGGCACGGCCGAAAAATCGGAAGATTTGGTGGAAGTCAGCAATGGATTTGAGCTCTTCCTTGGAGGGGATGAGCAGGATTACGAAGCGCATATCCAAGCCCAAACCGGTTGGCTAGACGAAAAAAATTTGCGGCTCGTAGCGAAAGATCAAGTCGTTTTGCGCAACGTGTCAGGGGATGTTTTAGAAACAGAATACCTGGTATGGGCAGAGGACTCCGATCGCGTTTGGACCAATCGCCCCGTTATGATCACAAGCAAAGATGGCATTCTTTATGGCGAAGGGCTCGAATCCGACGCTCGCTTTGAGAACTACCGCATCTTACATCCTTCTGGAGAAATTGTTTTGGAGGGCATGGAAATGAACACGCCTTAAACAGGTTTAACCTTCTATTTATCAGCATGGACATCAACCGAGCGATTCAAGTCAGCAAAGCCGCAGAGAAGTTTTGGATTTTGATAGTAGCCGCCTCCATCGGAGTCACCATTTGGTATCTCGTGGAATATGGGTGGGAACAGCAGAAGCAAACCATCATTCTTCCAGGAATTGCCATTGCCTGGTACAGTTTTCGGCGCTATTTCCGAAAAAAATTGGAGCGGGATCTCAGCAATCAAAACTCCAACGTGTGAAAACGCAACCCTGTTTGATTCTTTTCCGTAGGTTTGATGCAACCCCATTCCATGGATCCTGACCCTGCGAGTTCATTCATCATCATTGGCATTTCTCTGCTGGCGTCAGCTTTTTTTTCGGGGATGGAAATCGCCTTCGTCTCCGCCAATCGATTGCAGATTGAGCTGGATGCTCAACAAGGTTGGAGGGGTCGACTTTTGGCTCATTTATCTAGCAAACCCCAGCAGTTCATCGCAACCATGCTCGTTGGAAACAACCTAGCGTTGGTTTTCTGCGGACTGGAATCCGGGAGTCTAATCAGTGAATGGCTTTTCCACGTTGCCGATTGGCCCGACGCTCAACATCCCATTGCAGCATTGGCCACCCAAACCGGAATCACCACCTTGGTCATTCTGGTTATTGCCGAGTTCATTCCGAAAGCCTTGTTCCATGCCAATGCCAACTTTTGGCTGAAATTCTTTGCATTGCCTTTGACCCTCTTGCATTACCTGATGCTCATTCCAGGAGCATTTGTCGTTTGGCTCAGTCGCTTAGCGATTATGCTCTTTGGGAAGCAACACACCGCACTCCGGATTACAGACCAACCAATGGGCGCTACGGATTTGGATCATTTCATACGCGAGATCAGCGGTCGCATGGAGCCCGAACAAGCATTGGAGCACGAGCTCCAAATCATGCAAAACGCGCTGGAATTCAACAAAGTTTTGGCGCGAGACTGTTTGATTCCTCGCAACGAAGTCGTTGCTGTAGAATTGGAGACTCCATTGGATGAAGTCCGAGACCTTTTTGTTTCTTCTGGACTATCAAAAATTGTCGTTTACAAAGGAGACATTGATCAAACCATTGGCTACGTCCATTCCAAGGATTTATTCAAAAACCCTACCTCGGTCAAGAGCATTCTGCACCCCACGTTTGTCGTTCCTGAGCCCATGCCCGCGGATGATGTTTTACGTCGATTCATTCAAAAAAGACGACACTTAGCCATTGTTGTGGATGAATTTGGGGGCACCTCAGGCATCTTGACCATGGAAGACATCATGGAACAATTGATTGGAGACATCGAGGATGAGCACGACATCGAGGATTCAATCGAAGAGGAAATTGAACCCGGATATTACCGATTCTCTGCCCGTTTGGATGTGGAAGATTTGAATGAAAAATTCGAATTGGAACTGCCCACGATGGAAGCGTATGAAACCCTTGGAGGCCTGATGCTGCACCATGCAGAAGAGATCCCCGAACAAGGATTCACACTCGAACTGGACGGGTGCATATTGACTGTTGAAGAGGTCAGTAGCAGTAAAATTCAGACGATTTTGGTTCGGACCGTGAACAACGGATTGATATGAAAAATCAAAAAAATACCTCCCTCGCTGAAACCTTCACGCGACAACCTCGTCTGCAACTCAGTGCATTGTGTGATTTCCCTTATCTTCGCGAACCTTTATTAGAAGTCGATTTACCATGTCAATGATTGAAAAAATCCGCAACCGTCAAGGCTTGCTCATCGTTATGATCGGATTTGGAATGTTGGGATTCCTCGTTCCTTACGATGCCGTTATGGCGTTAATAGGCCAAGGAGGAAACCGCGACGTTGGCGAAGTCAACGGTCGTGAAATCTCTGCATTGGACTACCAAACCGAACTCCAAGAGCGGCGACGCCTAGGATTCAATGGCGACCAATTGAGTGAAGAAGTCTGGAATGACCTGACCACAGGCATCATTCTGAGCGACGACTTTGACGCACTCGGGCTCACCGTATCTGACAACGAATACCAAGAACTCCTTTTCGGCACGGGCTACTCGCCCTATATGAATCGCGCGTTCTATTCCAACGCTGAAAACAAGCAATTCTGGCAACAGAATTTCGGTGCCATGCTGAACACGCCACAGGGCAAATCAGATTTCATGGCTTACAAAGCGCTGATTTCAGACAAACGCATTCGTGAGAAGTATGACAATCTTGTCAATGCAGGGATTTACGCGAACAGCCTTGAAGGCAAAGCCGATTACGTGCAAGCCAACCGCAAGGTGACCTTCCAATACGTCTTAAAATCATACGCGAGTATTCCCGATACGGCCGTTGAAGTCAGTGATTCGGATGTAAAGTCCTTTTACAATGCCCACAAAGCAGACGTTGAATACAAGGAAACCGACGGTCGAAGCGTAACCTATGCCCGCATAGCCGTGAAGGCTTCAGCCGATGACGGACTAGCCATCGAGGCCGAATTGAATTCATTGAAGACCATCTGGGAGTCTTCTGCAGACAGTGACAGCCAATTCGTTGCTACATTGAACGAAGCGCCGTTTCAGACGACCACATTGAAACGCAGTGACGTAGAGACCGACGTCAACGAAGCCGCCTTTTTTGATGCAAAAGAAGGGGACTTGTTTGGCCCATACCTCAAAAATCAATCCTACCGTTTGGCGCGTGTCATGGCCTTCGCTAGCGAGCCCGACAGTGTTTCCTGTCGCCACATCCTATTGCAAGCATCCAATCCTTCGGATGCCGCAGAGATGGACGCCCTCATGGCGCGAGCTGACAGCTTGAAGCGCGCGATCCGTCGCGGTGCGAAATTTGAAAACTTGGTCACGGATTACAGTGACGATCCCGGTTCAAAAGCAACAGGTGGTTTCTATGACTTCTTCACCCGAGGAAGGATGGTCAAGCCTTTTGAGGATTTTTGTTTTGAAAACAAGCCCGGCAGCATCTCAGCGGTCAAAACTCAATTTGGAGTTCACCTCATCGAAGTCATGGGACACACGGATGCCAAGGATCGCGTATCGGTTGCCCTGATTGAGCGCGCATTGGCGCCATCGAGCGAAACATCGCGTTCTGCGTACAGCGCTGCCAGTGAATTCGCAATCAGCGCTAACAACAAGGAGGCGTTTATGGCATCAGCTGGAGATGCGGGTTACCCAACCAACATCGCCAAGGACTTTCGCCGCCAGGCAACCTCTATTTCTGGATTGAGAAATGCACGTGAATTGGTGTCATGGGCGTTCAATGCGGTTGAAGGTGAAGTCTCCAATCCCATCTTGGTAGATGACACGTATGTCGTGGCATTCCTTGACCAAGTTTCGAAGAATGGCGTACCACCGTTCAATCATGTCGAAGACCGCATGCGCACGGGAGCTATCCGCGAAGCGAAAGCGGACTTATATGCTGCACAGATGTCTTCAGGAACCCTGCAAGAGGTTGCAGCAGCGATTGGAACCAACGTGCTCACGGCAACGGACATGGCGCTGAAGTTCCCAACCATAAAAGGTGCTGGTGCTCTGCCTGAACCTGAGGTTGTTGGAACCGCATTCGCCATTCCTGTTGGCAACATGTCCCAGCCCATTGTTGGCGCCAATGGCATTTGGGTCGTGGCTCCTGCCTCGATACGAGAGGCCGCTGAAAAAACAGATTTCCTTTCAGAGCAGTCCAGTGGATTGGCACGAGCACGTGGTGCAGCCACTTTGCGCATTTCCAATGCTATGTTGGAAGCTGCTGAATTGGAAGACAACCGTGGCGTGAACTAACTCCATCCGGAAACTCATTTGAAAAAGGCCCGCTTTAGCGGGCCTTTTTGTTTTCAATCTCGAGATAACTTCCATCTCCGTAGCTGAGAAATCGAAAGCCTTCCTGCATCGCCATGAGGTAGGCATCTTTCCAGCGATCACCAATAGCCGCTGCGACCAAGCAGAGCAAGGTGCTTTTCGGTAAGTGAAAGTTCGTGACCAATGCTTGGCATGATCGAATGCGGTAGGACGGCACCATCATGATGGCGGTTTGAAAAACCCAATCCCGGCCATCCAGTTGCTCCATCGCCCAGTGCATGGCCGTGGCCATGTCCCAATCCAACGCCAACGCCTCCGCCTTCAATTCCTGCGCCCATTCCCACTGGCCAAGACCCATGGGTTGTTTCCCCTCTTTTTTCCATTTCAAGGCCAGCCAATACAAACTCTCCAGGGTGCGCAAGGTGGTCGTTCCGGTTACCACGCGGTGAACATCCGTTTGAGCCAAGCTCCTCAGAGCCTCAAAGGGCACAACACAATGTTCCGAATGCATCACATGATCAGACACCTCGCCTTCTGTCAATGGTTTGAATGTCCCTGCGCCAACATGCAGCGTAACAGCATGCAGCGTGCCTTTTGCGCTCAATTCGGCCAACAAAGGTTTGTCATAGTGCAATCCCGCCGTAGGAGCGGCCACGGAACCCGGAACTTCTGCATAGACCGTTTGGTAATCTTTAGCGTCCTGCGCCTCGTCCTTCCGACGCATGTAGGGTGGCAAAGGCGTGTTGCCCAACATCTCCAGCAATTCACCCCACGTCGATTCGCTCTGCCCTTCCTGACTCCAGTCAAAGCGCACTTGCCGTGTTCCTTCCTCGATCTGATGCAGCTGCGCCTCTATCTTCCACTGGGCATATTCGCCTTCGCCTTGCAACGACGCCGTGCCGTCTCGCCAACGTTTCGCTCCCCGGACCAAGCAACGCCATACCAGCGGCTCAGCAGAGCCCAATGCTTGTTCCATGGTCATCCCGATGGGTTCCAAGAGGAACAACTCCAATCGACCGCCCGTAGGCTTGGATAAAATCAAGCGAGCCCGGATCACCCGCGTGTCGTTGACCCACAACTGAAACCCTTCGGGTAAAAGACCCGGAAGATCTTCAAAGGTCCCTGCTGACCCCATGTTGTTTCTTGCAACATGCCATAACCTCGCGTGCGAACGGGGTTCTACCGGATGGAGCGCAATGACCTCCTCCGGTAAATGGTAGTCAAACCCCTCTACATCCAGCTGCAGCTGATCTTGAATTTCTTTCACAGAACAAAAATAGCAGCTAAGACGACCTCAATCCTTCGAATGACATCCACAGTTCATTACTTTCGTAACAATGTCAAAGAAACTGGTCATAGGAGCCGCAGGTCAATTGGGAATCGAATTGGTTCTCGCCTTGCAGGCGCAGCATGGGGTTGATTCCGTTCACGTCGCGGACATTCGTGTTCCGGATAACGAGCAAATCTTAAAAAGCACCTTCCTCCATCTCGATGCCACCGACGAGGGGGCGATGCACAAGGTCCTCGAGGAAGGCCGGTATGAAGAGGTGTACCATCTCGCTGCGATGCTGAGCGCGACCGGAGAGAAGCGACCCTTGGCCGCATGGGATTTGAACATGCAATCGCTGCTCAACGTATTGGAAGCAGCCAAGGAAGGTTGGATCAAACGTGTGTTTTGGCCCAGTTCCATTGCCGTATTTGGTCCATCAACACCGAAGAAAGACGTCCCACAAGACGCCGTGTTGGATCCGACCACTGTCTATGGCATTTCGAAACAAGCCGGCGAATACTGGTGCCGTTACTACCATGAAAAATACGGGGTGGACGTCCGGAGCATTCGCTATCCAGGCCTCATCGGCCATCGCTCCATTCCTGGAGGAGGCACGACAGATTATGCCGTGGAGATCTTTGAATTTGCCGCAACGGGAAAGCCATACACGTGCTTTCTGAAAGCCGACCAAGCGCTGCCCATGATGTACATGGATGATGCCGTTCGCGGGACCTTGGAATTGATGGGGGCCCCAGCTGAAAACATCCGAATCCGGACTTCCTACAATTTGCACGCCATGAGTTTCACTCCGGCAGAAGTTGGCGAGAGCATTCGACAGTTTGTGCCCGAATTTCAGCTGACCTATGAACCAGACCACCGCCAAGCCATTGCCTCTTCTTGGCCGGAATCCATCAACGACCATGCCGCTAGTGAGGACTGGGGTTGGAAACCGCAATTGGATCTTGAGCGAATGACCGAGGTCATGTTAGAGGCTTTCCAGAACCGCGTAGTGCACATTGAACCCTGTAGTAAAGTCTCCAACGACCCGTTGCGATAAGGCGGGATGGTATTTCTTTGCAATGAAAACGATAGGATTGCCCTCGTTTGGATTCCTTCATCGCACAATTTGACCTGACGCATGCAACCGCTTTACATTCAAAATAGCCTGACGCGAAAAAAGGAACGCTTCATCCCTTTGAGTCCTCCATATGTGGGCATGTATGTCTGTGGCCCCACGGTGTATAGCAATGTGCATTTAGGCAATGTGCGAACCTTTCTGACCTTCGATGTCGTCTATCGCTACTTGACTTACTTGGGTTACCAAGTCCGCTATGTCCGCAACATCACAGACGTCGGACACCTGACTGGAGATTCCGATGATGGCGAAGACAAGATTGGCAAGAAGGCCCGCTTGGAGAATTTGGAGCCGATGGAAATTGTACAGAAGTACACCAACGATTTCCATGATGTGATGCGCATTTTCAACATGCAGCCACCCTCCATCGAACCCAGCGCAACGGGACACATTGTCGAACAAATTCAAATGATTCAGGAAATCATTGAACGAAGCTATGCATACGAGTCCAATGGGAGTGTCTATTTCAGCGTTCGGAAATTCAGTGCAGACTTCCCGTATGGCGAGCTCTCTGGACGACGGATTGATGACCTCTTGAGCAACACCCGTTCATTGGATGGCCAAGACGAAAAGGAAGACCCGCTTGACTTTGCCTTGTGGAAGAAAGCGGACGCCTCCCATCTCATGAAATGGCCATCTCCTTGGAGTGAAGGGTTCCCGGGATGGCATTTGGAATGCTCTGTCATGAGCACCAAGTACTTGGGAAAAACCTTTGATATTCATGGTGGAGGCATGGATTTGAAATTTCCTCACCACGAATGTGAAATCGCGCAAAATGTTGGCGCACACGGAGGCGAGCGCCCCGTCAACTATTGGATGCATGGAAACATGCTGACGGTCAATGGCCGAAAAATGGCCAAGTCCGAAGGCAATGGCTTCACTCCAGACGAATTGATCACAGGGAATCACCCCTTGCTTGACCGTGGCTACTCTGCTATGACCGTCCGATTCTTCATGCTGCAAGGACATTATGCCAGCACATTGGATTTCTCCAATGAGGCCTTGCAGGCAGCCGAGAAAGGCTGCGAACGACTGATGACGGCCATGGCCAAACTAGCTGCTCTGCCCGTATCCGATGCAAACGCCAGCGAAGCGGACATTCCGAGCCTCCTGGATCGCTGTGCGCAAGCCATGGGTGACGATTTCAACACCCCGATCCTCATCAGCGTCTTGTTCGATGGTGTCAAGTTGATCAACAATGTCACCTCCGGAAAAACGGCGATCACCGAAGCACAACGTCAGCAACTCCAAGCGGGGTTGGAAGGGTACGTCTTCGATGTTCTGGGCCTCATGGTTGAAAACACGGCCAATCAAAGCGGTGGAGATGAAGATGCTTTGATGGGCTTGCTCGTCGAGCTACGAGGCAAGGCCAAGGCCAATAAAGATTGGGCTACCGCCGACGCCATTCGGGATACATTGAGCGAATTGGGCATCACCATTATGGACGGGAAAGACGGTTGTTCATGGAAAAAAGACTAACCGCCAGCTTCCTTCACTCCTTGCGATTTTGTAGCCTCATATTGATTGCCTTCGTCGGGGCTTCATGCGGAGAGGACAAATCGAGTTCGACGCTTTCTGTTCCTGCGATATCAACGCGCATCAACGCTCCTGAATTCAACGCCGATTCGGCCTATCAGAACATCGAAGAACAAGTTGCGTTTGGGCCTCGTGTACCCAACTCTGCAGCACACGTGGCATGCGGGGACTGGTTGTCGAATGAATTGGATCGGCATGGCGCGGAAGTGACCGAACAAATTGGTCGCGTGCGCGCATACGACGGGACCATTCTCAACATGCGCAACATCATCGGATCATTCAAGCCCGATGCCAATGAACGCGTCATGCTCTACGCGCATTGGGACACCCGTCCTTTTGCAGACAAGGATACTGTGAGGATGCGCGAGCCCATCGACGGGGCCAATGATGGCGGATCCGGCGTCGGCGTCCTGCTTGAAATCGCGCGCGTTTTGGGAAAGGACTCCTTGGACTACGGCGTGGACATCATCCTTTTTGATGCGGAGGACTATGGCACTCCCGAGTGGGCCGATAAAGGGGGAAACAACATGTTAACCTGGTGCTTGGGTAGTCAATTTTGGGTCAACCAGCCGCATCGCATCGGCTACCAGGCGAAATACGGCATCCTCTTGGACATGGTTGGTGCAAAAGATGCCGTTTTCAATAAAGAAGGCACCTCCATGGCTTACGCTCCGGCAACCGTGAAAAAAGTGTGGAGCGCAGGGCAAGCCCTAGGACATGGTGCGTATTTCAAGAATGATGTAACACCACAAACCGTCGATGACAACCTCTTCGTTTCGGAGTTGGGGGGCATTCCATCCGCGAACATTGTTCATTACCAAGTACAAGTCCTACCCATGGGGTATGGTCCCTTCCACCACACCCACGCTGACAACATGGATGTGATTGACCGCAATACCTTGCAGGCTGTAGGAAGCACGATTCTAGACGTGCTCTGGAATGACTGATTGTTCGTGCTTCTTTTGCGCGATTTCATGTGAACAATTTTCACGCTTCAGTTCATGAACGTTGCGTACACGTGCTAAGTTGGTCTTTCCTATGCCGCGCTCCTTTCCCATCCCATTCATCCTGGCAATTTCGCTCTTCCTGCAAGGAACCCCGCTGACCAGCGAGGCCCAGGATGCGGCCTCCATAGAAGCTGCGAGCATGCTTGATCGAGGGGACTCCTTGCTCATACTCGGCAAACCTGTTGCCGCCTTGTCCATGTACCGTGGTGCTGAGGAACGCTCATTTGACCCATGCCTCATTGCTCGCGCCCGCATGGGAATTGCACAAGTTCACGCGGAAAGCCACAATCCCGAACAAGCTAGTAGCGCCTTGAATTTGGCCAGCTCAGGTTTACTGGCTTGCAGTGCTTCCGATCGCCTCGACCTCACCTTGCTCGCGGCCGATCTCTGGATGGAGTTGCAACAAGAAGAGCGAGCCACCGCTGTGCTTCGACGTGAACTACAAATGCAGCCTGACCACCTAACGCTCCACTCTCGCATCGCAAAAATCGCCTTCATTGCAGGCGATTGGACGCGATGCCGCGAGGCTTTGGATTTTTGTTTGGCCAGCACCGAGGGCACCACCACTCCGGATCTACAAGCGGAATGGCTGAGTTACTTCATCCAGCTCAACATCATCGAAGGGCAGCATTCAAGTGACAGCCTCATCGCATCCTTTCAATCCCTCATCGAAAGCATTCCCTTGGAGCTCGCGCAAGCTTATCGGGAGCAGGTTTATGGGCTATTTGCCCGACAAAACAATGATCTCAAAGCCTTCGAATGGGCACAGATCATCTTAGATTTTACCCCGCCAAACGATTTCAATTCCCTCGCTCTAGGTCAGCTTCGACTTGCCGATGCAGCGCACCGAGCTCACCGACCTTTGGAAGCGGTCATTGGTTTCCATGAGGCCCTCAAAGCTGCGCGTGCAACCCAAGACCTCGCTTTGCTCGCAGAAGTCCTCAGGCAACAGGCCGATTTCGAACAGGAACGGTCCAACTACAGCGCCGCGCTATCCGCCATGTTTGAAGTCGACAGCATACAATCAGCCCTGCTGTGGGGACTGCGTTCTGCAGAAAACCGACAAATCCGCGGCTTTACGGAACAGCTGCTCCCAGAACCGGATCCGTTTGAACGAGCCGTTTCCGATTTGGAACAACATCAAGCAGGCCGGCCAGATTTCGGCGCTTGGCCTTGGATCGCTGCCCTATTGGCCATTGGTCTTTTGGCGATGAATCGCAGCCACCGGATGGCTCAAATTGCATTGAAAAAAGAGCGACGACGATTGATCCGTCTTCGCAGTTTGGTGCCAAGCGACCGGTTGTCTCAAGATTTCGAAATCGAGACCGTCCCTCAGGAATCGTTGAGCAATGGAAGCCTGATGCCGAATGGCGCGTTTGTATACATGCGCGATGACAACCCATCCGTTCAGTCGATTCAAGCGTTCATGAGTGAGTTGGATGAAGACATTCAATCGACCATTGCGTGGGATTCCGGGAGCGATCTCCAGTTTACCATAGGGCCTGATGTGCGCGTAGCGCTGCGAAATTTGATTCGAGGCTACATCGAACTCTCGCATGACCAGCAGGATGTTCAAGTTCAAATTGAACAGATGGATGCTCACTGGAAGTTTAGCATTAGCAGCGACCACACCGAAGCCTCCAAAGCGCTCCGTGGCTTGTTTTACGGCAAGGACGCGCTGGCCTCTTCACGCTGGAACGAATTGCACGCCCAATTGCGCAAATTGACCGGTAAGATTCAAGTCGAGCGCATCTCCCCGGTCCGAGAAAAACTCAGCGTGATTCTCCCCTCTACTTGAGGGCATTCGAATCAATACTCCCCTTGGAATTGGTCTAGAAAGCGTGCGTCATTCTCGAAGAATGCCCGCAAATCTCCAATCTGATAGCGCAACATGGTAATGCGCTCCACCCCCATCCCAAAAGCGTACCCTGAATACTTCCGGGAATCGATTCCCGCGGCTTCTAGCACATTCGGGTCGACCATACCACATCCTAGGATTTCCAACCAACCGGTGCCTTTCGTGATGCGTTTGTCCACTTCCGTTTCCAGTCCCCAGTAAACGTCCACTTCAGCGCTCGGCTCCGTAAATGGGAAATACGACGGCCGCAAACGAATGCGCGTTTCAGGACCAAAGAATTCCTGTGCAAAGAGCAACAAAGTTTGCTTCAAATCAGCAAAAGAAACGCCTTCATCGATGTAAAGGCCTTCAATCTGATGGAACATGCAATGTGCACGCGCGCTGATGGCTTCGTTTCGAAAAACCCGCCCTGGCATGATCAAACGCATCGGTGGATCGTGCTGTTCCATTTCGCGAACCTGAACCGATGACGTGTGCGTTCGCAAGAGTAAATCCGGGTTCCGTTCCACAAAAAAGGTGTCCTGCATGTCGCGTGCAGGGTGTTCTTCCGGGAAATTCAATCCGCTGAATACATGCCAATCATCCTCGATCTCGGGACCCTCTGAC
Organism: Bacteroidota bacterium; assembly: GCA_027593035.1. GTDB lineage: Bacteria > Bacteroidota > Bacteroidia > Flavobacteriales_D > Sanyastnellaceae > UA16. The sequence goes on along the minus strand of JAQCJQ010000022.1, from coordinate 4,978 downwards.
ACGATAAATCCCATGCGCTCAAAAATGCCAACGATCTCTCTGCGGACGACGCTCAGTGGATGGTGCGTTCCAATCCCTCTTCCTCCAGCTGGCCTTGTCAAATCTTCCCCTGAGCTACCCGATCCAAGTGGACCGGACCCCGCAGATCCGACTGATTCAATCCGCGCCTCAATGCCGCCCTTCAATTCGTTCAGCAGCTTCCCGAGTTCTCTTTTCTCCTCATTCGGGGCCTCTTTAAAAGAAGCCATCAGGTCTTTCATTCGGCCTTTTCGACCCAGCCACGTGATGCGAAATGCCTCAGCCGCTTCGGCATTCGGCAACTCCACAGCGGCCACTTCCGCTAACAGCGCTATCAATTGATCCCGCATTGATTCCTCAATTGATCATTTCCATGGTCATGCGCTCTTCCGCTACCGGGCGATCCCCCGCAGCAGTTTTGACAGCCGCAATGGAGTCTACAATGTTCAACCCTGAAATGACATAGCCAAACACCGTGTATTGATTATCGAGAAATGGCGTCCCTCCTTCCGTGGAATAACGCGCAATCGCTTCCGGTGAATAAGTGAAGGATTCCCCTTCCTCGTAGCCGAAATCATTTTTACCGGTGAGCCGATCTTGGTTCACACGGGCCTGGAGCCCCATCAGCTCCGATTCAGAAAATGATCGTCCTTGGACCAAATAAAATTGACTTCCGGAAGACGCTCGCTTCGGATTGGCTTGATCGCCCTGCCGCGCAGCAGCGAGAGCACCTTTGAAGTGCAAGTGGTCTGACCGGATTTCCTGAGGAACGGTATAACCCGGACCTCCCGACCCCAATCGATCAGATCGAGAAGCCAGTTTGCTTTCAGGATCGCCACCTTGAATCATGAAGTCCTTGATGATTCGATGAAACTGCAAACTATCGTAAAAGCCGGTTTCGACCAGCTGCACGAAATTATCTCGGTGTCCTGGAGTGGAGTCTGAAAGCTCCATCACCATGTCCCCAAAAGACGTGTGAATGAGCACTTGGCGTGGGCCATTGGCCCCATTTTCATTGCACCCCGAAGCGGATATCAACCCGAATGCGAGAAAGAACCAACCGATAAGACCAATGATGTGCTTGATTTTCATGACTTTTTGAAGATATTTGGAGACTCATCCTTGCCTGCAAAGTTAGATTGTCCAATGCGAAAGACCCACATCCTCCTTCCGATTAGCTTAATGCTTTTGTTTTTTGGCTTCTCCAGTTGCCATGAAGTGGAAGAAACCATCGCCAATGTGGTCGTCCTAAACGACCTGGGATCCCCCGTACAAGGGGCCACCGTGCGGTTATACGCATTTGGCTCAGTCGATGAAGATTTCGTTGGAGAGCCCCGCTTTGACACAACAGCCGTATCGAATGCGGCAGGAATGGTCAGCTTCAATTTTTCTTCCTTCTACGTTGAAGGTCAAGCTGGCTTTGCGGTTTTGGACATCGAGGCAACGAAAGCGTCTCTGTCTGGCACTGGATTGATCAAAATCGAAGAGGAAATGACCAACGAGGCGACGGTATTCATTGAATGATCCGCCGCCGCTGAATCACTTAGCGGCACTCGCCTTCTCGTCTCCTTCTATCCAAGCTGAAAAATATTCCACCAGCGCGCGGCGCATGAGCAACTCCTGCTCCTTCTCATTCACGGCTGGTATGGGCATCAGTTGTTTGAAGTGAGGCCAACCTTCGTCATCCTGACGAACTTCCTCATAGTACCCCATAGGAGCTAGCAGTGTGCAGATGCCCACGTGCATCACTTCCAATTTCTCGTCTTTTTTGAAGAGCTTGTAACCTTGGGCGCATTCTTGCAATCCAACGGTAAACACCATGGTCGTCAAATCCGGTGGCTCACCAAATCGTTCTTCCATCAATTTCTCCAGTCGAATCCACTGGTTTTCGAATGCGTAATCCATGGCTGTTTCCGAATGAGGTAAAGATCCCGGAGCTTTCGCCCCGGGATTCATTGGTCGGGATGACTGGACTTGAACCAGCGACCACACGTCCCCCAGACGCGTACTCTACCAACTGAGCTACATCCCGATGTAAAACCGTTCCTCACGCGATGTGCGAAACGGAGGGCGAAGTTACTCAACTTTCTTTTTTGCCGCCGTGTGAATTGAAATTCTACCGACCAAAAGTGCAGTTCCTTGTGGTCTAGCCATTGAGACCTACTAACTTTGTGTCGTCGAACCTCATTTGCCATGAAAATTTCATACCGCTGGCTGCAAGAATTGCTCCCAAATTCCAAGTCAGCTGAAGGCGCCGGCGCCGTCTTGACTGCAACCGGTTTAGAAGTTGAGGGGATTGAGTCCAAAGACGACGTCCCAGGGGGGTTGAGAGGACTCGTGGTGGGTCACATTGTGTCGTGTGAGAAGCATCCCGACGCCGATCGTCTCCAGGTATGCCAGGTGAACATCGGAGCTGAGGAAATGCTGCAGATCGTCTGTGGGGCAGTGAATGCTCGGGCGGGTTTGCATGTTATCGTTGCGCAAGTCGGCTCGACATTGCACCCCACTTCCGGAGAGCCTTTTCCCATTAAAAAAGGAAAAATACGGGGCCAAGTTTCCCTGGGCATGATCTGTGCCGAAGATGAAATTGGCGTCGGCGAGTCGCACGAAGGAATCATTGAATTGGAAGCGAATTGGAAACCGGGAACACCCGCCGCTGAAGTTTATGGCATCGGGGTCGATCACGTGTTGGAAATTGGGCTCACACCCAACCGAACCGATGGCATGAGCCATTGGGGCGTTGCAAGGGATTTAAGAGCGGGACTGGAATTTGACACGGTCGAAGGTTGCCAAGAAAAAACAGGAGAGATTCAAATGCCTGAAGTGAGTCCGTTGCCGACGGCTGCACCCGGTGAATTCAACTTATCGGTCAACTACACCGAAGGGTGTGCTACTTATTTGGGTTTGGTGGTGGAAGGAATAGCAATCGGACCGTCGCCCACAAATGTGCAACGCCGGCTTCGTGCCATTGGAGTCACGCCTCAAAACAATGTCGTTGACGCGACCAATTACGTCCTGCATGAGTTGGGTCAACCCTTGCATGCTTTTGATGCCGATGCGATTGCCGGCGGAGCCATCCACGTGCGAAGGGCCCATTCAGGTGAAGAACTGACGACATTGGATGGAGTCACGCGGGAATTGCATGTCGATGACATGGTCATAGCCGATTTGGACAAAGCGCTATGCCTAGCAGGGGTTTACGGTGGCCAAAACAGCGGTGTCCAAGATTCTACCAAGCGCGTATTGCTGGAGTCAGCCTATTTCGATCCGGTCGTCGTACGCAAAATGGCACGGAGGCATGGGCTTTCAACAGACGCCTCTTTTCGTTTTGAACGTGGCGTGGACCCGGACGCCATTCGCTTGGCCTTAGCCCGGGCTGCCTTTCTTCTTCAATCCTGGTCTGGAGCCCATGTCAGTGAGCTCAGCGAAGCCCAAGGCCATGCTTTACCCGCTTCCACAGACATTGAACTCGATTGGTCGTACCTCACCAACATGGTGGGAATTGCTTTGGACCCAGAACGCGTATTGGGTATCCTCAACCATTTGGACATTCAGACCATCGAACAATCCGCATCGAGCGTCCACGTCCGTGTCCCGGCTTATCGAAGAGACGTCACACGGCCAGCAGATTTGGTGGAGGAGATTTTGAGGGTTCACGGATTTGACAAAATCCCCATGCCCAAGCGCATTGCGTCAGCCATGCAAGTGCGCAGCGGATTGAATTCTGAGCGCTTCCGGAATCAAATTGCTCACACCTTGGTTGGAAGAGGCTTCCAAGAAATCATGAGCAATTCAATGACCAAGCTGGCTTACGCCGAGGCCCTGGTCAACGATTTGACTGACCAAGACATTCTTGCTAGCGAGCACATTGCTTTGCTCAACCCGCTGAGCACAGACTTGGGTGCCATGCGTCAATCTTTGCTTTTCCAGGGATTGGAAGCCATCGCAAGAAACCGAAATTTCCAGAAACCCGATTTGCGGTTGTTCGAACTGGGGCGGACCTATCGAAAGAACACTGAGGATGCCTCGAGCCCGCCGGCGAGCACCTCCAATTTTCAAGAAACCGAGCGGCTATCTCTCTGGATGACTGGGCGGACGGCGCCTGAAAACTGGAACGCCGGAACGGACTCAGTGGGTTTCTACCAATTGAAAGAAGAGGCCTTGACCTTATTGGACGCTTTGGGGGTTCCGGAGCGATCCGAAGTGGTTGTGACCAGCGGGGTCTTATCCGATGGGGTCCAGCTCATGCGTGGCGATCAAATGCTTGGACGCATGGGGATCGTCAATCCACAGGTCACCGCTTTGTGCGATGTGCAACAACCGGTATTTTGGGCAGATTTCCTTTTAGACGCCTTGATGGTCGCTTCGAATGAACGTCAAATCAAAGCGAACGACCTCCCAAAATTCCCCAGTGTCAGAAGGGACTTATCCCTCATCCTCGAAAAGGGAACGCCTTTCGGAGCCATTCGAGACGCCGCATGGCAAGCTGAAAAACATTTGCTGAAAAAAGTGGGCTTGTTCGATGTGTACGAGGGGGACAACTTGAACGCCAATCAAGTCTCGTACGCGGTCTCTTTAACCCTCCAAGACGAGCGTAAAACACTGACTGACAAGAGAATCGATCAGTGTGTTCAGCGGATTCTGGAGTCCATTACGAACAATACTGGAGCCCAACTCAGGTGAATAAGTCATTTCAAGAACCACCGGTTCAGAAAACACATTGGGGCTACAGCCTAGCCATCCACTTGGTTCGATCCGCTGTGACACGATTTCACCGCATGGAGAGAGCCAACGGCAGCCCCTTGGTGCCCAATCTCAATGTCCCATTGATCCTGGTGTCCAACCATCAGAATGGCTTGATGGATCCATTGATCATTACCACGCTCGCTGCCAATCATCAAATCCATTGGCTCACTCGAGCGGACATCTTCAAAAAGCCGACCATTCGAAAATTGCTCTT
>JAQCJQ010000140.1 GCA_027593035.1 Bacteroidota bacterium | reverse complement strand
CTTTTGTGTTAACTCTTGTTTTCAGCGTGCGACCCCCGCAGAGCGGGGTGGAGTGCGGTGAAGCGGGGTCAAAAAGGTTGGATTCATGCATTCAGATTTACCCATTTACAAGGCCACGTATGATTTGCTCTTGGCTATTTTTCAATTTGTGAAGGATTTTTCCAAGGAGTATAAGTATTCGGTAGGTGATGCTATGAAAAAAGAAACCATGGAGCTCATGACACTCATTTATCGAGCTAATACGCATTCGGATCGTCGAAAAACCTTACTTGACGCTAGGGAACGGCTTGAAGTCATTCGCTTGTATGTAAGATTGATGAAAGACCTATAAGCAAATTAATATCCGTAAATTCACCCTGCTCAATGCGAGCATCGAGAATGTGTCACGCCAGCTATCGGGCTGGATCAAGGTAACCTCGAAATGATGAATACGTCTTTGCCAGAGTTTTGGAAGCCAAGGTTTTCAGAAGAGAGCAAATTTTATCCGACGGTCCGCTGCTATGGATGCCAAATACTGGCCGAGCATAGTAGCATATATGCGAGTGGCCGTGGAAGCGGTTTTTCAGGTTTGGCTGGTGGCAACCGGAACAACAATGGGGACTTCAACAATGAAGGCAACAACGGTTATTTCTGGTCGGCTTCGGCAAACGGAACAAACGCTTGGAACCGTAAACTGAATGGTGGTAACACTGAAGTCAATCGGAACAACAACAACCAACGAAACGGTTTTTCAGTTCGTTGCGTTCGGGATGAAACCAAGACGTGGCCCCGCTCCGGCAATGGAGCGGGGCTTTTCATGATGCATTCGAGATAGGGTGGACTTTTTTACAAATGAGCGCTTAAGGGCACTTACCGAGCAGATGTTTGAAGCTTATTTCGAGTGCCGCAAGAATAAGCGAAATAAGCACAGCGCATTGAATTTTGAGCGCCAATTCGAAACGCATGTATTTCTTCTTGCAGAAGACTTGTTCAACGAGCGTTGGGCGCCCAAATCGGCGCGTGCATTTCTCGTGAGGGAGCCAGTACTTCGGGAGGTCTTTGCCGCAGAATTTCGTGACCGCGTTGTGCACCATTGGCTCATGGCAAGGTTGGTGCCTCTATTTGAGGATCTATTTATCGACGATAGCTACGCTTGCAGAGTGGGCAAAGGAACACACTTCGGCATACAAAGGTTGTGGGCGGCCATGCGATTTCAATCGGCATATCCAAAAGGCGGATTCGTGCTGAAGTTGGATATTCAGGGATTCTTCATGTCTATTTCTCGGGAATTACTCTGGACTCGATTGGATGATTTTATCCAGGCGAATTATGCGGAGCCAGACCTTGAACTTGTCTTGTACACTGCGAAGACATTGGTGTTGCACGATCCCGTCAAAAATGTTCGAAGAATTGGCAATCGCAAGGAGTGGAATCAGCTTCCGCGAAGTAAAAGTATGTTTGGAACGCATCACGGGCATGGCTTGCCTATTGGTAATTTATCGAGCCAGGTATTCGCAAATTTTTATCTACATCCCCTGGATAAATTTGTCAAGGAGCGGTTGGGAATAGAATTTTATGGTCGCTATGTGGACGACTTCTACCTTGTCCATCACAGCAAGCACAAGCTGGTTCAGTCCATGCATGAAATCCGTGCATTTTTAGCCGAAGAATTAGAGCTTGAGTTACATCCGAGGAAGATATACCTTCAGCATCTAACCAAAGGGGTTTCATTCCTCGGTTCTTTCATTCGGCCCACGCACGTCGTTCCTGGTAAAAGGTTTAAAGGAAGCCTTCACGGAATGATCGACGCAGTGAACGCGGATGCTCATAATGCTGAAGACCCCGCCAGGGTGGAGGCGGTACGCAATCGTCTCAATGCATACTGGGGATTGACGCATGGATTCAGTGCTTATCGTCTGCGCAAGAAATCCTGGAGGCGCCTCGATGGGCGATGGAAAAAAAAGCTAAAGCCGAGCGTTGGTCTAAGAAAAACAACAATTTATAGATTATTGTTTATATTTCGTTTGCCAAATACAATCCAAAACCATGCTTCGAGGACTCCACACCTTCACGTCCGTCATTTGCCTGACCATCGTTTTTGCTTTTCAAGCAGGAGTCAGCCAGTGGACGGGTCATACCGCACAAGCTCAGATTCAAGTCGATTACCCCTACAACCCTGATGATGACGGCGATGGATTGATCTCCATCGAAGATTTGATGGGCGTGCTTTCCATTTATGCCACGTCATTTGACCCGGCAGGACTGACCATTGATGGGGTACCGTTGGAAGAATTCTTGACCGATCTACTGGTCCTCGTCGAGGCGTTACAAGCTCAGAATCCGCTGGTCGGAGTGACCCTGAGCGATGCCCAGCAGTTGGTGTTTGCTTTTGCCGACGGCGCGACCTTTGCATCGCCTTCATTGGCAGGAGCGGGGTTGCCGAACGCTTCAGGATTGGCAGCCGGTCAATTCATACGTTGGGACGGTGAAGGTTGGGTGGTGGCTCAGGCACTCGTTGGTTGCACGGATGCAGAGGCCTGCAATTACGATGCTGCTGCGACGGTTCACGACCCCCTTCGATGTTATTATTTAGATGGCTGTGGAATATGCGATGGTGATGGGCCACAAGAGGCGTGCGGTTGCAATCCCATCCCGGAAGGCGATTGCGATTGCGACGGCAACCAACTCGATGCCTTGGGTGTGTGCGGCGGTGGATGCGTTGAGGATGCCGACGGCGATGGCATTTGCGACGACGGTGATGCATGCGTGGGGGAAGCGGATGCTTGCGGAGTATGCAACGGTCCAGGAGCGGTGTACGATTGTGGTTGCAGTCCCATTCCGGAAGGCGATTGCGATTGCAACGGCACTCCAGATGTTGATGGCGATGGCATTTGCGATCCGATTGACGATTGCGTTGGAGCATTGGATGCTGCAGGTACGTGCAATGGCACGTGTTCGACAGATGCCGATGGGGATGGCATTTGCGATGACAATGGAGGGGATCCGTGCGACGGTACTTTGGATGCGTGCGGTGTGTGCAACGGACCGGGCCTGATCTATGCGTGCGGATGCACGGAGATTCCGGAAGGCGATTGTGACTGTTCGGGCAATCAACCCGATGCCGAAGGAAATTGCGCGGACTACTTGGTTGATTCTGACGGCGACGGCATCTACGATGAAGTGGTGGATCCTTGCCTGGGACAAACGTCCTACACGTACCAAGGCCGCGATTACGGATTGGTGGTCATCGACGGGAAGTGTTGGTTCAAAGAAAATTTAGCCGCTACGGCGTACCGCGATGGCTCGCCGCTGCTCGATGTGACGGACGAGGCGGAATGGAACGCCCTGGATGAGGAAGGCGCCTATTGCACCTTGGGCCCGGATAGCGTTTACGGGTTGTTGTACAACGGGTTCGCTGCTGCGCGGGATGTCTGTCCACAATATTGGGACGTGCCGGCTGCATCGGATTGGGATGCATTGGTCAATGCGTTGGGCGGTGCGGCGTTGGCGGGTGGCGCGATGAAAGCGTCAGGAACCGTCTATTGGGAGGCACCGAACACCGATGGCACCAACGCCAGTGGTTTTTCGGCCTTGCCCGGAGGAGAGCGGTCGCTGAGCCCGGATGATTTCAATGGCCTTCAGACCAAGGCCGTGTTCTGGACGCATCCGGCTTTTGCTGAGGTTGTGAATACAACGGCCGGTGTCGCTTCGGTGGGAGTGCTATTGCACACCAGCGGCTATGCAACGACCCAAACCCACTCCACGCTGCGAGGACACAGCGTCCGTTGCTTGCGGGGCGACGCCGTGCTGGGGTGCACCAACATCAATTTCATGGAATACAATCCTGCAGCCAATGTGAATGACGGGAGTTGCGTGGAGGAATCGTTGCCGGGCTGCATGGATGCTGAGTTCATTGAATTTGACCCGATGGCCAATGTGAATGACGGCTCGTGTGCGCAGCTCATTGGGTGCGAAGATGGATCAACACTCGCATACGCCGGATATGCTTATGATTTGAAAACCATTGGAAATCAATGCTGGTTTGCCGAAAATTTGCGCACCACGGACTACGTCAACGGTGATGCGATTCCAAACATCCAAAACGGTTCGGAATGGACAAGTGCTAGTTATGGCGCCTGGGTCGAATACCAGAATGATGCGGACAACGGCGCAACCTATGGAAAGCTATACAACTGGTACGCGGTGGACGATGCGCGTGGATTGTGTCCAAGTGGCTGGCATGTGCCAACGGATGATGAATTTACCGTGTTAACGGATATTTTGGGAGGCACCCAATACGCGGGAGAGACGATGAAGTCTTCTCCGACGGACTCCCCTGCATGGGACGGCACGAATAGTAGCGGTTTTTCAGGTTTGGCTGGTGGCTACCGGTACTACCATGGGGACTTCTACAATGAAGGCAGCTACGGTTATTTCTGGTCGGC
>JAQCJQ010000139.1 GCA_027593035.1 Bacteroidota bacterium | reverse complement strand
TGTATAGGGTGTCGCCTTTTTTGACCTCATACTTGAAGCAATCAGCGGATCGATCGGCAATGGGGTTTGCGGCTATGAGCGGCTCGGGTATTGGTGAAATAGCCGCCGTGGTCTGGGGGGATGTACTCTTTTTCCACTCTCCGAGCTCCTCCATGTGTGCGTTCCAAAGGGATGACCATTCTTGGGGGAGATAGGGCTCAAACTCCTCGAATGTCGCGCACGGGAGGCTCTCATTCTTCCACCAAGGGAGCAGCTGCTGCTGAACGCTTAAGGGCATTCCTAAAACAGAGGACAATCCCTCTCGAGTGAGTTCGCCAGGACAGGCGACAGGGGTCCATGTGGTCAAAACTTGTCCCCATTGCGTTTCGAAATTGGGCGCATCCAAATTGACCATGAACCGGGCCAGCACACGGTAAAAAGCGAGCCATTCGTCCAAGTCCGCGTCGTAACCAGGTTCGCCGCTCCAGCGCGCCGCATAAGGCATGCCTTTTATGAAACCCACCAGCACTCGCTCTGGATTCGCAGGGAATCGGCGTTGAAGTCCGTCCAATATGGCCACAGCAGCCCGTGTTGATTCTTGGGGCAGCATGCGTTCATCCGTTGTGTCATCTCTCACAATGCCCTCTTTATCGGCCTGGGCCGCTGTCAGGCCCCAAAGTCCGGCTCGACCTTTGGTGCTGCGAAACGAATGATTGTAAGAAGATGCTAAGATGGGAATCCACTGAAACGAAGCCGGGATTTCATTTGAATTCAATTCCCGCTCAAGATCACTGCCATACAATCCCTGCAAGACATGCAAGAGTTGGAGGCGTAGCATGTTTCCTTCTAGAAGTGACTGCACGCAACGATCCTCCATAGCTGGGTCCTGGCCCCAAGGTTGCAAGGCTTCCTCCAATTCGTCCAGCGCGGGAACTGATGTTTTGATCTGGGGTGTGGCATTCGAATTGTACCAATCTGTATTGGCGGCATCAAATGATTGAAAGTCAGCGGCCTCCATTCGTTGCATGCTTTGCTCCTTCCATTGCTCAATAAATGACTGTGACCAACTGTTTGTTGGAAGCGTCGAAAATAGAGCTGCGCCTGCGATGAGGGCAACGTGAAACGGAGTCTTGGAGGACATGGGACAAAAGTAGGTCCTTCAATCCAATCCGTATATAATTTATACCGGCAAGGCGATGTCGGAGTATATATCGATGGAAACGAATAAAATTGTTATGAATCGTTTGAAAACATAGCTGAATGGCATATATTTGATTTAGGTCATGGAACAATAGTTCTTGGAGGACCTAGTTGTGAATCGTAGTGAAGCATCTGCAACGGCGGGTGCTTCATTTTTTTTGACCCTACCGTGGAATCGAAATGAACAATTGGTTCCGTCGATTCGTTAGAGCCCTATGAAAATGCATCGCCTCCAAACCCGTCAATGGCTTCCCATGAACCCCGAACAGGCTTGGGATTTCTTTAGCATTCCAGAAAATTTGGACCGCATCACGCCAAGGGACATGTCCTTCAGGATTTTGTCTGGGGGCGGTGAAAAAACCTTTTCCGGTCACATCATTTGTTACACAGTCAAACCGATCATGGGCATTCCCATGAAATGGGTGACCGAAATCGTTCACGAAGAAAAGGGTGTCTATTTCATTGATGAACAGCGATTTGGTCCGTATCGTTTTTGGCATCACTTGCATCGATTTACCCCGATGGATGGCGGTGTATTGATGGAAGATGTGTTGCATTATGCCTTGCCCTTTGGATGGCTCGGAGAGTTGTTTGGCGGTTTCATTCATCGGAAAGTACGGGGGATCTTCTCGTTCCGCGAAACCACTCTCGAAGAGCTTTTTCCAGGCGCCAAAATGATGGACTAAAAAAAGCGAAACCTCCGGGAAATTTCGCCTTTCAAAAGAACAGGTGAGTCTTTAGTTTTCAAGCGCCTTTTCGATGATGAAGACTAGATGGTCTCGGTGAGCTCGTGTCAATCCATCAGGGGATGTCGCTGACTTTTGCTCGCGCTGGATACGCTTCAAAGAGGAGAGCACCATGGATTGTGCAATCATGTCGTACTTCTTTGTCGGATCCAGAGCATTCACAAGCGACTGAACGTAAGCAATTTGCAGTTGCTGGCGAACCGTGTTGACGGATGATCGCAAGTCGGCTTTGAAAATGGATGCCGTCAAGTCGTTCATATAGGCATCGAGGGTGTAGCCATTGCCGTAATTGCTGGCATCGGTGACCCGTTGCAAAACCCTAGGATGCAGCAAATGAGCGAGCGCTTTTTGCTGCGCACTCAAAATACGCGCATGAATTTTGGGATCTTCCGGTTCACTGAAGAACCCGAATCCTCGACGTTGGTCCTGCAAGTATCCATAAATGGACTGGGCGGCATCAAAGGCATTTGGTGCAAAGGCATAGGTGGAAAGTGCCTGCATGGCGGCTTTCTGGTCGCTCTTGGACACGGGCTGAAGTGGAGCGGTTTCTTGCTGGGATGGGCGTGCTCGGTTGTACCGAATACCACCAATCTGACGCGTCATCACACCCAGTTGGGTGGCATACTCTCCTGTGAGGGTCAAATAGGCCCTGCGGACTTCCATGTAGCTGTCTTGGTTGTCATGGCCATACATGTCCACAATCTGAGGCAGCAGGTCATTGACCAATTCACAACGTTCTGCCGCATAGGCGACGGGATCGTTGGACAAGTCATAGATGTTCACATCGGGATTCATTCCGCCTCCTGGACGCCGCATGTCGTCCGCGTCATTTCCAAACATGAGGTTATCTTCAGTCGATCGGATCAGAATGGTTTCAAGCCTTACCAACTCGGCCTCGGTGTCTTCCATGCCAGGAGAGTAACCATAAGCAATGGCCCAAAGGTCATAGGGACCGGGTTCATCATCGAAGAATTTGGTTTGATCCTCCGGGTTTTTTGTGAAATTGATTGCCGGGTAATCCATGACACTGTTGCTCATGCCTTGGGCATTGACAATGCCACGGTCTTTCAATTCATCCGGGCTCAGCATGGTGGATCCTGCCATGTTGTGACTCAATCCCAACGTGTGTCCCACTTCATGCAAAACCAATCGATGAAGGGTTTCTCGTGTGAATTTTTCTTGGTCTTCTTCATTGAATGAACGGGCTTGCAATGTGGCAAGACCGAAGAGGGTTTGCTGCGCTTGAATTGAACCGGCGTCGCAGCGGTGCATCATTTCAGCGGCCAATGCTCGAGCGGATGGTTCGTCGGATTCCGTTTCGCCAAATTCCATCATTCCCGCGTTTTGAAACACCTCAGATCGCCACAATCGACCTGTCATGCCGCTCCATTCCAACATGATGTCAGCACCCAAGATTTCCCCTGTTTTCGGATTGACGAAACTCGGCCCGTATCCGCTGTACCGAGGAGAAGGAGAGGAGGTCCATCGCAAGACGTTGTAGCGGATATCGCCCGCATCCCATGTGGCGCTATCGGGTTGGACGCGCACTTCAACGGCATTGCTGAATCCCAAAGGTTCGAAGGCTTGGTTCCACTTTTCTACACCGGCTTGAATGATGTCGCGGAACTCATACGGCGTGGTGTTTTCAATCCACCAAACGATGGGTTGGACGGGATCGGAAACAGAGGCTTCGGGGTCTTTCTTCTCAAGGCGCCACCGATGGATCATGTCCAACCATGGTGTGGAGGACGTGGAGGTCATGTCTTCCGTTTGTGTGCTGAAGAATCCAATGCGGGCATCGTCCGGTCTCGGCACAAAGCCGTTCTCAGGCATTTGCAAAATGCTGTGCTGGTAGCCGATGGTCACATAACGGGCATCCTCTAAAGCCGAACCGCCCGTTTTCGGTGCAGGATTGTCGTAGACGTAATCCACGGAAATTTCAATGTTCTCTGGGTAGTTGTTGATTCTCGTGATTTTGGATTTTTCACGAGACAATTTGCCTAAGACGCCTTCACCCGGTTTTCGAGAAGGGCGCTTGACCATTTCTACGTCCTCTTGCAAGAACAAATCGTCTCCAGAAATGGCGTAAACGGTTTTGGATGAATCGATGCCCTCAATTTTCAAGCTGGCCAAAATGGGGGTGTTGATGTTGGCCTGGGAAGCGCGTGCTAGCGGCGATTCTGGATCGAAATGGTAGTTGGTATTCTCGGCATGGATCTCAATGCGGTCAAAATGCTTGTGAAAAGAAATGACTTTCGAATTGCCGTAAGTGCCTCGCGTAAATCCTGATTGAGCGACGCCATCATTGATGTAAGAAAAGTAGATGAACTCCTTTTCGAGCATGGAATCAGGAACAATGAACCAGCTTTTCCCTGAAGTGGTATCGGAGTGAATGGCGAAGAGTCCGGAGTCTAAAACGCAGCTTTTGGTCAATTCTGAAAGCGACTTGACATCATCTTTTTTGGATGGCCGACCTTCAGAGGAGGCTGATTGGTCTTTCTTGTTTTTTTTCGATCGCTGCGCCGAAAGGTCATTGATGGG
>JAQCJQ010000138.1 GCA_027593035.1 Bacteroidota bacterium | reverse complement strand
TGCAAATGAAAAGGTTTCTGGATTGCCCCAAGCATCGCCCAAAGAACTTGCAACGCCATTGACATCATGGAAGCCTCCCATGTTGACCCAAACCACTGTTTGGCCGGCTTCAATTTCAAGATTTGCTGGAGCATACTGGTAACTGCTGGCTTCGACAACGATGCCTTCAACACCACATGGGTTGTCTTGCGCCATCGCAACGGATAGGCCAAAAGTCAAAAAGGCCACTAAAGAGAATAGAATCTGTTTCATCTGTTTTTGTTAAGAATGATTGACGAAGTAACTACTTTCCCTCCCATCAAGTTCATTGGAGGCCATACTTTAACATTTGAACATAATTACGCGCCCAATTGTCCTAATGCCATGACGACCCAACCTGTTGCCATTCACTGGATGCGCCGTGACTTGAGACTGCAAGACAACCGCGCTTTGGCCAGTGCTCTTCAAAGTAACCACCCCGTCATTTGCTGCTTTATTTTTGATCGGGGCATCTTAGACCGCTTAGAAAACCCAATGGATCGGCGGGTTCAGTTCATTCACCGCGAGCTTCATCGATTGCAAACAGAATTGAGCGCTGCTGGTGGAAGGCTTTTGGTCGGGCACGGCGAGGTGCAAGCAGTTTGGAGCGGGTGGCTCAAGGATTTTGAATCGGCCACGATGTCTGTGGCTGAGGTGCACACGGCGAGGGACTACGAGCCCTATGCGCAAGCTCGGGACCGCTCCATGGCCGCCTTCTTCAAAGAGCACAATGTCGCATTCAAAGGCGTAAAAGACTCGGTGATCCTGGAGAAGGATGAGGTGCTGAAAAAGGATGGCCTTCCTTACACCGTGTTTACGCCTTACAGCCGCAAATGGAAAGAAGTGTTGCGGGCCGTCGACTGCGCTGATACAGACTCCCTGGAGTTGCTGGAATCCGAGGCAAAAGCATGGAATTCCTCCTGGAAAGCGGGCATGACATTTCCGCAAATCCCCTCACTGGAAACCATGGGCTTCAAAACTTCCGAGGACTTCGAGGATTGCATTCCACCGTCGCTGGTAGAATCAAGCCTGCTCAAAAAGTATGGCGACCAACGAGATTTCCCTGCTATCGCTGGAACCAGCCGGTTGTCCGTGCATTTGAGGTTTGGAACCATTAGCATCCGCGCAGCCTACCGACAGGGCATTCAAGCCAGCGACAAATGGGTCATGGAGTTGATTTGGAGGGACTTTTATCAAATGATCCTGTACCATTTCCCCCATGCTGCCAAAAATTCTTTTCGGCCGGCTTATGATCGCATTCCTTGGAGCAACCGGGAAGACCACTTCGAAGCATGGTGTTCAGGGAAAACGGGATACCCGATCGTCGATGCGGGCATGCGTGAATTGAGCGCAACCGGATTCATGCACAACCGTGTCCGCATGGTGGTCGCGAGTTTTTTGTGCAAGCACCTGCTCATTGATTGGCGTTGGGGCGAACAGCATTTCGCCGCGCACTTATTGGATTACGATCTCGCAAGCAATGTGGGCGGCTGGCAATGGGCCGCAGGTTCGGGCTGTGATGCTGCGCCTTATTTCCGCGTGTTCAGCCCCACTGCCCAACAGGCCAAATTCGACGGTGATGCAACCTACATCCGAAAATGGGTTCCTGAATGGGGCACCCCTTCCTATCCGGGGCCCATTGTTGAACATGCCGTCGCTCGGGTACAAGCGATCGAAACGTACAAGGCAGCGCTTCAAAAAGACTAAGACGCGACGTAGAGTCCTTAAATTCACGGCATGCCACATCCTCCCCGCGCCATTGAGAAAATTCGTGTCCTTGAATTGGCCAGCGTGTTGGCGGGGCCACTGGCAGGAACGGCTTTGGCTGAACGCGGTGCACACGTAACCAAAGTGGAGTGTCCACCACATGGCGATGTGACACGCAGCTGGAAGATGCCCAACGAATCGCTAGAATCGCCGACCTCGGCCTATTACGAGGCAGCCAATGGCGACAAGGAAATCGCATGGCAAGACCTGCGCACCGCTGAAGGACGTGCATGGCTCGAAGAGGCCCTCTCCTCCCACGACGTGGTCTTGGAGAACTTCAAAGCGAGCGATCTGGAGCGGTTTGGTTTGATACCACAAGACCTTGCGCATCGGCACCCCCATTTGGTTCATGTGCGACTCGTAGGATTTCCGAGCGCACCCGACCGGCTCGCATATGATGTGGTGGTCCAAGCGGAAACCGGTTTCATGCACATGAACGGCCCAGCGGAAGCACCGCCCGCGCGCATGCCAGTCGCCCTGATGGACGTCCTCGCTTCCCAACAAATTCTATCGGCTGTCTACGAAGGACTGCTCGAACGTGCAGCCGGCCAGCGCGGTATTTTCGCGGAAGTTTCGTTGGAAGCTAGCGGGCTTTCAGCGTTGGCCAATCAAGCCACGAACTGGCTGATCAATGGAGCGGATGTCACCCGCAATGGAAGCGCCCATCCCAACATTGCGCCGTACGGAGATTTGCTCCGATGCGCTGATGGCTGGTTGGTCTTGGCCGTTGGAAACGATCGTCAATTTGCGGGATTGTGTGATGTACTGGAAAGCGTAGAGCTCCTTGAAGACCGTCGTTTTCAAACCAATGCCTTGCGGGTTCGCTATCGATTGGACTTGATTCCGTTGCTCTCTGAAAAAGCGAATGTTTGGGATAAAGTCGCTTTGGAAACAGCCCTAAGGTCGGCAGGAGCACCCGCGGGTGTGGTGAGACGCTTGCCTGAAGTCTTTGCTCATGGCACTGCGGGCGACCAGCATACCCTGACCAATTCTAGCGGTCAAAAACGCGTTTCAACGGTCGCTTATCGCATCGATTTCTTGGCGAAGCCTTGATCGGTCAACGCACCAAAAACCAAGCGTTGAGTAGATTTTCTCGGTTGTACCGCATGGTGGCCTTGGTATTCCAATCGATGACATCAAATCCGGCATGCATGCAAATGGCCTGACCGGCCGCAGTGTCCCACTCCATGGTCGGTGCGAACCGCGGATAGCAATCAGCCATCCCTTCCGCTACCATGCACAACTTCAACGAACTGCCTTTCGAAATCAGCGCCACTTCGCCATGCTCTTCGCGCATCTGTTCCACGTAGACCTCGGTTTCTGGTGACATGTGTGAACGACTCGCCACCACCGTGAACGGTCGACCTTCACGTCCCAACGGCAATTTCTGAGCTGTAGATCGGTCCTCCATGGAAGCCATGGACTCCACCTTGAACGCTCCCGAATCTTGATCTGAATAATACAGTTCTCCGGTGGCCGGAACGAAGATGACCCCCAAAACAGGAATCCCCTCCTCGACCAAGGCGATGTTGACCGTGAATTCTCCGTTGCGCTTGATGAATTCCTTGGTTCCATCAATCGGATCCACGACCCACAGCTGCTTCCAATCCTTGCGCTCGTCATAAGGAATGCCCCGACCTTCTTCCGAAAGGATGGGAATGCCCGTATTTTCCAAGTGGGAAACAATGACTTCATGTGATGCCAAATCCGCACGCGTCAACGGTGAATCATCGCCTTTGACGGTGATATCAAAATCACCCGAATGGTAAATTTTCAAAATTGCTTCTCCCGCCTCCAAGGCCGCTTTCAGGGCCACATGCAAATGATCGGTCATGCTCTATTTTACGGCTTGGCTTTCATTTTATTGGCAAGATGATCCGCAACGAATCTCCTTGCTCCAGATTCAATCGATCTTTTCGGAGCCACGGATTCAAGGTTTTCAATTCCTTCAAATTGGATCCGTGGTTGCTGGCAAATAGGGGCAGATCCGGAATGGATTCCTTGACCCAATGTTCGTTCACTGCATACGGAGCATACAGCACCTCATGTCGCAGATCGAATCCGTATTGCTGCGGAGCTTCAAAGATGGTTTTGATGGCCAACAAGCGATACACATACCGGGCCGTCTCTGCATTGAGATGCAGCTCCCAATATGAATCGACGCCCTGCTCCTCCAACTCACGCTCCACGCCCGCCATGCCCATGTTGTAAGAAGCAGCAGCCAATGCCCAACTTCCAAACGCCTCTCGGGCCTCGAGGAGGTAGGCGCAGGCGGCATGCGTTGATTTCTCGACATGGTAGCGCTCATCTACTTCAGAAGAAACCCGCAAGCCAAATTGAGGGGCCGTTCCTTTCATGAATTGCCAAAACCCCGCGGCGCCGGCAGGAGAAACCACCTGATCCAACCCACTTTCAATGACGGCGAGGTACTTGAAGTCATCCGGGATGCCGTGTTCTTCCAAAATGGGTTCGATCATTGGAAACCACCGAGCTGCGCGCTTCATATACAGCATGGTCGAACCGTGACGGTAAGCATTCACGACGAGCTCTCGATCGAATTGCTCTCGGACGCCGAAAGCATCCATCGGAACAACTTCATCGGCCAACTGCAAAGCGTCTGGCATCTTGGGGGACTGATTCTGTGGCCAATTGCCCAAAACATCGAACGACGTCCCTTCGGATATCACGTCCTCCGATTCA
>JAQCJQ010000137.1 GCA_027593035.1 Bacteroidota bacterium | reverse complement strand
CCGCGGGAGATGAAGTTTGGTGTGCAGATGAAATGGTAGGGTTTAGGATCACGGAAGAACACGGATGAGCGCAGAAGGGCACGGAACCACACCACACATTGGCCCAAAACCAAATGTGTAGTCCAAGAATATGGGTGTCGAGATAAAATTTCATTTTTTAGGTGTAATTATCTTTGGACAATCAATATTCTCGACATCGATTGGTGATGGGCAATCGTCTATCACGACCAAAGGCACGCGGCGTGATCTTGACACCTGGTGGGGCTTGGCGGCGTTTGTATTCGTTGATGTCTACGGCGCGAATGACACGGGTGACCAAGTCTTTGTCGAAGCCTTGGGTGACAATGTCTTGCAAACTGAGATCGTCTTCAACATAGAATTTGAGAATAGGGTCCAGCACAGGATAGGGGGGCAGGCTATCGGTGTCTTTTTGATTGTCGCGCAATTCTGCTGTGGGTGGGCGTTGTATGATAGATGACGGGATGATCGGGCCGTCTGGTAGGCTGTTGCGATAGTCTGACAAGTCGTACGTATGATGTTGATGTGTTTTGGAATAATGGATACATCGAGAAGCAGATTTTTTGAGTATAATACTCTTTATACTCAAAATAGGGGTTGCTAACCCCTATTTTTTATGCTTAAATTACACGTATCAGCAAACACAAGATTTATCATTATACTCAAAAATGAGGAGAATATGTCCAAAACCGTTGTCGAGACCAACGAAACCGTTCTTCCAGTTGAGGCCGAAGACCAGTTGAAAACTTTGAGCGACGACTTCCTCCGTGATCTGGATGCGGCACGAAAGTCGCCGCACACGATCAAGAATTACCGATCCGATCTGAGCCGATTCCGAAGATTTGTGGCAACTGAGCAAAGATCATTGGACGTCCCGCTGATCCGTGCTTACTTGGCCACGCTTCAGAAACTGGCAGCCGCAACACGGGCGAGACACCATTCGGCTTTGAAATCATTTTTTGAATGGTGCTATCGGCATGATCTAATCGCTGTCAATCCAATAGGGAAATTTGATGCGCCCAAAGTTTCCCAGGGGTTGCCTCGGCCTATTCCGAAGAAGAGCCAAGAAAGGTTGATGCGAGTGATTCGTGCGTCAAAACCTCGGGAGCGATTGCTGTTCACCTTGGTTGCAGAAACGGGTTTGCGGATTGACGAGGCATTGGGTATATACGTAGAGGATGTTCGGCTGGATGCCGGGCAGGAGGGGATCCGATTCCGAGGAAAAGGGGATAACGAGCGCGAGGTACCATTGCCATTTGAGTTTGAATGCTTGAAGCTTCTGAGAGGGTATATTCGGAATGAGGATCTGGCGGCGGGGCCGTTATTCCGAACGGGGAAACACAACGATCGGAGAATGACCTATGGGACGGCACTCTATCAGTGGCAAAAGTTGTGCAAGGAAGCGGATGTGGAATGCGAAATCCACCAGCTCCGGCATACAGCGGCCACAAGGTTGTTGAATAGTGGTGTGGGAATCGGGACGGTGCGCCGACTGCTTGGCCATCGGAACTTGCAGACGACACAGCGGTATGCGGAGTTGGCGGATGAAACGGTGCGGCAGGAACTGGAGGCTTTTGCGAGGAAGAGAGGAAAGGCAGTCTGAACGGACGATTTACACACTCAGAAAAGTTGGAGGGAATATCTCGTTGGGGTAAAAAGGAGCAGATCGGAATTTAACAAATATCCCCTCACAAACTACTGGATTTCCTTATTTGAAAGGAATATGTTAAAAGGAATAGGCGTTCTGGAAAGCGCCCATTGTGAAGAATTGCGCGAGAATTTGACTTTGTATCGCCTACAGCTTTTGAGCGAATCCTAAAGCAAAAAGTGGCTTAATAACCTGTCCATTTTTCCAGTACACATCACCTCCATCAAAGCCCCCCCTCTACGGAGTTGCCTAAAATGCTTGCCAAAAGGAGCTTGATAGGACTATCTTGAACTTCCACGGTAGTTTCCTCCAAGGGGTTGTTGGCAGGTTATTGGTCTAACCTTACTATAATACAACCACTTGATTCAGGAAACTACGGGTATGTCAAGAATTTTGTGTAAATGGCCCTTGATGTCTATGGTAGGATGACCCGATCCTCGAACATGATGACGAAACGATTGATTGCGGCTTTCCAATCCCGTATCGGCAAGGTCCATTTTTTGGCGATGTTTTTCAGGGCAAGAAAAATGAGCTTGGTGGCCGCCTCGTCGGAAGGGAATGCGCCGCGATTTTTGATGACTTTGCGGATGGAGCGGTTCATCGACTCGATGGCGTTGGTGGTATAGATGACTTTTCGGATCTCTGTTGGATAGGCAAAAAACGGAATGATATTCACCCAATTGTCGCGCCAGGATTTGCTGATGGAAGGATATTTCGTATCCCATTTTTGTGAAAACGCCTCCAAGTGCACTTCAGCTTCTTTCGCCGTCACTGCTTGATACACAGATTTCAAATCGGCGACCACATTCTTTTTGTCTTTCCAGGTGACAAAACTGAGGCTGTTACGCACCATATGGACAATGCACAACTGCACTTGCGTATCGGGAAAAACGGTTTCAATCGCTTCTGGAAAACCTGTCAAGCCATCTACGCAAGCGATGAAAATATCCTGTAAACCCCGGTTTTTGAGCTCTGTGAGAACGGACAACCAGAACTTGGCGCCTTCATTTTGGGCAATCCAGAGACCCAGGAGTTCTTTTTCTCCTGCCATATTGACGCCCAAACACAGATGCACCGCTTTATTGCGAATGCTGCCGTTATCACGGATTTTGACCCGGATGGCGTCTAGATACACGATGGGATAAACCGCATCGACAGGCCGAGACTGCCAGGCGGTGACTTCCTCAACCACGCTATCCGTAATGTTTGAGATGAGACCTGCTGAGACGTCGATCCCATAGAGATCTTCCAAATGACCCTGGATATCCCGCGTCGTCAGGCCACGCGCATACATCGAGATGATCTTCCCATCCAGGCCAGAAAACCGAGTCTTGCCCTTGGGGATCACCACCGGCTCAAACTCACCGTTGCGATCTCGGGGGATGGATACTGGGAGTTTGCCCTGTTCCATCTTGAGTGTCTTCGGCGTTTTACCATTTCTAGTGTTGCCGCTGTTGTAACCGGCTGGATCGTTTTTCTCATACCCCAGATGATGCGTCAGCTCATCTTCCAGCATTCGCTCCAGTAACGCTTTGGTCATCTTCTTGATGACCCCATTTTTGCCCAGGACATCTTCGGCTGTCTTACAGTCCTTCAGCAGTTCATCCAACATCGCTTCATATTGCTTGTCTGCCATAACTCCTCCGGTGTCGTGTGGTTCCCGTTACTATAGGACCACTTGCGTTGGGAGACTATGGCCATTTACACAGAATAATTTACATACTCGAAACTACCTTTTTTATGAATAATTCGGGCTAGGCTTCATAACCCGCTTCCATCATCTGAGAAACCACATGCACAAACCTCTATGCATTCTATACCTGCTTTTGCTCTTCAGCCCCTCAGCCTTCGCCGCCCAAATCATCCACCACCAAGGCCCGAACCTTCAACAAACGATAAATACCGCCTCTCCTTACGCCACAATCCTCTGCGACCGCAACGAACGCCTCTCCATCTCTGCCACCATCCTCATCAACAAACCACTCACGCTTCAGGGCCTCAATGCCGCACTCATCGACAGCCTTGGCAAAACACCGATTCTCCGCGTGGTAAACGAAAACGTCACCATTACCGACTTTGAACTTTATGGCAACACAGCCACTGTAGAACAGGCCGAACGCGCACCTCTCATCGTGATAGAAGCGGGTAAGTTCCGTGTGGAGCGAGGGCGCTTTGTCAACAGCACCAAAGACGGCGTTGAAATCAACACCGTCAGTGACGGTGGCGACATCGTTGGCGGCATTGTACGCGACATTGTGGGTGAAGGCGTTGTTCGGGACGTCGTATCCATATCAGGGTCTGGTCGCTCCGACGGCCTCAAAGTGCGCAATGTCTTTGTCGAAAACATCCGTGGCATCAACAGCAAATTACGTGGTGTTGTAGAAGTCAGCGACGGAACCGACAACATCACCGTCCGCACAGTCTTTGCTGAAAAATGTGTTTACGCCATTGATGTGCAAGACCACAAAAAACCAAAACAGATCAACAACAACATCGTCATCCAAGACGTTTATGCCGTAGATTGTCGACACGCCATCCGTACGGCAAACCGCCCCTTTGGACATTCCAACCTCACCATCCGAGACGTGGTTGCCGAGCGCTGCGAAAGACCCTTAGACATCTCAAACACAAACGGGCTCACACTCGACAACATCCGCATCATCGACCACATCGGTGAACGACCTGCCGTGTATATCAAAGTCTGCAACGATGTCTCCATGCGCAATTTCACAATCACGGGTAGCGGTGACGCCAACGCAGTACTTATTGAAAATGCTGGCAACATCGTTATCGATGGTCTCACATTAAACAAAGGCACGGGTAATTTCGCCAGCGGCCTCACCTATCGCATCAGCGAAGACACCCCATTCACCCACCTCCGCATTCGAAAC
>JAQCJQ010000136.1 GCA_027593035.1 Bacteroidota bacterium | reverse complement strand
CATTCAGCCTATATAAAAAAAATATAGACCACAAAACCCACCACTGTTGGGGAGTGGATTCATACGCCCTCTTTGGACACCTCGTTGGCATCGTCGGAGTCAACCAATGCATGCAGGCGCACATCGAGCTTTCCGGGCTTGGCGTACTGCCGGAAACGGCCTTGAAAAAGACGCAGCTGGAAAGGCTCAAGTCATGCTCACCTGTCAGTCGGCTCAGGCCTGCCACATTCCTGAAGCGGTCGCACATCGGATTATTCGTAACTGCTATGAATGGCAAGGCGTGGACACGCTCACCAAGAACCCACCCATTGTGGATTCAACGTCCTTTCGGGTAACGAAGATGCGCAGGATGCCTTCGGAGTAATTTGTTGCCCGCATGGTGGCCAACAAAAAACCCTGAAAGCTGTTTTTCAACAACTTACAGGGCTTAAAGGTGATCCCGTTGGGACTCGAACCCAAAACCGTCGGCTTAGAAGGCAGATGCTCTATCCAGTTGAGCTACGGGACCATGCTCCTTTGAGCGCTGCAAAGATGCGAAAACGCAAATGCATTACCTTAGTGAAAATCGCATATCTAATGACCACTGCCCGCTCCACTTCGCAATCCACATTGCGCGCTCAGCTTTCCAGCGTTCGAAAGATGCTCGCAATGAGCCTGTTGTCCATCCTTTGGCTCGGTGTATTTGACTCGCTGGCCCAATGTACCAGCCCGGAGCAACCCGTGGCCGTGTTCACGACGATGGAGTTAACTGAAGAAGAATGGCCCACCCAATCCAAGGACGCTCAGATCGGACTCCAGTTGGATACCGAGGCCTTCAGCGATTGGAGACTCCACAAATACGACGCCCTCGACCTGCGCCTTCCCTTCTTGAACGGAAAAGAATTGCTTCTAGAATTGGAGATGTTCTTGCCGTTTTCCGAGGATTTCAGCATAGGACGGACGCAAGCGTCAGGCAAATTCGTAGAAGAGCAGTACCTGCCACAATTGCTCTCATACCGCATTGTTTCGCCCGGCATGCGCGGAACGATTGTCATCATGAATGACCGGGTAATGGGAACCTTACAATACAAGGGACAGCAGTACGATCTTTCTGCATTGCGCGGTGGCGAAGCTGGAAAGCACGTGTTGTTTTTGCTTGCAGACGCCGCTCAACCGATGGAATTTGAATGTGGTGTGGACGAATTTGGACCGCGACGTGACGTCATGCCCATGGGCATGACCACACCTTCGACCAGCAATATGCTCTCGGAATGCGTGGAGGTCGCCATTGACATTGACTACTACACCTACGGAACTTTCGGAAGCGACTGCTACCCCGCCGTTGAGTGGGCGTTGGCCCTGCTAGCGGGTGTCAACACCATCTACACCAATGACCTGGACGCTTTGATCAACATCCAAGCTTCGTACATCCACGTATGGGAAACGACCGACCCCTACGATGGCATCACGAGCGACGCTGGCACGATGCTGGACACTTTCCGCTTGGAATGGCAAACCAATTCCAACTTGATGAACATCCAGCGGGATTTGGTGCACCTGATGACGCGACGAGGGAATACGGGCACGGGAGGCATTGCGTACCTCGATGTGGTGTGTTTCCCGCAATACGCCGCTGGATTCAGCTCTTATCTAGATCCTACCACGACGTACAACTTGTCCAACTACAGCTGGAATCTCAATGTGGTGGGACACGAATTGGGACACAACTTTGGATCGAATCACACGCATTGGTGTGGTTGGCCTGGAGGCCCCATTGACAATTGTTATGAGGCGGAAGGCTCTTGTACCAATACGCCCCAAGCCCAAGTCGGTACGATGATGAGTTATTGTCATGCGGTGTCTGGTGGTTCGGTCAATTTGAATTTCCATCCCACGGTGATCAACTCGGCCCTGTTGCCGACGATCAACTCTGATGGCTCGTGTTTCAACACCTGCGTGGATTTGATCACGACCTGTGCTTATTACGGGTGCACCGATGACACGGCCTGCAACTATGATGCGGAGGCCGTGCAAGACGACGGCACGTGCGCCTACACGATCGACGATTGCGGAGTGTGCGGCGGGGACAATTCCATGTGCTCCGGCTGCATGGATGAGGCCGCTTGCAATTTTGATGCGGAAGCCACCATCGATGATGGCTCTTGCTTCTTCCCTGCCGTTGGAGGCACCTGTGATTGCACTTACGACATGTCCTTTGATGTGGACTTGGCCGCAGGTGAGACGGCTTCCCAAACGGTCAATGGGTTTGGATACATCACGGGCTTCTCCGTAGTGCTGGACTTTTTGGATTCGCCGGCTGATCAATCATGGGCCAACGAGATGATGGTCGGGATCACCGCTCCCGATGGAAGCTGCCTGCAATACGGCGGTTACAATTTGTCCTTGAACTGTCCGAGTGCCGGGATGTGGCCCGCTGGTTGGAACACCAGCACCGCAGGTACTTATACCGCAACCGCTGTATTCGCCGATCCCATTTCAGGTACGGGCGATTGGACCATCACCTTGTTGAATTCTTGGAATGCTTCCATTGGAGCGCTCTACAACACCACACTGACGTTGGAAGGTTTGTGCGAAGCTCCGGATGACATCTTCGGATGCACCAATAGCAGCGCCTGCAATTACAACGCCTTGGCGACTGCCGACGACGGCTCTTGTGACTACACCTCATGCGCTGGTTGCACAGACAGTGCCGCATGCAATTATGATGAAACGGCCACCTTGGACGATGATTCGTGCGAATTCACGAGTTGTGTTTGTGAAGGTGACCTCAATGGCGATAGCCAAATCACAGTGGCAGACATCTTGATCTTCCTCAGCGATTTCGGCTGCGTGGTGGCTCCTTGTTCAGGTGATATCAACGGGGACGATCAGACCAACGTTTCGGACTTGTTGATTCTTCTCGCTGTGTTTGGAGACCTCTGCGAGTGAGGGCGAATTGGGAACAAGAAAAAACCGCACGCTTTCGCGTGCGGTTACTGAGAATTTCGACGTCCTATTTTCACTCTGACTAACCCTACATCATGAATACTGGATGGTCTCAATCATCCTTATAACCTCATCAAAGGCTCTTTTGTTGGCTGGTTGTGAAAATTTTACGATTTCCAGACCATTCATTGTTTCAACAAACGCAAACTCGAAGAAATCGGACTTGAGAATTGCAGGTGATAAAGCCCCGAGGGCAAAGACCGCAAATCAAACACTTGGTCCTCCTGCAGAATTTGACCAGATGTGTGCATTTGACCTTTGGCATCGTAGAGGACATAGCGGCAGCCCAAGGCACCAAAAGTTGATTGGAGGGTCACTGCATTGCTGGTGGGGTTCGGATAAACCAACGGCACCGGTTCGCTCCCCCGCATTTCATCCAACCGGCTGGTATCATCAAAAATGCAACGGACACAATTGCCATCGCCTTTGGCGCGATTGCCCACCATGGCCGCATCAACCGAAAGCCCCAAGTTCCGCGTATCGGTGCCGATGGACTCCCGGGTACGATAGCCAGCAAAGGAATTCACATTGCCAATCATTCCCGACATCCGACTGCGCGCACCGGACAATGGAAGTTTCAACAAAGAAGCCATCGCTCCTGCGGCATCTTGACTTCCCCACGTCGCCATTTCTTCCAACCATTCGGCTTCGTTCGGTATGCTAAATCCCCACGGACAAGGATTGTTGATGCCATCCCAACCATACCAGAGATCGGGATTGGAAGGAACCCGCCAGTCTTCGGAACCCAAAATGAAAAGGTCGTGCCCAGGGAAATCTGATCCAGCCACCTCGGTGGTGGTGCTCGACGTGCGCAATTGGTGACCATCACTGCCTCTTCCCCATTGGTACAAGTCTCCAAAGCTGGCACTATCGGTGCTGGAAATCGCCACTTGACTCGCACCCAAATTCTTGTCCATCCAACTCCGTCCCGTGATGGGGTTCGTGACCGATTGCGCAGAGAATGAATGGGACAGCGTCAGCGCGATGAGAAAGAAAAACGGTCGGTGTTGCATGGCGCAAACATACCAAAGCAAACTTTTCTGAATGAAAACGAAATCAATCGGTATGGCGGACGCCTAAAGTCATGCCCTGTCAATGCGGTATCTTGCCTTCATGAATTCCAGGAATCCGATTTTCATGGTGTTGCTCATGGTTTCTTTGTTGTGCATTCAATGCGGCTCGCTTGCTGGCAATATGAAACAACAGACTGACAGTCTAGAGGTGCGCTTCGCTGCAACCGCCGAAATCACTTGTCCCCAATGCGGGCACAAAAAGGTGGAAACGCTGCCCACAGAGGTCTGTCAAATTCGCTACACCTGCGAAGGATGCAAAGCATCGTTGACACCCCAAGGCGATGACTGCTGCGTGTTTTGTAGTTATGGCGATCACAAATGCCCCTCGAAGCAATAGCCCCAACACTCCACGCGCGCCCATTGAATTCGCCTTTCACTACTTCCAATGAATGGGGGAAAACAGAAAAACCGCATCATTGCTGATGCGGTTTTGTAGTCGGGGCGGCAGGATTCGAACCTGCGATCTCCTGGTCCCAAACCAGGCGCCGTAACCGGACTAGGCCA
>JAQCJQ010000135.1 GCA_027593035.1 Bacteroidota bacterium | reverse complement strand
GCTCCACTCTGGCAAGAAACGGATATAGAGGGTGTACTCAAAGAGCCTCAAACTTTATTCTGGCTATACTATCCCGAGTGTCGATATGTATTCGCCAACGCTGAGGCGTACAACCCCATGAATGATTCTCAACGAAGAACTTTTGAAGATTTGTTCCAAAAGCGATTCTTCAATAGCTACGTTGTGAAAGAGTCGAATGTGTATGACCGCTCCATTGCGAGTTACTCTCTGGGCCTCGATGCCTTGTCTGAATCGCAGCGAATCAAGCATGATTTGTTTCTTTTGGAACACGATTTGTGGCATTATTGAACGCAACCGATCCTTTAAAAAAGCCGATTCCATGTGGAGTCGGCTTTTTTTTTATGCCAATTGATGAACGACCTTTGCACGACGTATGCTGAATATTTCCAATGTCTCTGTCCACTTCGGACAACGCACCCTTTTTGAATCGCTTGATCTTTTCGTCGGAAAGCGAGAACGGGTCGGTCTTGTTGGCCGAAATGGCGCAGGTAAATCCACTTTACTCCGCATCATCGCCGGAGAAATCAAACCCACAACTGGAAACATCATCATGCCGAATGGAGCCCAGATCGGGTACCTGGCTCAAGAGATGGTACACAACGAAGAAGCCACCATCATTGAAGAGGCGAGTAGTGCTTTTATAGAAGCGAAAGACTTAGAAAAGCAGGTCGAGGAATTGTCCAAGCAGCTCAGCGAGCGCGAAGATTACGAATCCAAAGAGTACGCTCAAATCATCGAAGATCTGACCACTGCCAATGAGCGCATAGATCTCATTGGTGGAGCCAGTCTGGAAGAACATGTCCAACGCATTTTGCAAGGACTGGGGTTTTCAGCGAGCGACATGGAACGCAAAATGAGCGAATTCTCCGGAGGGTGGAAGATGCGAGTCGAATTGGCCAAACTCCTCTTGCGCAATCCGGATCTCCTTCTGCTCGATGAGCCGACCAACCATTTGGATCTTGAAAGCATTGACTGGCTCGAGACCTTCCTGCTTCAGTCCTCCAGCGGCATTATCTTGATCTCACACGACCGGGCATTCTTGGACAATCTAACCACCCGAACCGTGGAGATCACACCGGTCAAATTGTACGACTACAAAGCTTCTTATACCGCTTATCAAGCTTGGAGAGAGGATGACCGTGAACGCCAAGAGCAAGCCGTCAAAAATCAACAGAAATACATTGAAGAGACTGAATTCCTGATCAATAAGTTCCGAGCAAAAAAGAACAAGGCTGCGTTTGCGCAATCCTTGATTAAAAAACTCGATAAATTGGAACGCCTTGAAGTCGACTCCGCTGACAAGCAAGACATCCGTTTCCGCTTTCCAAAAGCGCCGCGATCGGGAAAGGTGAGCATTGAGTCCTCCAATCTTAGCAAGTCATTCGGTGAGTTGGAAGTATTCAAAAATCTCGATTTCATCTTAGCGCGGCAGGAAAAAGTCGCATTGGTTGGGAAAAATGGCGCAGGAAAAACGACCCTCACGCGCATCTTCATGGGACTAGAAAATGCTGATGGTCAAATGAACATTGGTCACAATGTCGACATCGGATATTACGCTCAAAATCAGGCGGAGGAGCTTGATGGCAACCTCACCGTTTTTGAAACATTGGACGAAGTTGCAGTCGGTGATATTCGCAGCCAACTGCGTAGCATTCTTGGGGCCTTCCTTTTCTCTGGCGACGATGCCGAGAAAAAAGTCAAGGTGCTTTCTGGAGGCGAAAAAGCTCGTCTAGCCTTGTGCAAGCTTCTACTCCACCCCTACAATTTACTCATCCTCGATGAGCCGACCAACCACCTGGACATTCGGGCCAAAGGCGTACTGAAAGATGCCCTTCGAGCGTACGACGGTACGCTGATTGTCGTATCGCACGATCGGGACTTTCTTTCAGATCTCACTGAACTCGTTTATGAAGTGACCCCGACAGGTTTGCGTCAATACATCGGCGACATCAAGCAGTTCTTGCATGAAAAACATGCGGCAAGCATTCGAGCCTACGAAGCTGGAAAGGCACAGAACATCCACCTTTCCAAAGAAAATAAGAAAAAGTCAACTACGGATTCATCCGCCGGCAAAGCAGTCCAAGTCCAAGATGGACTGAGTTATGCCGAGCGAAAAAATCGCGACAAACTCGAACGAAAACTTCGGAATCAGCTCCGAAAGCAAGAAGGCATTATTCAGGATAAAGAGTCTGAAATCAAGTCCTTGGATGATGAAATTGCCAGCGTTGACCCCAGCAATCGACAGCGACTCACAGAGCTCGCTTATCAATATGAAAACGTGCAACGCGAATTGAATCAGGCCATGGAAACCTGGACGAAAACAGGGGTTGAGCTCGAAGAATTCAGTTGATTGTGCTTTCGCTTTTGTTGAAACCATTGTTTATAAGTCGCTCCAATATCTTCAACATGCCCTTTTGTAGACGGAACCATTAGCGCAAATTCGCCGTATGCATCACATGAAGACTTTCGTTACAACAATCGTGATGTCCGGAATGGCCTTTGTCGCATTCGGACAAACCTCTCCTCTTTCCGCCGGATTCACTATCGGTGGAGCCAATTACCTCGGCGAAATTGGCGGAAAATTCGATCCTCGTGCCTCTGTCATTGATGCCAACATCATCACCACATCACCTGCTGCAGGAGTATTTCTGCGATACGCAGCCAATGACCGCATTCGTGTCTCTGGCGAAGTGAACTACATTCACATCCGACAGGCGGACAAGCACGCTGAAGATCCTGCTCGTCAAGCGCGCAACCTCAACTTCCGCAACCGCATGTTTGAGTTCGGATTTCGAACAGATTTTTCAGTCTTCAGCATCTCAGACCGTCGTGGAATGCGTGACTACACCAAACCTGGACGGCTTTCATTTGACGTTTTTGTCTTCACAGGCTGTTATGGCGTCTTGCACAATCCACAGGCGCAAGTGACTTACGATCCGAACAACGAATGGGAAGATCGCTGGTATGACCTGCGTCCCTTGCGGACCGAAGGTCAAGTTGAAGAATACGCCACCATCATCGCGTCCATTCCATTGGGCATCGGAATGGAATTTGGAATGGGCAACGGTTGGACGTTCGGTGTCGAGGGATCTTGGAGGAGCACGTTCACCGATTACCTCGATGACATTTCAGGCATGTACGCCAACCCCGATGTACTCACGCCTTTGGCTGAGGCCATCAGTTCTCAATCCAATGAAGCCGTGATTACGTTGATTAACGACCCCGATTCAGGCCAAGTTGGAAATCATCGCTTCTCAGAAGGCGGCACATACCGGGGCAATCCCGAAACCAACGATTCCTATGGAACGATCCAGTTCACATTTGCGAAAGCAATTGATACGCGCTCTTCATTTGAACGCGCCTTGGATCACATTTCTAAACGTCGCTAATAGCTTGTTCTAATCAAGCGAGATAGGATCTCCAGCGATCCAAAATCTGCTCTAAATCTTGCGGCAAGGGTGTTTCGAAACTCATTCGTTGGCTAGTACCCGGATGAGTGAAGGCCAATGAACGGGCATGCAGTGCCTGTCGAGGTAGAATCTCAAAGCAGTTATGCAAGAAAGAACGGTATTTACCGCCTAGAACGCCCTTTACAGGACGATTCCCTCCGTACGTAACGTCACCAAACAAAGGGTGCCCCATGTGTTGCATGTGCACCCGTATTTGATGCGTCCGCCCCGTCTCGAGTTTGCATTCAACCAGAGTCACCGGCCCTAGCCTTTCTAAAACCGTGTAATGCGTGATCGCATGCTTGCCCTCATAACCATCCGCAAAGACTGCTTGGAGCCTGCGATCCCGATGGTTTCGACCAATGTTTCCCTCGATCGTTCCATCCTCATCCAAATCGCCCCAGACCAAAGCCAAATAACGGCGATCCACTGTACGTTCGAAAAACTGAAGGCTGAGATCAGCCATGGCCTGTTCAGTTTTGCCGAGCACCATCACGCCCGTCGTATCCTTGTCCAAACGGTGAATCAACCCCGGCCGTGGAATACTTTCTTCATCCTCCTCTCGCTTTGAAGGTGTCGACGTATCCGGAGGCAATTCGACTTGCTGCTGCATCAGATGCCAGGCCACCCCATGCACCAATGTCCCCGTGTAGTTTCCATTGCCTGGGTGAACCACCATGCCCGCTGGCTTGACCAATACAAGCACTTCAGAATCCTCATGCAGGATTTCCAAATCCATTTCCTCCGGGATCAGCTTGAAAATCTGAACCGGTTTCGGGAATTCAATGGTGACGACGTCCTCGGCTTTCACCTTGAAATTGGACTTCACAGGCTCCCCATTCACCCGAACATAGCCCGATTTTGCCGCCGTTTGTAACTTGGAACGGGAAATCTGTCCAATCAGATTGGAGACAAATTTATCCACTCGAAGTGGCTGCTGGCCTGGATCCGCTACCAAGCGATGGTGTTCATATAGTTCCTCGGTCTCGGTCTCTTCAGCCCCTAAATCGGGGTTTAAATCTTCTACCATATTATTGAATCAGAACACGTGCTGAGAACCCCTCGCTATGCCGTAGGATGTACATCCCTGGCGCAAAATCAATTGTTGAAATGGAATGCAGAC
>JAQCJQ010000021.1 GCA_027593035.1 Bacteroidota bacterium | reverse complement strand
ATTGTAACGAGGCTATTATGTATTTGGGATCGGGTCGTTTCTTTTGAAGCGGCCCGATTTTTTTTTAGAAGCTTTATCGAGGGTAAAGGTTCGCCATCGCCTCCTCCAAGTTCGGATGCTGAAATTCAAACCCCGCTTCTTCCACTTTCGCTGATGTGACGCGATTGGAAGCCAGCAAGACGGAACTCATTTCTCCAAACACCCATTTCAGCACCCACGAGGGGACAGCGGGCAAGAAAAAAGGGCGATGCAATGCGTGCGCCAATTCTTTTGAAAACGTCCGATTGGTCACCGGGTTTGAGCTGACTCCATTGTAAACACCTTGCACCTCATCCGATCTTAAGCTCCATAGCATCATCCGGGATAGATCTTCGATGTGAATCCAGGACTGCCATTGATTTCCGGATCCAATGGCTGATCCCAATCCCAACGAAAAGAGCGGTTTGAGTGAGCCTAGAATGCCTCCTTCAGCGGATAGTACGAGACCGATCCGAATCCGAACGGTTCGGCATCCGAGCGCCTCGGCTTCAATCGCCTCGGCTTCCCAAGCTTGCACCACCTCTGCGGCAAAACCAGGGCCAACCGGCGCAGTTTCGTCGAGCAATTCGGAAGTGCTGGGGTAAATGCCTACGGCACTCGCACAGAGGAACACGCGGGGACGTTCATCCAGTGGCAATGAAGCCATCGTGTGTGTCAACGTTTGCGTTGACTTTGTGCGGCTGTTCAAGATCTCATGGCGGCTTTTGGCCGTCCATCGTTGCGCAATGGGCGCGCCCGCTAAATGCACAACCGCATGCACATGGCGCAATGCCTGCGCTGGTAAAACCTGGTTCATGGGGTCCCATTGAACGACCTCATCCACACCTTCGCTCAAAGGGGCTTGGTGCCGAGAAAGTACGCGGACATGGTATCCCCGATGCTTCAGCTGCTTGCAAACCGTCCGGCCCACCAAACCGGTTCCTCCAGTGACGACCACCCATTGCTTTTCCATCATCTACAAACAACTTGAGGGGCCTCATTGTTGCCATGCTCAACACCAATGGGAGATTTCGTAACTTCTATGGCAATATTCGAACGCATGAAAAATTTCACCATTGATCGGTTCTTGAAGGTAAGCAACACGCGCAGCCATTTGTTGGTGTTGATGTTGTTTCTTTTTGCTGGGGTGTCCGTGGAATCTCAATCGCTGTGTGAAAATGGTTTTGCGGGAACGTTTCCTTGCGATCGGTTCGATTTGTTGGCCCAAATGAGCAATTCCGATTTGATGGGGACCGGAGCCAATGATGTGTGGGGTTGGAAAGACCCGGTGACTGGCACAGAATACGCCTTGGTCGGAGAACGTCAAGGTCTGGCGATGGTGGATTTAAGCGATCCGTATGCGCCGTTTTTAGCGGCTTTTATGGAGACCCAAACCTCGAGCAGCACATGGCGGGACATGAAAGTGTATGCGGACCATGTGTATGTGGTTTCTGAGGCCAATGGCCATGGATTGCAGGTCTTGGATTTGAATCAATTGCGGGATTTGACCGAATTCCCTGTTTCCTTGGAACCGACCACCGTCGTGACCTCTTTTTCAGACGCCCACAATGTGATCATTGATGAGGAGTCCGCGATGCTGTATGTGGTCGGTACGAACATCGCCAGTGGAGGATTGGTGGCCTTTGATTTGAGCAATCCAGCATCGCCCATGCTCATGGGTGATTACGGTGAAGCAGGCTATACACACGATGCCCATGCGGTGATCTACCAGGGTCCGGATGTGGAACATCAAGGGAAGTCATTGGTGTTTGGTGCCAATGCCAACAAGTTGGCCATCCTGGATGCCACGGACCCGACGGACATCGCATCCCTGAGCATTTCCTATTATTCGGATCTGTCCTATACGCACCAATGTTGGCTCACGGAGGACCATCGTTACCTCTTGCTAGGGGATGAATTGGATGAACAGAACCAAGGCTTCAATACGCGCACGTTGATTTGGGATGTCCAGGATTTGGAAAATCCGTTTTTGCTGGGCGAACATTTTTCCGAAGTAGCGGCCATTGACCACAATCAATATGTCGTGGGCAATTTGTTGTTTCAGTCGAACTATCGTGCGGGACTGCGCATGCTGTCTCTGAAGGATGTGGCCGAAGGCATCTTGTCTGAAATCGGCTATTTCGACGTCGATCCCAACAGTGATGCGGCGCTGTTTTCGGGCACGTGGTCCAATTTTCCTTACTTCGAATCGGGCCTCGTGGTGGTGACGTCCATTGAAGGGGGCATTTACATCGTTCGTCCGCGGTTCATGCATGTGGAAGCGGTCAATGATTCCGTCTGCAGTGGCAGTGATTTGGTGGTCGCAGTGGATGTCTTGGAGGGACTGCTCCCTCCGTACACGTTGAGCATTCCTGATTTACCAGATGGAGTGGTGCTCAATGGGTTTCCTTCAACGCTGGAGGGTCCTGAAAGCTTTGCGTTCAGCATTTCAGGTTTGGACGCCATTGAAGGGTCACTGGAATTGCGCATCCGTTTGGAGTCTGCTTTGAACACGGTGGAGGAGCCACTGGCATTTACGGTTTCTTCAGGTTCTGTCTGGTATCCCGATGAGGATGGAGATGGCTATGGCAATGGCAACGCGGGTTCATTTGCCTGCGCGGCGCCAGAAGGGTTTGTGTCCAATGGTCTGGACTGTTTCGACGGCTCAGCGACGATTTATCCAGATGCCCCTGAATTGTGCGACAACCTCGACAACAACTGCAATCAAGAGGTAGACGAAGGCTTGACCTTGACTACGTTTTATGCGGACGCTGATGAAGATGGTTTTGGCTCAGCGAGTTCCATTGTGCAGGCCTGTGTCGCGCCCTCTGGTTTTGTCGCGAACAATGGTGATTGCAACGATGCTTCGGAAGCGGTATTCCCAGGTGCATCTGGGACTTCAGAGGGGTTGGACAATGACTGCAATGGGCTGGTGGAAGGGGATGAATTGGCGAATTGTCCCGGTGATTTTAATCTGGACGGTTCCATTACGGTGGCCGACTTGCTGACCTTCTTAGGGGACTTTGGCTGTATAACCAATTGCATGTCTGACTTCGACGGTGACGGTGTCGTCAACGTCAGTGACTTGCTGGGCTTCCTGGCTGTCTTCGGTGAAGATTGTCCGGAAGTCACGGAGTGACCGGCGGTTCATCACCCCACGCTTGCTGCTGCACCATGTTGGCATAAAGGCCGTTGGCTTCAAGCAATTCTTCGGGTGTGCCATATTCCGCCATGCGGCCTTGATCGAGCACGACCACGCGGTCGGCTCCGCGAATGCACGATACCCGATGCGATACCATGATCACCGCAGATTCCTTGCAGGCTCTTCGAATGGATTTCAAAATGAAGTCCTCGGTCTCGGTATCCACAGCGGACAGACAGTCATCGAGCACCAGCAGTTGCGGTTTTCGAATCAGGGCACGCGCAATTGAAATGCGCTGTTTCTGGCCCCCGCTCAAATTCACGCCACGCTCTCCTAACATGGTAGCATAACCAGACTCAAACCCTTCGATGTTGTGCGCGACATGGGCCTCAACAGCAGCCTCTTCAACCGCCTCGCGAGAAGCCTCGGATAGGTCCATACCGAAGGCAATGTTATTTTGAATGTTGTCAGAAAACAAGAAAACTTCCTGGGGCACGTAGCCTGTTATGTGTCTGAACGCATCCAATTGCCATGCCTCCAAAGGGGTGTCGTTGAGCGCAACTTGACCAGAAGTGGGGTCGAAAATCCGCATGGCCAATTGGGCAGCGGTGGATTTCCCGCTTCCCGTGCGACCGGTAATGGCCAATATTTCACCGGGCTTCACATCAAAGCTTACGCCTCGCAAGGCTTCAATTCCGGTCTCGGGGTAGGTGAAGGATACATCGCGAAAAGCAAATGACCGCACGTCAGCTTCAGCGGGTTTTACTTCTGAATTGTCTGCATGGCCTGAAGCTTCAGCGGGCGATAAAATGGTCGGTTCCGCTTCCATAAACGCATTGATGCGCAACATCGATGCTTCCGCTTTTTGGACCAGCGAGGTGACCCAACCCACGGAAGCAAACGGCCATGTCAACAAATTGACGTAAAACACAAATTGGAAGATGTGACCGAGTTCCAATTCTCCCGCGATGACCCGTCGCCCTCCAATGTAAATGGTCAGGATGGTACTCAGTCCAACCAATAGCACGATGATGGGCATGAACAACGCTTCCGTCTTGACCAGTTTCAACACGTGTTGCTTGTAGTCATCCGCCTGGTCGGTAAAGCGGTGAGCGGCATCCTCTTCGCGGTGGAAGGACTGCAATATGCGGATGCCCGCAATGTGTTGCTGAACAAACGTGCTCAGCCCGCTTTGTCTACTTTGAACGGCTTCGCTTTGGCGGTTAATTCGCTTGCTCACCCGGTAGATGGCGATGGACATGAAGGGCAAGGGAAGCAAGGCAAAAAGCGTCAACTGCACGTCGATGTAGAGCATGACACCAACCACCAGGCAAATGAGCACGGCCAGATTCAGCGTATACATCACGGCAGGTCCCAGATACATCCTGACTTTGCTCACATCCTCGCTGATGCGATTCATGAGGTCACCGGTGTCGTTGGCCTTGTAAAAGGCTGCATCGAGTCGCTGGTACTGATCGAAAATCTTGGCTTTGAGATCGTACTCAATCTTCCGTGACATCACGATGATGGTCTGCCGGGTGAAGAAGAGGAAAATGCCTTTGATGAAGTAGGCCAACATGAATAGAGCCGCTTGGAACAACGCGACTGCAGCAATCCAATCGAAGACGTCTTGTTTGGACTGCAGTTGGGATTCGTCACCTTCACCTGCGCCGATCAGCTGCCGAATCCACTGGATAGAACGCGGCCATTGTCCTGTCGTTTCAGCGCCGAAAACTTCCGCTTCCGTGGCTCCTTCGCGCATGGGAAGTAAAAAAGCCGTGTCGGCTTCCCGCATGGCATTGACTCCTTCACCAATCAATGAAGGGGCATAAACGGCAAAAATATTGGTCAACACGATGAAGACGAATCCACCAATCAGGAGATTCCGGTATTTCCAGAAATAGGGATTGAGTTTGAGGAGTTCCCGCATGTCAATTTAGAAGCTAAAATTCCAGGTTACGGATGGAATGATGGGGAATAGACTCACTTGATTGGCTTGTAGATCAAGCGAACCGTTTTGCAAATCGCCTTCATTCGAAAAGTAAATGAAATACGGATTCAATCGATTGTAAACGTTGTAAAAACCGAACGTCCAACTGCTGACAACCGGGTGGTCTCGTTTCGATTTGTCCTTTTTGGGCGTCAGCGTGGCACTGATGTCGGCGCGGTGATAAGGGGTCATGCGGTAGCCATTGCGCGCACCGTATATGTCTGCAATGCGGCCTTCGAAAATGAAGCGTTGAGCCGGTAGGGTGAGGGAGTTTCCGGTGGCATAGACAAATGCTCCGCCGAACCGCCATTGCTCATTGAGCTTCCAGTCCAGCACCACACTCAGATCATGACGGCGGTCAAACTTCGAGGGAAAGGTCAATCCTTGATTCAGGTCATCAAATTGCCGCTCTGTCTTGCTCCAGGTATAGCCGATCCATCCCGTCAAGGCGCCGGTGCGCCTCTTCAAGAACATCTCCAGGCCATAGGACCACCCATCCCCGAACACGAGGTTGTTGTCGACGTTGTTGCCGATGTTGTCCTCGGGGCGGCTGTTTTCTCCATAGGCCACCAGGTTCTCCAAGTCCTTCCAATAGGCCTCAACAGAACATTCCCAGTTGCGGTCGGCTCCCAAATCCCGGAAATACCCCAAGCTGTATTGCCTTCCCCATTGTGGTTTGACGCGGTCCGTGCTGGGAAGCCAAATGTCTCCGGGCAAGGACGTCGACCCGAGAGAGGTCAAATGCACGTACTGGTAATTTTCACTGAAACCAGCTTTGATGCTTGCGCGACTGCCCGATTTGATGCGCAAGGCCAAGCGCGGTTCCCATCCTTTGTAGAAATGCACCAATTCACCTGAGCTGTATTGAATGGGAGCCGGTGTCTCGCTCGGATTCAAGGGATTGGGCATCCCGTAGCGTGTGAACGGTCCCACATGCCAAAAGCCAGACCAGCGAATGCCGGCATGCAGGCGCACCCGTTCGGTGATGTCAAAATCATCCTGCGCATACAGGGCTCCCTCATGGCTGAAGGTTTGCTCTGAAGTACCGGTGTCAAATTCGGTGTCGCCGCTACGGGCAGAAAAATCCGTTGGGATGAAATCATGGTGGACATAATCGACGCCGGCTTTGACCTCATGGCGTGGATTGGGGTACCAGCTCCATTCGGTGCGCCCAGCGATGTCTTTGATCCCGCTGGTAAACCCAAATTCAAATTCCTCCTGACCCGCCATGAAGGAGAACGAATACGACGAGTAGGTCACCCCCGTGTTCAAGAACATGCGGTCGTTCAAGATGCGATTCCAACGCAAGGAGGCCATGGCATTCCCCCATGGAATTCTCGTCGAGAATCCGGCATCGGCGCTTGAAAAGCTGAAGACATCTTGCCCGAAATAACCGGACAAGAAGAGCTGGTCCTTGTCGGATAAATGCACATTGGCTTTGGCGTTCAAGTCATAGAAATAATATCCGGTTCCTTCAAACGCGCCACCTTTCAAGGCCGGCTTCGTCAACACATCAATGTAGGTGCGCCTTCCGGATAAAATGATGCTGCTCTTGTCTTTTACGAGCGGACCCTCCACTGTCAGCCGAGAACTGATCAAGCCGAGTCCGCCGGTCGTTTTCCATTCCTTGGAATTGCCTTCTTTCAAGCCAATGCTCAGCACGGATGACACCCGTCCACCGTATTCAGCCGGCATGGCTCCTTTGACCAAATCGACCGTTTTGATGGCGTCCGCATTGAATACACTGAAAAAGCCAAAGAGGTGCGACGCGTTGTAGACGATGGCATCATCGAGCAAGATGAGGTTCTGATCAGGGCCACCGCCTCGGACATAAAAACCGGCATTGCCTTCTCCAGCGCTCGAGACGCCTGGGAGGAACTGGATGATTTTTAAGACATCCACTTCTCCAAGCAAAGCGGGCAGCGTCTTGATCTGTTCCACATCAACTGATTCGCGTCCTAAATCAGTGCTCTCCGTTCGATTGCTGCGGTCAGAAACGACCAAAGCGGCTTCGTCGAATAGGACCACCTCGGATTGCAACTCAATGGCCATCGAGTGGTCTTGATTCAGTTCCAATTCAAATGTGAACGTCTCATAACCAATGAACGAAACGTTGAAAACGTAAGCCTTTTCAGGAAGCGTGATGCTGAACAATCCATAGCCGTTGGTGGAAACCCCGCGAGGCTCTCCAATCGGAATGACATTGGCCCCAATGATCGTTTCTCCTGTACTGGAATCGATTACGCGTCCACTGACCGTCCGGGTTTCTTGACTTTGAGCGGACATCGTCGAGGCAAGAAGCGAAAAAATGACGAAAACAAGTGTAGAAATATCGAAACGATTGGACAGAAAACGGTACATGATTCAAAGTTACGATGAGGTAGACGGGCCCTCACAAGCAACAACTGGTTTTCGCATTTGTTGGGCTTTAATTTGTACCCGTGAATACATTCGGATTTATCGGTGGAATGGCGGCGGTCTTGTTGACAGGATGTCAAGGGATTTCGGAGAACGACTCCAGCGTTTTTCGCTACAATGAAAGTGCCAACCTGAGTTCGTTGGATCCAGCGCATGCGCGGAGCCTGGAGCCGATGTGGGTCACCGATCAGTTGTTTGACGGCCTTGTGGAATTGACGCCAGAATTGCAGGTGGCGCCCTTGATTGCCCGGTCTTTTGAAGTCGATGATACGGGGACACGCTGGACCTTTGTTTTGCGCGACGATGTCCTATTTCCACGGGTTGAGGGGGTGCGCGGTTTGGAATCCTCGAGACGTGTGACCGCCGAAGACGTGGTCTTCAGTTTGAACAGAATTCGCGATCCTCTTGTGGCGTCAAGCGGTCGATGGATTTTGGACCCATTGGATGAGTCGGCCCCGGGGAAAGGACTGTTGGCCATCGGGATGGACACGGTAGTGATGACCCTGCACCAGCCATTCACTCCGTTTTTGGGGTTGTTGACCACGTCTTACGCCAACATTGTCGCACCGGAAGCCGTCGAGCAATTTGGTGAAGATTTCCGATCGCATCCCGTCGGGACGGGGCCGTTCAAGCTGGCCTGGTGGGTGGAGGATGTCGCCTGTGTCTTGCACCGGAATGAAGTGTATTGGGAGCAGGACTCAGCCGGAAATGCCTTGCCCTACCTCGAAGCCGTGCACATTGACTTTGCCTCGGACATGGGAGCGGAATACCAGGGGTTGATGCAAGGGAAATACGATTTCATGAGTGGGCTGCATGCTGCGTACATGGAGGAATTATTGGATGAGGATGGAGCGCTTCGCACTGAACATGACGCTTTGATTCGGTTGGAGAAGGTGCCCTTTTTGAAAACGGATTACATCGGGATCAATTTGTCACCGGCTTCAGAAACGGCTTGGTCTCCCTTGCAAGATGTGCGCATCCGCCGGGCCATGTCACAGTCCATCGATCGAGACGGGATTGCCAAGCATTTGCGGCGAGGAGCCGTGGTCCCAACGCAGGACTTCGTGCCACCGAGTTTACTGGGCAAAGTCCGTCACGCGGAGCGACCCATTCAGGATGTGGTTTCGGCCCAGCGGCTAGTCGATGCTGTTCGTGTGGAACACCCCCAGGATTGGGGTCCAATCAAGCTTTCGACCACGTCGGATTACACGGATTTGTGCGCGGCACTTCAGTTCCAATGGCGCGCCATCGGCTTGGATGTGGACGTGGAGGTGCTGTCTTCCGCTACGCACAGAGAGCAGGTGTCCTTGGGTCAATCCATGATGTTTCGAAAGTCCTGGTTGGCTGATTATGCCGATGCGGAGAATTTCTTGGGCCTGTTTCATTCGAAAAACTTTGCGCCGGGAGGTCCCAATTACACCCGTTATCAATCACCAGAATTTGATGCCACATTCAATGCGGCTATGAACGATTTGGATCCGGCGAGTCGCATGGAATCGCACCGTCGGATGAATGCATTCATCGCAAGCGACTTGCCCGTCATCCCGCTGTTCCATGATCAGGTGACGCATTTCATACGAAATGATATCAGAGGATGGGTGATCAGTCCAGTCAACCGATTGGATCTGAGGCGCGTACGGAAAGGCACATCATGATTTCATTCCGCTACGCTTAACTTGTCGATTCAGAACCCCATTCCATGCTTAAAATTGATAGCCACACCCACATCATCCCACGCCATATGCCGCGTTGGGCCGAAAAGTTTGGGTATGGTGAATTCATCCATCTAGAGGACAGTCCGAATCCGAGATTTGCGCGCATGATGCAAGGTCACAGGCTTTTTCGTGAAATCGGCGCCAACTGTTGGGATGCTGAATTGAGAAAGTCGGAATACGCGGCGCTTGGCGTTCAAGTGCAAGTGGTCTGCACCATTCCCGTCATGTTCAATTACGATGCCAAGCCAGAAGATGCTTTGGAGTTGGGGCGGTTCTTGAATGATGATTTGGCGGCATTGGTGGCCCGTGACCCCCATCATTATGCGGGGCTCGCCACCGTTCCGATGCAAGACACCGATA
Source organism: Bacteroidota bacterium (assembly GCA_027593035.1). Lineage (GTDB taxonomy): Bacteria > Bacteroidota > Bacteroidia > Flavobacteriales_D > Sanyastnellaceae > UA16. Next base: position 17,158 of record JAQCJQ010000021.1, on the reverse strand, counting down.
TGGCCATCCAGGAATTGGAGCGCGCGAAGTCATTGGGGTTGTTGGGTGTACAGATCGGCTCCAACATCAACGGACTGAACTTATCTGAGCCACAGTTCTTTCCCTTTTTTGAGGCGTGTCAAAAATTGGGCATGGCGGTGATGATCCATCCCTGGGAAATGATGGGACGGGATCAAATGGAAAAGTACTGGCTTCCTTGGTTGGTGGGCATGCCGGCCGAAACGGCGCGAGCGGCGAGTTCGCTGGTGTTTGGGGGGGTCTTTGAACGACTTCCCAATTTGAGGGTGATGCTGAGCCATGCGGGGGGATCGTTTTTGACGACGCTCGGTCGATTGGAACATGGATTGCGATGTCGTCCTGATTTGGTCGCGGTTGACAATCCGGTGGAGCCTCGCTCTTACTTGGGGAAATTTTGGATTGACAGCATCACGCACGACGCCGATTTGTTGCACTATGTATTGAAATTGCAAGGGGCCAATCGCATCTGCATGGGCTCGGATTATCCCTTTCCACTGGGAGATTTGGACTTGGGGAAATACATGGAGTCCATGGGGCTGTCTCAAGGGGAATTGGAAAGTCTTTTTGCCGGGTCGGCCCTTGAGTGGTTGGACATTTCGGCATCCCATTTTGGCCACTGATTGACGGCAGAGGGCTTCAGGAGCAACCATCGCAGTCCACATTGAGTTTGATTTTTAGACCAACGCCTTCATGGAGAACGAGCTGATTGAATTGATAGATGCGTGCAAGCGCGGTGAGCAAGTGGCTCAGAGGACGGTATACGCGCGATTCAGTTCCATGCTATTTGCGGTCGCTTTGCGTTATACCAACACCAGGCAGGATGCCGAAGACGTCGTACAGGAGGCTTGGATTAAGGTGTTTCGTCATTTGAAGTCGTTTTCAGAGAACAATAGTTTTGAAGGTTGGCTGCGTAGAATTGTCGTCAACACGGCCATTACCCATTACCGCCGCAACCTCAAACACGTGCACCATGTGGATATGGATGATGTGCATGCAACCCCTGGGGACCTTGAGGCGTTTAAAGATTTAGAGTTCACAAAAGGAGAGCTAGAGCATGCCATTGGGCAATTGCCTCCAGGATATGGAATGGTTTTCAAGTTATATGTCATTGATGGATTCAAACACAAGGAAATCGCTGAGCAATTGGGGATTGATTTGAATACATCGAAGAGTCAATTGAGTCGTGCTCGACGCTTCTTACAAGGAGTGTTGGCCGATATGTCGAAACGAGCGAAAGAGATAGAGTCATGAGCAACGAACAACAATTTGATGACCGCGTCAAGCGAATGTTTCAAGGTGAATCGGTCGCGCCACCCGCACACGTGGAGGAGCGTTTGTTTGCTCAGTTGGCTCCATCTCCATGGGCCAAACGACTGGGGTTGACCGGAGGTGTTTTGCTGATCTGTGCGGCTGGCTTGTGGAATGCTCTGGATGAGTCCAGTGCAACCATGGAGGCGGCCCCACTTGCACCGCCGACTGAAAGCCTTTCCATCGAGACAGCCACCATTTCGAAAGAGGTTACAGATCTGGCCAGCGCGAATGGGACCGTGGAATTTCATTCCGAAATGTCCTCGTCGTCCGATCGATCGGTGCAAAGCAGCTCGGCTGGGGCCAGTTCGAATGGGCTGACGAAGGAAGAGGTTCTCTCCAAAGAGTCCTCCACTCAAATCGAATCCCCTAGTCTTCAGTCATTGGATCGGGTTCCCGCATCGCCCATTGATTTGGATTGTGCGTTGCCATCCGATTTGCAACAAGCTCCTGAGGAACAGTGGGTACTGCCTGCCGTGGTGAAAGTGAAAAATTGATGGCTTGGCGTCCCACGCCATAGCTTTTGCTGCACTTTTGATGTTCATGCAATTTTTAGGCGCCCAATCGTTTCGAGTCTTTTTGTTGCCCGTCATGCTCATCATCGCCTTCTGCGCGCAGGGAGTCGAGACGACGTCAGACAGCATTCGGTTGGACGGGAAAATCTTGCTCATTGATGCGCAGGTTCGGTTTGATTCGACGGACTTCAAACAGCAAACGGGTTCAGGCTCCAATCGTCCAGTGGTACGGCGCTACAAGCACTCCAGTTTTTTGGTAGCCCACGTTGGAATGGCCATCCCCGAGGTGCGGGAATCAGGCAGTTCATTGGCTTCTTGGACGCGTCAATCGTTGCCTGTGTTGTCCATAGGCGCCGGAACGTTGTGGCCAGGATTGATGGCGAAACGAACAGCTCGTGGGGGTGTGATTGAAAGCCTTTGGTCCTTGGATCGGTTGAATAGGACCTCATTGGACTTACACGCACTGCCCGATTCGGTGATTGGTTTTGTCCAGAATGAAGAAACCCGAGAGATTGAAGGTGTTGTATACGAGCGCTTCCCCATCGGTGTGGAGACCGATACGGTGCCGGTTGTTCTGGTTTCGACCCATGCGTGGAGAGCTTCGATCCAAATCGGCTGGTCGGCCACGTGGAAAACTCACTGGTCATGGCATGCGGCTGTGGGGGCGTCAGCGCTCTTGATGCGCGAGGAATCCATGGGGTTGCGAGCGCCTGATTTAAGCCAAGAGCAACCGTATTGGTTGGAAGAGCGCTTGGCCGGTGAGCTCATTCCGCTCTTGGATTTGGGTGTTCACAGGCGCTTGACATCGTCATCGGCTTATGTGGCTTCGCCTTGGACCATTGGAATGCATGCACGTCTTCAGCCGGGTTCCCGGTTTTGGATTGGAGTTCAAATGCGCTGGCATCGCGGGTCGAAGAAGACGAGGTGATGCAAGTCACTTTGGATATTGAAAACGGGTAGCTTCAGAATTTACTTACCTTACGGAACATGAATCGATTGAATTTTTTCATCTCAAATGCGCTCATGGCCGCGTTGTGGCTCGCTGTTCCCACTGCCATGCAGTCGCAGCTTGTCATGAATGGGGGGTTTGAATCGATTTCCTCGCTTCCAAACAATACGGGTCAATGGTCATTTGCTGAATATTGGAGCAATGCTTCCAGCGCCACCGGAGATCCCGATTTATTTCACATCGAAGGCGCCGGAGGGGGGGATTTGCCCGAAACGCCTGTCGCGATCATTGCTCCATTCCAGGGGATGGCCATTGCAGGCTTCATGGCCTGCGGAGCAGAAGGAACGAACCGCAGGGAGTATTGGACGGGGCAGTTTTCGGAAGCCTTGGTGCCAGGTCAACGTTACCAAATGACGCTGGCCATTGCCAATGGTGAACGCACCCCTTTTTCGGAAGCGGGACTGGGCGTGAGTGGTTTGGGGATGCACTTTTCGGAAGGCGTTCCCATGCAAAATGAATTGGAACCGCTCGATTTGAATGCACAGTTTGAATTCCCTCAAGTCCTTTTCGGACGGGAATGGCAGGCATTGGCTTTTGCGTTCACGGCACAAGATCCATACACGCACTTCACGTGGGGTGTATTTGGTTCGGACGACCAACACAGCATTGTAGTTCAAGAGGGAAGCGGCCCGTCCATGGCGTATTATTTTGTGGACGGATTTGAAATCACAGTGATTGACGGGGAGATGGAGAACGAAGAAAACGGATCGGAGACCCGAGGGCCTGTGGTGAAACCGGAGCAGATTCCAGCCAATTTGGATGATGCGCTTTCCTGGTTCGTTCCGAATGCGTTTACGCCGAATGGGGATGGGGAGAATGATCTATTTATGCCGGTTTTGCGCAACATGGAACTCATCAAATTGGAGGTTTTCAATCGATGGGGCGAGCAGATGTGGATGACAGAGGATCCAAGCACCATGGGGTGGAACGGAATGCATGTGGGAGAAATTGAAGTGGTTCCGGGAGCGTATGTTTGGAAATTACAGATGAGAAAATCAGACGGCCAGTTGATGACAAAATCAGGCTCACTGAATCTCATCCGCTGAATTCAGAAACAGTTATTGTATAGTTGACTCGTGCCATGAATTGCACTCGTTTTTCGCAAGTTGAAAGCGCCGAACCAGACTCCCTGATCAAGGCGTGGCTGGAGCAGGATGAAGCGATTCGTCCATTTTGGCCTTTTCCTTCGAGCGCTCAAGGCATTGCGGATCGATTGTCCTCTTCCAAGGGTGTCAATATGGACCGCCGCTCGCTCGTAGCCGATGCTATGGAGGGTCAATACCGGGATGCGGGCATGGCCATTCCAAAGCTATTGGACGTGTTTCGGTCAGGAGCACAGGCGGTGACGACAGGACATCAATTGGTTTTGATGGGCGGCCCGGCCTTTTTTCATTACAAAATCATGTCTGCGATTCGCTGGGCACAATCGCTCAACGAACAGGGAGTTCCGGCAGTTCCTGTGTTTTGGTTGGCCTCGGAGGATCACGATTTTGAAGAAATTGCGCGTGTGTTTTCAAGGCAACAGGAACCATTTCAATGGCAACCTCATGCTGACCCCAAAGGGAAAGCGGTGGGACGTCTGCCTTGGACGTCCAATGATGAAGAGGCGCTGGTCGGTTGGGCCAAGGCATCCGGAGTACTGCCGATGGAGCCGAACACCCGTTCGGAAGCCATGCCTTTGGCTCAGCGGGTTCGTTTATGGGTCCATGAGATGTTCGGGGAACTGGGCGTCTTGGTCATCGATGGCGATGATCCTGCGCTCAAAGAAATCGCGGGTCATTTGTGGAGTGCAGAATGGACAGGTGAAGGCATCGAGGAAGCGGTGAAGTCCTCGACGACTGCCTTGGAGCAGGCGGGATGGAAGGCGCAATTGCGCGTTCAAGAGATCAACTTGTTTCATTTGAATCCGCAGGGAGAAAGAACGCGCGTCGACCGATGGATTCAAGGACAAAGCCCATTGGCTTGGAAGGAGCAATCCATGTCCAACTGGAGTCCGAACGCTGCCCTTCGACCAATATACCAGGAGTTTTTAATGGAAAGTGCAGCCGTCATTGGCGGACCGGGCGAGATTGCTTATTGGCTGCAGTTGGGGCGCGCTTTTCAACACCATGGCATGGAGCAGCCCGCCTTGATGTTGCGCGATGGCGCCTTGGTTTGGTCGCCAAAAGAATCGGCGTTGGCTGACGAGGTCGGTTGGTCTCCAGCGATTGGAAGGTGGAGAGGAACGGACGCGTCCAACCGATGGGTGAGCCTGAACATGGAAGAGGAGGAGGCCGTGCATCGCGCATGGGATGCTTGGGGCAAGGCGCTGGAAGCTCATGCTGTCGGAATGGGACGAGATGTTTTGCCAACGACGCTAGCCTCCTTGAGCAATATGGAGAAGGAGTGGTCACGGCTGCAGAAGAAATGGAGGAAGTCTGTGCGGGCTCGGCATGCGGAAAAGTGCCAAGCGCTCGAACAGGTTTTCGATTGCATCGTATTTCCTGAAGGGGCACCTCAAGAGCGGGTCGTCAATGCCCGAGCGCTGGTGGAGGATGAAGCCGCTTTGGCTGATCTGAATCGCAGCTGGTTTGAGCCCAACAGCTCGCAGGTCGGTCCCGTATTTTTAATCTTTGAAGCCCTTTAGAAGCTCGACGATGGCCATTAGCTTTGCCCCATGAATGAGCTATCAGGTCGACCCAATTCAGCCAATGTGCCTTTGAAAGAGGCTACCGATGAAAAAGGCAATGCCGCATCGCCGTTGCTTCCGAATCATGTGAAAAATTACCTCATCGACATTGATGGGACGGTCACGGAAGATGTTCCAAACGAAGAGCCGGAGCGCATGGCCACGTGCGAGCCTTTTCCCGATGCCTTAGAGACACTCAACCGTTGGCATGCCGATGGGCACATCATCACGTTTTTCACTTCGCGAACTGAAGATCACCGAGCCGTTACGGAAGCGTGGTTGGACAAACACGGGTTTCTCTACCATGGCCTGCTCATGGGGAAACCACGAGGAGGAAACTACCATTGGGTAGATAACCACATTGTTCGGGCGACTCGTTATGAAGGAAATTTCTCAGATTTGATTCGAGAAAACGCCGAAATCGAGGTGTTCAAAAAGGGGGGGTGATCTGGAATTAGCGCGGAAGCGCTTCCAAAAATCGCTGCAGGATCAGTGCCGCGGCAACGCGATCCATGGCTCCCTTCACTTCTCGTTTCTTCTTTTTCATGCCGCTTTGAACCATGGAAAAGCGAGCTTCTCGGCTAGTAAAGGATTCATCGACGAGATGGACCGGCCAGTGGGGCCACTTTTTTTGCAGGTCAGATTGCAACGTGCGGATGTCTTGTGTGCTATCGGTTTCTGCGGCAATACGGTTGGACCACGCATCGGGCATTCCAAGGACAAATCCAGCACAGGGTGCAGCCTTGGCTAAGGTTTCGAGCGCCTCCCATAGGTGCTCAGTCAGGACTGTTTCGTGGGGGAAAGCCATGCACGCATTGGCATCGGTGAAGGCGATTCCCGTCCGTACTTTACCATAATCGATGCCGATCCAACGTGCCATGCCGCAAGGTACGTCGCATCTTCTTCGGCATGTATCTTCGCGTCATGCGTGCAGCTCAACGAGTGCTTTTTATTCAAACAGCCTTTATAGGAGACGCCATCTTAGCGACTTCTATGCTGGAGACGTGGCATGCCGCGCGTCCGTTGGATGAACTCCATCTGTGTGTGAGGAAGGGCAATGAGACGCTTTTCGCAGACCACCCATTCGTGAAGAAAACATGGGTTTGGGATAAAAGTGGCGGTGGCCTGAAGCGGTATGTTCGGTTGTTTCGACTCGGTTTTCAATTGCGATCAGTCGGTTTTGATGCGGTGTTCACGCCGCATCGTCACGCCAGTTCGGGATGGTTGGCGCGGTGCAGTGGCGCGGCTACACGAACCGCTTTTTCATCCCATCCATTGATTCGCTGGTTCACGGAACAACACGTCCATCGATTTGGGGATGAAACCCATGAAATTGAACGAAACCACGATTTGATTCGATCGAGCACCAACGAATTGAAGGGCCCCAAACTGTATCCTTCAGCCGGCGATGAGGCTCCTTGGATGGCTTTGAATGCCGTCAGGAAAGTGCGGTGGGTCATCATGACGCCCATGAGTCAATGGCAAACGAAGCAATGGCCCTTGCTTCATTGGGAACAACTGATTCGGATGCAGCTCGATTCGGATCCGGATGTTGCCGTGTGCTTGATGGGCAGTCCTTCGGATGCGCCTCATCTGCACCAATTGGCACAAGCAGTGAATTCAGAACGCGTTGAAATTGCCGCAGGCTGGAGGTTGCTCGAAGCGGCATTCGCGATGTCACAAGTGGAGGTGGTGGTGACCAATGACAGCGGACCTTTGCACCTCGCGAGTGCTGTCAATGCTCCCACAGTCGCTGTCTTTTGCTCCACATCACCCCGCTTCGGATTCGGACCGTTGGCGGACCATTCAGAAGTGGTAGAGGTTGAAGAGCCGTTGTCCTGCCGCCCTTGTGGGATGCATGGTCACAAACGTTGCCCTGAAAGCCACTTTCTCTGTGGTTTCAATGTCAGCGCAACGAAAGTCGATCAAGCCATGCAGCGAGTCATCGCGCTGCGAGGTTAAGTTCAGATTACTCCGGACAAGCCGTTCCCACACAGAAGATCCGATCTTCACCAGTGCCAGAGAGCTGAATGCGGACGTCTGTTTCGCTGTTGAATGATTCCAATTCAGTCGTTTGCATGGTTCCGTCGGCAAGGCGAACCGCCATTCGGATGGATTGCAGGGCATTGCCTTCCCATGCCACCAAGTCATAACGAAAACCAATGCCCGCGGCATGCAACGACTGCTGCATCTGCGCCAATTGATCGCGGCTGGTTTCCTGTGTGATGTGCAAATCCACAGCATTCGGGGTAACGATGGGGCTCTGAGCCCAACTCGCAAGGGATGCGAAGAAGAGCGCGACGGTGAATGTTACTGCTTTCATGAGGTGAAAAATACGCGCTTTTCTCGTGCGGTTGAAATCATGGTGGGCTCAGTGTGGAAAAATCGTCGTGTAAAAGGCGGGATAAAGCATGCAACGCAAAGGATGTTGGAGCATCTTTGAAGGACATTTAGAACCCATGCACTTTATCGTTTCAAGCAGCCAGTTGCTCCGTCACCTCTCCTCGCTGAGCGGTGTACTGAATAGCAGCAACACTTTGCCCATCTTGGATAATTTCTTGATTGAGCTTGGTCCAGGAGAAGCCGTCATTTCGGCGAGCGACCTGGAAACCACCATGACGACCAAGTTGGAAGTCAAAACAGAAGACACAGGCACCATTGCTGTGCCTGCAAAGATGCTTTTAGACATCCTCAAGGCGTTTCCGGACATTCCGTTGACATTCAAGATTGACCCGGCCACCTATGGTGTCGAGTTGACCAGCGATGCCGGTAAATACAAATTGACCGGTGCCAACGGAGATGATTTTCCCAAGTCTCCGATGCTGGAAGACGCTGCGACCTTCGATATCGAGGCGAATACGCTGATCACAGCGATCAATCGAACACTGTTTGCTGCGGGCAATGATGATTTGCGTCCTGTGATGTCTGGGATTTATTTTGAATTCTATGCAGACAATGTTCGTTTTGTCGCCACCGATGCTCACCGTTTGGTGCGTTACGCGAGGACCGATGTTCAAGCCAGTTCTGGTGCGCAATTCATTGTCCCGAAGAAGCCGTTGAATTTGCTCAAGAGTGCTGCAGCGCATGCTGAGCGCGTTTCGATGAGCTATACCGAATCCAATGCGTGTTTTCGTTTTGATGAGGTGACCATCATTTGCCGATTGATCGAAGGGAAATACCCGAACTACGAGGCGGTGATCCCCAAGGAGAATCCCAACCGCATGGTGATCAACCGGGTTGATTTTTTGCAGGCCATTCGCCGGGTGTCCATCTTCGCCAACAAGACGACGCATCAAGTGCGTTTGAAATTGGCCGGAAGTGAATTGCATGTGAGTGCTGAAGATTTGGACTTTGCCAACGAGGCCAATGAACGATTAAACTGCAGCTATTCAGGGGAGGACATGGAGATTGGCTTCAATAGCCGCTTCTTGATGGATATGTTGAACAATCTGTCGAGTGCTGAAATCTCTTTGGAATTGTCAGCGCCGAACCGAGCGGGTATCATTCGTCCTTCTGAACCGGAAGAGGCAGGAGAGGATGTGCTCATGTTGGTCATGCCGGTGATGCTCAACGCCTGAACATTCTCCTAACAACGTGCATTGAAAAAGGCAGACCAAAGCGGTCTGCCTTTTTCATGCCATCGATTTGAAGGAATCACGCCTCGGGCTTCTTCAGGCGATCGGATGCTTTTGGAATGATGGTGTAGTCCACTTCTGACCAGTCCGACGCAGCCTGTTGATCATTCATCCAAGAGCGTTGCGCAATCACATCCGGGTGGTCGGGATGGGCCTCTGCCCACCATGCGGGTATCGGCGCATCGATGTCGTCTTCAGTGAATAGCTTGACATCGGGAAGTGGGCCTTTTTTGCGCATGATCAAAGCATAGAAGACACCACTGACGGCTCCTGCCAAATGTCCTTCCCAGGAGATGTGGGCATCCAACGGAAGCATCCACCAGACCATTCCGCCATAAAGAAATGCGACCACCAATGAGACGCGCAGGAGCAATTGCGATTTTCGGATGACGCCGGAAACAAACAGGAATGCAGCGAGTGCATAGATCAAGCCGCTGGCACCAATGTGGTTTCCTCCTGCTGCAAATCCCCACAATCCAAGTCCAGAGAGCAGGAACAGTGCCCCCCAAACATGGAGAGCAATGGAGCGATAGAAGTAAAATAGCAGGCCATTCAAGGTGAAGAATGTGGCGGTGTTGTTCCACAAATGATCGAGATCGCCATGCAAGAAAGGAAAGGTGAACACGCCGGTCCAATCGGACCAAACCCGAGGGTGGTTGCCCCATTGCCGCCAATTCAATTCGAACAACTCATTGATCCAGAAAACGCCCCAGATCAAGATGAGAAACAACAGGGTCGTCCACAACGCATAAAACAACCGGTTTCGATCCAGAATGGCTGGATTCCATCGCGTTTGAAGAGGCTGGGACAGATTCCGCATGAAGTAAAGATAACCGAAGGGCTTCGAATTGCATGCTTCGACATTCAACACCTCAAATTGGATAAGTGATTTTATACGCCTTCCATGACCGGCATCGGTCGCATAGATTTGGAATCCTGACAGTCGATTGGGCTTGTCTTCTTTTTGATTCGAAATTATGAGGGTATCTGAAATTCACGCGTTGTTGGCTTTGTTGGATGATCCAGACGATACGGTCTATGTCCATGTTCGGGATCAATTGATTTCGAAAGGGAATGAGGTGTTGCCCTATGTCAATGCGGAGGTATCGAAGTCGCCAGACTGTGATTTGTTTATGGGCCGCTTGGAACAATTGCGAGGAGAATTGCAGCGAACGGACACCAAGTCAGCTGTGAACGAATGGAAGTGCGGTGAGATGCCTTCACTTTGGGAAGGAGTGCTCTTGGTTCAGAAAGCGACATTCCCCGAAATGGATTTGGATGCCGCACGTCAGGATTTTGAGCAACTCAAGCGGGACGTGTGGCTTGAATTGAATGATGAATTGACGGCCTTGGAGCAGGTGCGGATTCTCAACCACATGATCTATACCATGCGGGGCATTGAGAGCGTGCGAAGAATGCCGCATGTGGCCTTTGATGCCTTGCCGTCGTATGTCTTGAAGGAGAAAAAAGGAAATCCACTGGGATTGGGCATTCTGTATCTATGCCTTACCGAGGCGTTGAATTTGCCCGTCAGAGGCGTGAATTTGCCCAATCACTTCATTCTGGCCTATTGCGACGAATCCCACGTTCAAGAGCGGTCCAGTTCTTCCATGCAGGCTGGGATCTTATTTTACATCAATCCCTTCAGCGGAGGCGCTGTCATAGGACCTGCCGATGTAGCCGAATTTTTAAGCCACTTGGATCAGGATGAAACGGCGCGACAATGGCGACCATGCAGCACGCTTGAGATCGTCCATCGACTCGTTCAAAATGTGGCGTTCGCACTCCGTGAAGCGGGCGAGTTGCATCGTGAAAAGGAGTTGTTGAATTCTTTTGAACCCTTGCTATCCTCTTTGGAGGATGCGGAGGAGCGTTCGAACGATCACCCAACCATCCGATAAAACGTTGGCTTTTCGGATATAAGCCAGCTGCAGATTGACCTTTTCGGGTAGGATGACTTCCCGGTAATGCGCTTCGGGGTCTTCAGCGGATGCGATCCGTGCTCCTTCGTCAAAGGCCTCAATGCTCGCGGGATCCGTCAGACCCGGTCTTACGGACAGTACCTGGCGTTGTTCAGGCGTATAAAGCGCAACGTATTGGGCCACTTCTGGGCGAGGACCCACAAAACTCATGTCGCCCTTGACAATGTTCCACAATTGGGGCAATTCATCCAGTTTCGTTTTCCGCATCCAGTGGCCAATCCCCGTGATGCGGGGGTCAGTTGTGCCCAAGGTGATTTCAGGTCCCGCCATGTCCGAACGCATGGAGCGGAACTTGAGAAGCTGAAATGGCTGCTCATCCTTCCCAATCCTTTCTTGTCGATAGATGCTGCTTCCTGCTGTTTCCAGCCGGATCAGAATGCCCAAAACCAGCAGCAGGGGACTGAGCACGATGCAGGCAAACAAGGCGATTCCGAAATCGAAAAGACGCTTCATGTAGGATTTCTCATCAGTTTCTCCACATGGAATTGGAGTCGTTCTGCGATCCAGTCCACATCCTCGTCAAGGAGTTGAACATGGATGGGTAGGCTCAGCTGTTCTTGAAAACACGCCGCGCTTTCGGGGTAATTGCGCAAATCTTCACCGCGGTTTCGATGCAAAGAGAGGAGTGGAAGGGGGATGAAATGCACATTCGTCGCAATGCCATCGTTTTTGAGTTGTTGCATCAACGCATCTCGTTGTTTCGAATCAAACCCCTCGATTCGGATCGAGTAGAGATGGTAGGCTGATTCTCGTTGGGCATCTTGAAGGAGCGGAAGGGTGCACCAAGAGACCGGAGAGAGTGCCTGGCTGTAGCGGGTGGCGATGGCCTTTCGGCGTTGCAAATGATCCGGGTAGGTCTTCAGTTGGCTCCTGCCGATGGCGGCTTGGATGTCCGTCATGTTGCACTTGTAACCGGCTTCGACGACATCATATTGCCACGTTCCGGATTGCGATTTTTCCAGTGCACTTTTGCTTTGGCCGTGCAATGCCATCGCCCGGAACCAGGCCGTTGTTTTTTCTAGATCCAAGGCTGGAGGCAAGGCAAAAGACAGCGCCCCTCCCTCAGCTGTTGTGAGGTTTTTGACGGCATGAAAACTGAACCCTGTGATGTCAGCTTGCGTGCCCACGGGTGCATTTTCGCAAGTTGCGCCAAAGGAATGGGCGGCATCCGACAGGAACAAGGGTCTCCCGAATGCAGTTTGCACCTCATTGGTGGGAAGAAATTGAGCGCGAATGGGCGCTGAATTCAACCATTGACTGATGCCAGGATAATCTACAGGCCAACCGCCGAGATCAACGGGCATCACGGCTTTTGTATGAGGGGTCCAAGCCGCTTTCAAGTTCTCGAGTGAAACCACCCGTTCTAACGGATCGATGTCCACAAGAACGGGACGAGCACCACAATGCAGAACGATGTTGGCGGTGGCCGCATAGGTCATGGCGGGAATGAGTACATCGTCTCCCGGTCCGATGCCAAACCATCGCAATGCCAATTCACAGGCGGTGGTCCAACTTGAAAAACAAAGGACGCGCTGAGAGAGTAGATAAGCTTCTAACTCCATCTCAAATGCACTCAATTCCGGTCCGGATGTAATCCATCCAGAGCGTAAAACGCGTTCGACCGCAGCAATGCATTCCTCATCGATGGAGGGGGGAGCGAAGCCTATGAGGCGTTTAGAGGAGTCCAACATGGGTGCAATTTACATTGACAAAATGGGGTTCATGACACCTTTTATTCAATCAACTAGTGACGGCGGACTCTAGTGGCTAATTCTGTCCATCGACTTAGAGATGTTTAGGAACCTCATAGTGGATTGATAGTGTGGTTATAAAAGCTGATTGCTTTCGAAATGGAGATTTGCTCAAATGACCTATGATTTTCTATCCTTTCTAAGTAATTTCGAGGTGAGTGAGGTTAGAGTTGAAAACCGTACTGCTGGCGTTGCTTCCTTTGGAAACACATAGTGATTGAAACTAACGATTGAATTGATGTTCTTCAAATCCTCTTTTGACTTATCGCCCTCAGAATTCAAATCGAAACTCGCCGAAGAAGGCGGGGTCGTGATGGATTGTCGGACGCCCATGGAATGTGCCGATGGGACTTGGCCTGATGCCCTGCAAGCGGATTGGAATGCGGGGAAATTCGCCGATGTTGCCGCTAAATTGGATAAAACAAGCCGGTCTATTGTTATTGTCGGTCTGGAGCTCGAAGTGGGGCTGCTGTGAAATACTTGAAAGACCAAGGCTTTGGAGCTGCGTTCAACTTGGGGGGCTACAGCGCCTTGAAAAGCTTGTAAGAGGCAACGACAATACAGGCGACCTTGCTCGCGCATCCATTCATGAAAAAGGCCCCTCATTGAGGGGCCTTTTTGATTCTTAGAATCGAGGGTTGTAGAGGCGATGCCTTAACCCTCAATAGCAGGGTTCACAAAAGCGGTGATGGTCAGGAACGTTTGTGCCGGGTCGGTGTTGGCGTCAATCGTCACTTTCTTGGTCTGCGCGTTTTTCTTCCCTTTTGAATTGAATTTCACTTCAATTTCCCCTTTCGCGCCTGGAGCGATGGGTTCGCGAGGACATTTTGGAACGGTGCATCCACAGGAACCTTTGCACTTGTCCAAAATCAAGGGTTCTGTACCGGTGTTGGTGAATTCGAACATATACGTCGCAGACTCGCCTTCTTCCAGCGTGCCAAAGTCATGCTCATACGATGCGAAAGTCATGGTTGTTTTTGGACCAGCGGGAGCCTGAACGGTATTCGCGGCAGGATCAAAGGGCTTGTCCATACCGGGGCTTGTATTCTCGGGGATGTCAGGGTTTTCAACTTTGGCTCCTGCTGGGCGGGAAGCTGTTTTTTCTGATGCACCATCATTGCAGCTTCCGAGAATGAAGCCAATTGCTGCAAGAGCAAAGAAGGAGAATTTTAAATTCATAGGAAATTGATTTTGGGGACTAATTTACGTCAATGCTTTAAAACGAATCGTGCGCGAGGTTGGCCTTTTCAAACGTTCCGTCTTGTAAAATTTGAATGGCGCGTTGCAAGCTTTCATTCAATCCGGATATGACCCGATAGAATGTGGATTGCTCCAAGACGTTTCGGCCGATCATCGCCTTGAGGCGCAATAAGATAGCTTCTCGTGAAGTGTCCCAGCCTTCCTCATCGAATTCAATGCCCTCCTCTTCCACGAAAGCGAGGAAGGCCTCGACCATGTCTTCAGATACCATAAAGTCTCGGATGAATTCATCCTCTGTAGGGTATTCCTGTTCCAAAGACTCCCTGTTTGAATCGACATAATTGAGGGCGAAACGGTTGTCCAATCCTTTGCGCAGGATCCGGCTGAAATAGGCAGAGTTGTCCGTGGTGTCAATGGGAACAAAGATGTCTGGAAGAATTCCGCCCCCTCCATAAACGGTGCGACCTTGGATGCGAGTGGCATATTTCAGGCTGTCCGGTAATTCGAGGCTGTCGAGGCTGAGCAATTCACCCGATGCATAGCGCTCGTATTTTTCCAATCGGTAGGCATCCACTCCTTCATCGTAGGGCTTTTGTATGCAGCGCCCTGAGGGCGTGTAGTATTTCTGAACGGTCAACCGTACGGCCGATCCATCGGGCAAGTTAACAGGGCGTTGAACCAATCCTTTTCCAAAGCTGCGTCGCCCGACAATCAGTCCTCGATCCCAATCTTGCACGGCTCCGGATACAATTTCAGAAGCCGAAGCGGATCCTTGGTCAATCAAAACCACAAGTCGACCCTTTTCAAAGCGACCAGGAATCCGAGCCTTTGTGTCTTCTCTCGGAAAAGCCCGACCCTCTGTATAGACGAGCAGCTTGTCGCCTGACAGGAATTCGTCTGCCATTTGGATAGCTGTGCGTAGCATGCCGCCACCATTGCCTTGCAAGTCCAAAATCAAATCGTCCATGCCTTCCAATCGAAGTTTAGCAAGGGCCTCATACATTTCGGTCATGGTGGTTTTGGCAAATCGATTGACCTTGATGTAACCAATGCCAGGAGCCACCATGTGAGCAGCGTCTAAAGAAAAAATTGGAATCTTGTCCCGGATGATCTCGAAATCCAGCAATTCCTTCTCGCCGCTTCGCTTGATCCCGACCGTCACCTTGGTTCCTTTGGGGCCCTTGAGCAACCTCTGGACGTCTTTGTTGGTGACTCCTGTGCCGGCGACAACTTCACCGTCCACGGTCACAATGCGGTCTCCAGACATGATGCCTAGCTTTTCTGAAGGACCTCCTGAAATGGGCGATACGACCATGATCGTGTCTTTGAAAATGTTGAATTGAATGCCGACTCCTTCGAAATTGCCATTCAACGGTTCATCCGCAGCCTGCAGCTCATCTGCCGGGATGTATACGGAGTGCGGGTCCATTTCCTCGAGCATCCCAACAATGGCCGCCTCCACCAACGCTTCAGAATCAACCTCTTCAACATAAATCTGGTTGACGTAATACAAGAGTGCGTTGAACTTTTGGCTTTGCGATTGACTCTCCGGTTGACTCTCCGGTTGGTTCGTCTGCGCTTGGATGAAGTTTGCGCTACCGGACCAACCAAGAGCCAGGATACCTACGAGCAAGGATGATAGAAGAGATTGGGGCATGGGCCATTCAAATTTGAACGCTTAAGTTACCGCTTCCAACCGGAGTGGGGATGAAGATTCAGACCCAATTTTCCCCAAATTGTTTACGTCAAACCCCGTAAATTCACGCCTCAACTTGCAAGAAGATGAATACCCAATTGAATTGTGCTTCCTTTATAAGAGGTTTTGTGCTCGTGTTTGGATGGATGGGCTTGGTGGCTTCGACGTGGTGCCAGACCGTTGTCCTGGAGTCCAGTGTTGCTGAAATTCCAGTCGTGACCTTGGAATCTCCGGGTATCGATCAGCTTTGGGAAAGAGCCTGGTGGCATGAAGAAAACACCGGCAAGACCATGCAAGGGCATGTTGTTGATGCAGACATCGATTTCTTTCAGGTCGCCGTTCATGAGGTGTCCAATGGAATGGAATCTTGGCAACTGCTCATCAACATTGAAGATGCCCCCGCGCTGTGTGTTTATTTCGAATCGTTTCATTTGCCTGTTGGAGGGCTGCTGACCTTGGAGTCGCCAGCAGGTGCTTTTGAGGTCCCGTACATTGAAGGGCCAGCAGATCACAGAGAGAACAATGACCACGGATTTTATGTGACCGCGGAGGTTCCTGGAGAAACGGCTCTGTTGCGTTACAAGCAGCCGATTGGAACGGTGGGGACTCCGACTTTTCAGATCAATGGAGTGGGAGTGCTTTTTCGCTACCTCTGGTTGGATGGTGAATACGACGTGCTTTTTGAAAACTACCGCGGATCCGATCCGTGTGAAGTCAATGTCAATTGCCCTGAAGGAGACGATTGGCTCTGTCAGCGTGATGCGGTTGTGCGCTTGCGAATCACCCAGGATGGAGGGCAATTCCTGTGTTCCGGAGCCATGGTCAACAACACGGCTCAAGACTGCAAGCAGTTGCTGCTCAGCGCCTTTCATTGTGCTGATGCCGTCGATGAAAATGAATGGGCTTTGTTGAAAGTGCGCTACAACTATGAATTTTTTGAATGCGAGGGCATCTCGAGTTTCAACTCGCATATCCGCACAGGCGTTACATTTTTGACGAGCTCGGATGACGCGGTCGGCAGCAACATCAACGGTTCGGACTTCTTGTTGTTGGAAGTGGAAGACAATATTTTCGATAGCTGGGTTCCCTTTTTTGCGGGGTGGGATGTCTCAGGGGTCAGCCCTGAAGAGGGTGTCGGCATTCACCATCCAGCGGGAGATCGCAAGAAAATATCAACCTATACCAGCTCTCCATCCAGTAGCAATGCATACCATCCAGGGGCGCATTGGCGCGTCTATTGGATCGAAACCGAAACGAATCATGGTGTGACTGAAGGCGGGTCATCCGGATCCCCGCTCTTTGATCAGAATCGCCGCATTGTGGGCACGTTGACCGGAGGGGCTTCGTTTTGCAACAATCCGACGGCGCCCGATTAC
>JAQCJQ010000020.1 GCA_027593035.1 Bacteroidota bacterium | reverse complement strand
GATTGATCAAGAAGGAACCATTGTCGCGACGCATTTACGGGGTGGTGCCTTGATCGCTCAGTTGCAACAATTGCTTCCATAACCGCGCCATTTGCAACGCATTTACCTCGCCTCTGATTTGCATTTGGGTGCTCCGAACCCGGTCGAAAGCCGCATTCGAGAGCTTCAATTTGTGCAATGGTTGGAAGACGCCGCCGCCGGAAAGGGCCACGCCCAACAAGGACCTGCGACTGAAATCCATTTGGTCGGGGACCTCTTCGATTTTTGGTTTGAGTACCGGCACGCTGTTCCCAAAGGGGCGGTCCGCTTGCTTGGGGCCATCGCAAGGGTCACCGACGCTGGAATTCCGGTCCATTTCCATTTGGGCAATCACGACCTCTGGACCTTTGGCTACTTTGAAGAGGAGCTCGGCGTCTCGGTCCACCGAGAACCCATTGTTCGAGAATACGATGGACTGCGCTGCATGATCGGCCACGGCGATGGTCTGGGTCCAGGGGATGCGTCCTACAAACGACTTAAGAAAATCTTCACCAGCAGGCTACTTCAACGTACCTATCGCCTCATACACCCCGATTGGGGCATCCCATTGGCCTCTTACTTCTCAAGGAACAGCCGAGCCTCCCAAGGCCCTCAGGAAGACACCTACACCGGCCCGGAAGGCGAATGGCTTTGGCACCATTGCAAAGAAGTCCTCAAGACCCAAGACATTGATTGCTTTTTCTTTGGCCATCGGCATTTACCCCTTGACTTGAGGGTTCGACATCCATTGGCAGGCAGGAAAGACGCTCGATACATCAACATGGGCGATTGGCTTCACCACTTCACCTCCGCGCGCATTGTGGACGGGCAGGCATTTCTTGATCGACCCGCTTGATTCAAGGATTCGATATCCCGCATTGAAACAAAAAGCCCCCACCAGAAAACTGGTGGGGGCTTTTGAACTCTTAGGTAACGTCTTAGCGACGGATCAGCAACTTCGACGTTTGTTGGAATTGACCGTTGGCCATTCGAACAATGTAGGTACCGTTGCCCAAGCCCGAAACATCCAATGTCAAAGGACTTCCCATGTAAGACCGAACCACCTGGTCTACAGACAACCTTCCCGTCAGATCAAACACCTGCAATTGGAAATCGCCTCGCATCGCTTCTGATTGAACCGTGACGGATGAACCGTTCACAGGGTTTGGATACACTTGAAGTATTTGCGCTTCTACAACCGCATCGTCCGATGGATTGTTGGTTCCGAGGAACAAGTCAGATCGGAAGATTCCTCGACCGTGTGTCGCCGCATAGATGGCTCCTTGATTCGAAGGATTGATCCAAGGGGCTGCACCGCGCCACTGTTGCTTCAAATCAAAGACCGGTGCTGTGATTTGATTCGAGGTAGACGCCATGTTTTGGTTTGATATTACCCAATCCGAGCCTCCATTGTCCGTTGCAAAAATGCCATATTCTGTACCGACCAAGATGGTCTCTCCCGAAGGATCCATGGCATCGATGATGACATCATAGCAAGGCATGCGGTCCAAGTCATCCACATTCCAAATGTTGGTCCATTGAGGCGTATCATCCAACGCATTGAAGGTCTCCTGTACTTTCCCTGTGCTCACTGTTCCGTATCCCCCGACTGAAATGACCACGTGGTTGGGGTTATTCGGATCCACTGAAACCCCTGTAATGGCCGCTCCCAGCGCTCGGATTTGCTTGCCCATGTTCGCCGGAACGTCGTCCTGGCTATAAATGGACTCCATGCCGTCAAATCGATACAGCTTGCCATCCCATCCACTCACAAACATGTGGTTGCCAGCCTCTGGCTCCACGTTCACCGTGAATTCAACCGCCTTGGTTCCTGTCCCTGCTGGTGCATTGTCCAAACGAATCCAAGATGGCGTCGTATTGAAATTCAACCCATCACGTGTCATCCAAATGCCATTGCCCCCGTTGAATCCAGCAATCGTAATCGCCGTGTAAGGGTCTCGAACCTCGATGCGTCCAGGCACATTCATCATGGTGTCACCCGGATGGAAATACATCGTGTCACACGTGGTCGTCACATCGAAGACATCCACTGTCACGAAGGTCGTGTCGTATCCCACCGTGTTATAAAACCACTCCTCCCATGCCTCCACATAGACCGAGTCTACGATGGGAGTGATGTCTGCAATGACGTCCTCTTGTCCGACGAGCAGGCTATCCGTAACGCAATCCAATTGTGGAATCGCCTCTTGCGCGTCCATCCAGAAATAATCTGGATCTTCTTCCAAAGCGTAATCGAGCAAGCGGTCCGGACGAATCAGTTGATCGTAGAAAGGCAGCACGACCCCTTCAGGAAGCGTGTAATCGAAATCCAGATTTTGGTTCGCTGTTGCCAGTGTAAATGAGCTATCCATTACAGTTTCGCCGTATGGATTGACCAAAATCACCGAATTCTGCGTGTCCGGATCATCCGAGTTTTCGTACAATCGCACAACAGAATAAAACTGTCCGATCTCACCATCCTCATTGATCAACTCAGCGATATTTTCATCGTAGAAATTCCCGTAGTTGTTGATGGCTCCTGGTCCTACCGTTCCTCGAACAAGCCCACCATTTTGAGAGGCGGCATAAAAGGCATACTCATACCCTTCCGCTTCCGTGATCTGTGAAATCGCACAATCAAAACCATCTCCACCATTGACCTCTACCGCCTCTTGATCACTCAAGAAATAACCGCTAGCAGGAATGAACAGAGAACCGTTGTCTTGGGTTCCTCCCAACACGGCGCTCCGGGCACTGTGGTCCATGCCATAGAACTGAGTCACCGCATAGTCTCGGTTGATGTCGTTGTAAGACTCTCCGCTATCCGTGCTCTTATAAATTCCACCATCAGTAGCAATGTACATGTTGCCGCTTGGGGTAAAAAGGATGTCGTGGATGTCCGCGTGAACGTCAATGTCCGTGCCGGCAAAGTCAAAAGCGTATGCCGCCAACTCAGCCTGCTGATTGGGGCCCGATCGCCACAATTCGATGCCACCAACATACGCCATCTCAGGGTTACCTTGTTGGATACCCAGAGCCAAGTCATAAATGCCTTGATTGCGGGGAAGTGGTGTTGCTTCGGCAATGTCATTGGGCCACACATTGCTCCAGGTATCTTCCTGACCAGCGTTGCCTGAGTGGAACAATCCACCAAATGAACCTCCGCTTGTAGCGAAGACAGCAAATGCACTGTTCGCGTCGTCAATAGAAATCGCAACGCGAACACGACCATTTCCGCTTTGCGGAAGCACGTTGTCATCGTTGTTTGATCCCGAGACTGAAACGAAGTCTGTGAAATCTGTTCCATTGCTTCGGTACACACGACAATTGCCCATGCCGATCAACATATAGGAACCATCCGCAGCAATGGCCAAATCCGAAACGGGACCATTGATGTCGCCTGGACTCATGGTCATGGCTCCATTCTCGATGAAACCATAGCCGGCATTGCAACCAAACCAAACGCGGTCGCTGTCCGTTGGGTCAGCCACCATCGCATCCGTTGCAGAAAAATCGCCTGTTCCAAATTCACCGGGGTCTGTTCCTTCAACCAACGAGAAATTCTCACCGTCATTGGACCACCAAATTCCACGGCCGCGGAATCCGCTACCTCCATCACCGCTTCCACCATCGTACATCGAACCTGAGCCCACGTAAATGTCACCATTGCCCGTTACGGCTAAGGATCCAATCATCATGTTTTCAAGGCCGAACATTTGATTCCAATCATTCCCTCCGTTGTCGCTCTTCCACAAGCCACCCGATACAGAACCTGCGTACAAGATTGTCTCTTCACTTCCATCTTCTGGAACGACGGCAGCGATGGCACGGGTGCGTCCTCCGACGTTATCGGGGCCCATTTCATTCCAGTAATGCTCGGTAGCACGATTGTTCGCTGCTTGCTGCGCAGCCATGCGAATGACGTCTTCACGCAACGCATTCAACCCGGCTTCGTTCACTTCGCCCGTTTCGATGTCACCCCGCATCAACTTTTGGATTTCCCAAGCACCGTCCGGTGAGGTTTCCAATGTCGCTGCTGTTCGCGGCAAATAAGCAGAAGATTCGTATTCAGAAACAGTGGTAGAATCCACTGGTGAGAAACTCAGCGTCCAGCCCAAAAAAGCGAAGGTCGCTACCGCTCCGGCGGCAAAAAACTTGTTCAATTGCATGGTTACAGTTTTGTCCATTCAGGAATCGAAAGATACAACAAAGCAGCTGCTTACAAAGCATCACCACGCCCGACTTCACGCCCATTATCCATTCAAGGGCATGAAATTCCTAAAACCATCCGCCATCCGCGGAATTTCAAGCATCAACGTCTGACCAGAAGATTAAAACAAATGCTTTTCTGCATGGTAGCTCGACCGCACCAAGGGTCCACTCTCGACGAATCGGAAGCCTTTTTTCAGGCCCAATTCCTTCAGCTCTGCAAACACATCTGGGTGGATGAACTCCGCCACGGGAAGATGCTTTGGAGTCGGTTGCAAGTATTGACCCAACGTCAAAATCTGGCAGTCAACACTGCGCAAATCATCCATCGCCTCCACCACTTCCTCGAAGGATTCACCCAACC
The DNA here is from genome assembly GCA_027593035.1 of Bacteroidota bacterium. Classification (GTDB taxonomy): domain Bacteria; phylum Bacteroidota; class Bacteroidia; order Flavobacteriales_D; family Sanyastnellaceae; genus UA16. The sequence continues at coordinate 22,248 of JAQCJQ010000020.1, read as the reverse complement.
CCAACATAATTCCAGACTTCGTCTTCATACCCGCTCGACGCAGGCGTCGCAACACTTCCAAACTGCGGTCGTATTTCGCTTGGATCCGGACATGCTTGGTGAGGCGACGCACCGTTTCCAAATTGTGCGAAACAATTTCAGGGGCCACATCAATGACGCGCTCTAGGTTTTCCCATTTGCCAGCAAAATCGGGAATCAATGTTTCCAACGTGGTTTCCGGGCTCTGGTGACGAATGGCGCGAACCGTTTGCGCCCAAATTTCACTCCCGCCATCCGGCATGTCATCGCGGTCAACAGAAGTGATGACAGCGTGCTTGACTCCCATCAACTTGACCGACTGAGCGACACGACCCGGTTCATAAACATCGGCCTCCAAAGGCTTGCCTGTTGCTACATTGCAAAATCCACAACTGCGCGTGCAGATATTTCCCAAAATCATAAATGTAGCCGTCCCTGCACCCCAACATTCTCCCATATTGGGACAATGTCCGCTCTCACAAATGGTGTGCAACTTATGCTCTGACACAATTTCCCGGACCTTTTTGTAGGGCTCACCCATCGGCAATTTGACCCGAAGCCATTTCGGCTTGGGGACACGGCCCGTCAAGGCGTTCTCAGAAGAGGATGAAGTAGCAGTCATAATCAGCGGGTCCAATTGCTTCCCAATTCAAAGGTCGCAAACAAAGTGACAAAAGCTCGGCTATTCTGTTCAAAAGACGTCGCAAAAATCTCAGGCTGGACAAGGAAGGCGTCCACTGCCACGCCTGCTGTCAGCGTGCGCTGCACATGGCGTTCAGTTCCATATTCAAAATCCAGTGCATAACTCGCATGCAGACCGGGCACTACTGTCAATTCATCGAGTCCATACATCCATTGCGCCTGACCAAAAATGTTGCTGGAAAAATGATCGGTTGGGTCATACCGCTCCGTTGCGATGTATTCATAGGGAATGTCCGGGTAACCAATCTCCATGTAAACGGGCTTGAGCAAACCCAAGGTCACTCCGTAACGCCATAAACTGCTCAAACGAACCGCATCCTTTCTCAACTTTTCTCCATGCAATTTTTGCCCGCCTTTCCAAACGCGAAAAAGGTACATGGCATTGATTTTGCCATATACATATGGCCGGCCATCTTCATAAACGGGATTGGTGATCCGCTCCTCTTTGGGGTGTTTGTAGAGTAAAAGGTCGGCTCCCCACCAGCGTATTTTAAAGGCATTGCGGTAAACTCCTCGTCGAAGCGTCAAGCCTCCGCCTTGTGTGTAAATCATGAGTCCACATTGGAGCTCGTCCGTCAGCGGAATGACGACTGAGCCATCCGCTCCATAAACCGCAGCATCTCCCGTAGCAACCGCACCCTCAGTCCCTTGAGACCAAATGTGATCAATCGGCAAACCGCCCATTAAAATGAGACAGCTCCAAAGCATGGGGATACGAAAACTGCGCATTGAAGACAAAGTTAGTTCGGAAGAAGCTCTAAGCATTGCACCTTTGCAACTCTTCACTTTAATCTCGTATAGCGATGACCCAAATGAATCCGCATTACACCTTAACCTATCATGACCCGCTGCGCACGAGCATGAAACACTTGGCTTCAGGTCAGGAAGTGATTACCGATGCACCGTTGGACAACAATGGCCTCGGCCAAGCATTCTCCCCGACCGATCTCGTCTCGGCCGCGCTAGCAAGTTGCGTGATGACAATTTTGGGCATTAAGGCCCGAGAAATGGGACTCACCATTGGGAGCATAACCGCTGCCGCAACAAAGACCATGGCCTCAAATCCGAGAAGAATTGATTGCATTGATGTCCAATTGGAAATCAACATTCCCGAAGCCACCGAAAAGCAACGGGAATTGTTGGAACGCACAACCCGCGCATGTCCAGTTGCCCGGTCACTGCACGGTGACGTAACCAAAAACGTGTCGTTTAATTGGAATTACTCGCAGACCTCCACTTCAGAGTAAGCGGAACAGGCCTGGTAGCTCGTAGCGCATGACGCAAACAACGCCGATGCAATGCAAAGTCCTAAAGTCCATTGTACAAACCGTGACATGATTGCGGTTATTTAAAGTTTCATACCCCTCAACGGAAAATTCTTTCCCAAGGTTACGTTTCGATGTACCTTCCTCTCATGGCGAACCCACAACTTATTACCATCCTCTTCTTCATAGTGGTCCTCATGTGCGCAGCAATCCTCAGCGTGCTCTGGCTTTCCTGGCGACGAAACAAATCTTCCCGCAGCGAAAAAGAATCCATTGATTTGGAGGCTTTTACTCGGTTACGCGTGGAACGGGATGAACGAACGGAAGCCTGCGAACGGCTGCGAAATGACCTTGACGCTACGAGGACTTCGCTGCAAAACGCCATTGAGGACAAAGGGAAAGCGGAACAAAAGGCCACGGACTTGGAAATGGGCCAAGTCGATCGAGAGACGCGGATGCGCAAAGAATTCGATTTACTCGCTCGCAACATCATGGAGGAAAATGCCGTGCGCCATCAAAAGGATTTGGCCAACAACGGCAAGAAAACCCTAGAGGATGTCTTGAATCCCATGAAAGAACGGTTTTCGGAATTGCAGAAGCAGATGAAGGAGTTTTATGGCAACGAACGAGAGCAACTCGGCCAGTTGGATAAGGAACTCGAAAAGCTGTTCAAGCTGAATCAATCGTTGCAAACCGACGCGCAGAACCTCACTTCGGCGCTCAAGGGTGATAGCAAAGTTCAAGGGGACTGGGGAGAATATCAATTGGAGCGCATTTTGGAACAAGTGGGCCTGTTAGAAGGCACGCATTTCTCAAAACAGTCGACGGTTAAAAATGAAGAAGGCCGATCATTGCGGCCCGACTTCTTGATTCACCTTCCGGATGACAAAGTGCTCGTGATCGACAGCAAAGTCAGCCTCACGGCCTACGAGCGCTTAACGCACGCTGAAAGCCAGGAAGACCAGGCAACCCAAGCGAAACTGCACGTTCAAAGTGTTCAAAAGCACATTCGAGAATTGGGCGCAAAAAACTACGCGAGCCTCTACGGACGGAGCACGGATTACGCCTTGATGTTTATACCCGTAGAAGCCGCCTGGATGGCCCTTGGAAAAGCCCTGCCAGCGCTCCAAGAAGAAGGGCTTCGGAAAAATGTTTTGATGGTTTCGACGAGCACTTTGATTGCCACGCTTCGAACGATCAGCTATGTCTGGCAGCAAGAAGAACAGAAGGCCAACATCGCACGGATCGCAGAACGCGGAGGCAAGCTCTATGACCAACTGAATCTATTTGTCGGCTCGTTACTAGATGTCGGGAAACGACTAGGGCAAGCCAACACCAGTTATGATGAAGCCCTGAAACGGCTCAAGACCGGCAAAGGCAGTGCGATTCGACAAGCCGAAATGATGCGCGAATTGGGGGTTCCCGTGAAATCCACCTTGCCCGAAGAATTGCTGGACCAAGCCGATTCGTGGAATGCGAGCCTGGAGATTCCCTCGTCCTCTGAACCGAAAACCGAAGCATGAGGCGGAGAGATTCCATTTTCGCGATTGCCGGGCTTTTGGGGATCTTGGTTGCCATGGCCTGGTCAGGATGCGTCACGACCTCGCAAACGCTCGCGGCCAACACCGACCGGCCCTATGACTATGAATCCAGCTTACTGCATCCACGAGCGGTCATCGTGCCTGAAACCCGGGACTCGGTTCAAGTCTATTTTGAAGTCAAGCGCTCAGAGTGTTTGTATTTGAGGGAATCCCCTCAAGCCCCATTTGTTTCGTCGCTGATCTGGTATGTTGGGCAAACATCGTTTCAATGGAACGACACCCTCATTTCTTTCGCTCCAGAATGGGACCGACGCATGGTCCGTATGGCATGGAATGACATCGCCGGTGAAGAAACACCGACCCGTTCCGTCCCCTTTCGACTGGACGATTTATTGCGAAATACCAGCACGAAATGGCCGGTTTTGGTTTCCGATCCGCAAGACAATCGCGCGGCCTTCAACAAAATGGGATGGCCTTATAGCGGACAACATGCCGTTGCTGGGGACACCCTTTATTTCCGGGCGAAACCGGGTTCGCTTTGGCGGCATGCCAGCATCGAAGTGCCGGAATCCATGCCCGCTCCGCCGTTCTCGTTTGTCAAGGACCGGTCGGACACACTTCAACCCGTTCTTCAATCTTCGATTCGGGCCAATGCATCAGGCTGGGCTTCTTATGTCGTGGACGAAGGCATCAATGTGATCCTCGATGCCGTGGACTCACGCAACATCGTCCAGCGTATCCAAGGCACCCAACTGCCCTTTGACCAGGTGCGGGATCTTCGATTGATGATTCAATCCAGCCGCTACATCACCGCACGTTCAGAGTTTGAGCAGATGATCGGCAGCGGCGATCCCAAAGCGGCATTGGACGCATTCTGGCTCAATTGCGCAAACGAAAAAGACAGGGGGGCCCAACTCATCGCGACGTATTATGGCCGAGTAGAAGAAGCCAATCGGTATTTCAGCGGCGTTTTGCCCGGCTGGAGAACCGACCGCGGCATGGTCCACATTGTCTTTGGGATTCCCAATAAGATCCGCAAATCGCGTGAAAGCGAATGGTGGATATACGGGGAAGAAGGGTCGGTCAATGCCGTGACCTTCCGTTTTCTAAAAAGCGCTCATCCATGGGACAGCAATTTCTACACCCTCGGCCGGAACATTCAATACCGGATGCCTTGGGACCGGATGGTGACCAATTGGCGCAACGGACGCATTTCCCCGGACTGATGTTGCTTTTTCAAGGGTACCTTTGACCCGCTATTGTTGTTTTCATTGTTGCATACCCCGAACGGTTCCCATGTCGAACGATTTCCCTACAGGCCCTGACAACTCAGGGCGAAAGCCCTCTTTTTCTGCCGCTGATGGCGGACGTCCGCATGACCAACAGCGCGGGGGATTTCGCGGCCCTTCCAAGCCGCGCAACCACGAAAACACCTCGTTTCGAAAGCGTGCGCCGGAATCGGCTTCCCTCATCATCGGGTGGCATCCTGTTCTCGAAGCCCTCGATGCGGGAAAAGAACTGCAACGCGTGCTCATTCAGCGCGATGAAAAAAGCGAACGCACAGGCGCTTTGCTCCAACAACTGCGCGATTTGGACATTCCCGTTCAGCGGGTGCCACGAGAAAAACTGGATCGGATTACGCAAAAGAACCACCAAGGATTGGTTGCTTTTCTCTCCCCCATCATTTTCCAACCGTTGGAAGAGCTCATTGCCCGAGCCTATGAAGCGGGTGAAGCGCCCCTCTTCGTTGCAGTGGACGGCGTAACAGATGTGCGGAACTTGGGTGCGATTGCACGCAGTGCCGAGTGCTTTGGCGCGACCGCTTTGATCATTCCTGCTGCCGGAGTGGCACCCATTCAAGAAGATGCCATCAAGTCATCCTCTGGAGCGCTGCTTCGTTTGCCGGTCGCACGAGCCGCTCACTTGCCCTCCGCTTTGCAAACGCTAATGGACAATGGCATCCGATTGGTCGCGCTGTCAGAAAAGGCCGCTGAGCCGATTCACGAAGCCAAATTGAATCTACCGATGTGTTTGGTTTTGGGTGATGAGGAAAGTGGCATCTCCTCCGATGTCTTACGCAAATGCGAGATGCAGGTCCAATTGCCCATGGTCGGGAAGACCGGAAGTCTGAATGTTTCAGTCGCTGCTGGCATCGCTTTATCCCATATTGCCTTGTGGAAAATCCGTGAAGGGGATGGTATCTAGTCTACTGAAAGCGCATAACATTGTTGAAGGTGGAAATGTCTTCACCCATTCACAGACCATTTGGCTTTGAAAAACACCAGCTCCCCACCGCATGCTTCGATCCAAGCCCGGCCACGCTTCATGGTGACCATGAGCTTGATTGGATTGGGGCTCATCATCTTGCTGCCTTCATGCAAATCGCGCCACTTTTGGAAAGCGGTCAAGGCGTACGATGAAGCGCGCTATCAAGATGCCACGAATGCTTTGCAACAAGCGGTGGTTCAATGGCCCAATGACACGATGGCCTGGCGGATGCTGGGCACAACCCAGTTGTTTTTAGCCGACTTTGAAGGCGCCGAAAAAACATACGAAGAGCTTGACTACCGGGCTTTTATCAACCGTCAAGACCAGCTCGATTGGGCAACGGCTCTAATGAATCAAGGAAAGTATGAAGCCGCGGCCGCCATCATCGAACCCCAAATGATTGTAGACACCCCGGACGGCTATGCTTCCGCCCTTTGGGAAAAGTGCGAAGAAGAGCTGTTCATTGAATCGGACCTCCGGTTTTGGAATGTACAATCGTTCGATATCCCTGAGATCTCCGTGGCGTCTTCGCCTCGCATTAGCGAAGGCCGCGTCTATTTTTCCAGCGAACCCTATCAATGGGGGGGGGGCACAACGCTCACCCGGATGGACCAGCAAGAAATGGTCGTCATGGATTTGGCAGCTCGAGACAAGCACGTCTTGCGGACTTCGCAGTGGACTTCTTGGGACGTACCAAAGCATGACGGACTGGTCAGTCTATCTCCCGAAGGACGCTCTATTGCCTTCTCACGGCGAGCAAAAGATGGACTGGCTTGGTTTGGAGACCCCATGGCAGGCGGCTACCAATTGCTCGTAGCGCAACGGACTGCCTCAGGAGATTGGTCCAAACCCGCTCCCTTCCCGTTTGTGGAAAAAGGATACACGTTTGTCCACCCCACCTGGTCACCCGATGGAAGCCGGCTTTATTTCGCGACCGATTTACCTTCCCCAGAATCACAGGGCGGGATGGATTTATGGTATTCAGATCGGAATGGCACGTTCTGGGAAGAACCCATCAACTTAGGCCCGACCGTGAACACTCCCGGCGACGAGGTGTTCCCTTCCTTCGATGCTGAAGGCACCCTCTACTTTTCATCCAATGGACACCCTAGTTTGGGCGGTTTGGACATCTACTCCTCTCGGAATATCCCTGCAAGCGACGAGCCGAAAAGGAATTGGAGAACCGGTGATGATTGGACCGAACCGCTTCGCTTGCCCTTTCCGATCAACACCCTATCAGACGACCATTCCTTGGCCCTTGACGCGACCGGTCAAACTGGATTTGTGTGCTCTGATCGATCGGGAATGGATAAAATCTACCAAGTAGAACTGCTCGACTCGTTTCAGACATACACCTTCAATACCTGGTCGGAAAAATCCAATCAACGGGTACCACGGGTTCCTATGGTGCTCATCGATGAGCAAAATGCGTCCGCTATTCGTCTCACCAGTGACTTGAACGGGACGGTATCGATTGCTCTTCCAAAGCATCGGATGTACCGGTTGGAGATGAAACTCCCCGGTTTTCTCGTCAACCGACAAGTGCTCTCAGTTGATGACTTGGCATGGGAAACAGATTTGAAGCTATCTCCCGTTGGTGTACTGCGGGATGATGTCTTCATTGAGGCCATGGCTGGTGGAACCCCATTCGAATTGGCGCTTCAACACGATCCCATGGCGACGACATTGAATCAACGGGAAGCCAACGAATTGATCGCTCTTGTAGATTTCCTGCGATTGAACCCACAGATGCTGCTTGAAATTCGCGCACACGAGGACGCGGCATCCTATCAAAATGCAGTCGACAACAAGACTATTCGCGTCACCAAATCACGCGCCATTGAGTTGGAGTCCTATTTGATCAAGCGCGGTGTTTCGTCGAAACAGTTAATTTCAGTGGGCAAAGGGACGAGTGAATTGCGGAATAATTGTGAACCCGGGATGCCTTGCTCATACATCAGCCATGCCGAAAACCGCAGAACTGAATTCCGTATTTACGGATTGCTGCAGCGGATGCCTGGGCAAATTGATCCGATTCCATTCACACGATCGGTCGATGAAGACCAACCCGCGCATCGACTCGATTGAAAGCGCGAAGAAAGTAGACCCCATCGCAAGCAATAAAAAAAGCCCGAGCCAATGGCCCGGGCTTTTTCTTGAAGTCTTGATTCTTTAGTCTCGGAAACTCACTCCGCGGTATACCGCCGCTTGCCCCAATTCTTGCTCAATCCGCAACAACTGGTTGTATTTGGCTACTCGGTCCGAACGGCTAGCAGAGCCCGTTTTAATCTGGCCTGTATTCAAAGCCACAGCCAAGTCAGCGATGGTCGTGTCCTCTGTTTCGCCCGAGCGATGGCTCATTACACTGGTATAACCATTGCGGTGCGCAAGACTTACCGCGTCGATGGTCTCGGTCAAGGTCCCAATTTGGTTCACCTTAATCAAAATGGAATTGGCAATGTTATTTTCAATCCCCCGGGCCAACCGGTGGGTATTCGTGACAAACAAATCATCCCCCACCAACTGGATCCGATCACCAACCGATTCGGTCAGCATTTTCCAAGCATCCCAATCGTCCTCAGCCAAACCATCCTCAATGCTAATGATGGGATACTTGTCACACCATCCCTTCCAGAAATCAACGAGATCTTTTCCCTCCATTCGATCTCCGGTGGATTCAAACAAGTAAAGTCCCTTCTCAGCATCATAGAATTCCGATGCCGCTGCATCCAGTGCGATGAGCAAGTCCTCTCCTGGGCGATAGCCCGCCTTTTCAATGGCCTCCAAAACCAACTCAATGGCTTCATCGTTTGAGCTCAAGTTGGGAGCAAACCCTCCTTCGTCACCAACGTTGGTAGAATGACCTTTTTTCTTCAACACCGTTTTCAGCGCATGAAACACTTCCGTTCCCATGCGCAACCCATCGGAAAAGGTTTCTGCACCTACCGGCATCACCATGAACTCTTGGATATCAATTTTGTTGTCCGCATGAGAACCTCCATTGAGGATGTTCATCATCGGTACAGGCAATGTATGCGCATTCACCCCGCCGATATATCGGTAGAGGGATTGGACTGAACAATCTGCTGCTGCGTGTGCAACGGCCAAGCTGACACCCAAAATCGCATTGGCTCCTAAATTCGCTTTGTTGGGCGTTCCATCCAGATCAATCATGACCTGGTCAATGTCGCGTTGGTCAAACACATCAAACCCGTTCAATTCATCATTGAGCAAATTGTTGACGTGGTCGACCGCTTTGCTCACGCCCTTCCCCATCCATTCTTCACCACCATCGCGCAATTCTATGGCTTCGTGAATGCCTGTGGACGCCCCTGATGGGACCGCCGCGCGGCCCATGTGACCATCACCGGTAATGACGTCCACCTCAATGGTTGGATTGCCTCGGGAATCGAGAATCTGACGGGCCTGGATTTCTTCAATGTAGCTCATGATCGTGGATCAGGTAATGGACGTTGGTTCTGGAAAAAACCAGAAGCACCTCGGTTCATTTCCGAAGTGATACTTCAAGGCAATGAACCTCAAAAGCGATGCGAAGTTAAGGCATCAATCCAGGACGGCAACCTGTTCCATGTTCTCGACGAACTGGTCAAACAAGTAGCGGCTATCATGGGGGCCAGCGGATGCTTCCGGGTGGTATTGAACGGAGAACACCGGACGACCCTTCAATGCGATGCCGGCAATGCTCTCGTCATTCAAGTGAATGTGGGTGACTTCCATTGTTGGAACCGAATGCAGTGAATCCTTATCAACCACGAATCCGTGGTTTTGGGAGGTGATTTCCGCTTTGCCCGTAATCAAATTCTTAATCGGATGGTTGACACCGCGGTGACCATTGAACATCTTCTGGGTTCGCAATCCTTGGCTCAACGCCAATACCTGGTGGCCCAAGCAAATGCCGAAAATGGGCTTATCCGAATTCACCAACGCCTTCACCGTCTCCACCGTATCGCTCATCGCCCCTGGATCGCCTGGACCATTGGATAGCATAATGCCATCTGGAGACCATGCCAATATTTCCTCCGCAGTCGATTGCATGGGGAAAACCCGAACGGCACAACCTCGATCCGTTAAGCATTGCACTATGCTGCGCTTGACGCCCAAATCTAGCAACGCAACGCGGTGACGGGGCTCCACCCCTTCCTCAGGCATCGCGTCGTACACTTGTTTTGTCGACACTGCACTGCTCAACTCCAATCCCTCCATCGATGGGACCTCTTGAAGCCGTTTCATCAATTCAGCTTCATCCGTTCCGTCACTACAAATGATCGCATTCATAGCACCGCTCTGTCGTATGTGGCGGACCAGCGCGCGTGTATCCAAGTCGCAAATGCCCACCACTTGATCCCGGTCCAAATAATCTTGCAACGTTCCGCTTGCGCCAGCTCGACTGGCAATGGATGAATAGTTCTTGGTCACGAGGCCGGCGATCTGCACCTTGTCGGATTCTACCTCTCGATCGTGGACGCCATAATTCCCGATGTGGGCTGTTGCCATGATCAAGATTTGCTGATGATAGCTCGGGTCCGTAAAAATCTCTTGATACCCATACATCCCTGTATTGAAAGCGATTTCACCTGTCGTGATGCCTACTGCACCTGCAGCGTGGCCTTCAAATCGCTTACCATCTGCCAATAAAAGCACCGCTGGCACTTTTGATTCACGCGTTTTAACCATAGCACAAAGATAGTCTTGCGATTATATCCAAGCCGGATTTCAAAAGGGCACTTATCCGCAAAAATCATTCTTGGATGTCAAAAAATCGATCACAAAAAAAACGGACAGCTACAAGCTGTCCGTTTTCACAAATCCAATGAAGGAAATCAGTCTTTCTTTTCTTCTTCTGAAGCGTCCTCTGCTGCTGGAGCTTCCTCTGCAACTTCCGCCGCTGGAGCTTCCTCTGCAACTTCCGCTGCCGGAGCTTCCTCTGCAACTTCCGCCGCTGGAGCTTCCTCTGCAACTTCCGCTGCCGGAGCTTCCTCCGCAACTTCCGCTGCCGGAGCTTCGGGTGCTGCGGTTTCAGTCGTTCCCGCCCCACGGCGAGATCGACGTGAACGCTTCTTCTTAGGCTCAGTGCCGTAGATATCATTGAAGTCTACGAGCTCCATCATGCACATCTCTGCATTGTCACCCAATCGGTTGCCCGTGCGGATAATCCGTGTGTAGCCGCCTTCACGGGTAGCTACTTTAGGACCAACGGCACGAAACAACTCGGTTACAGCATACTTGCTTCCCAACACGCTAAAGGCAATACGTCGGCTGTGCGTCGTGTCTTCTTTAGATCGGGTAACCAAGGGCTCAACAACACTACGCAAAGCTTTCGCTTTCGCAACAGTCGTCGTAATGCGCTTGTGTTCAATCAACGAGCAAGCCATGTTGGATAACATAGCCCGACGGTGAGCGGTCTTACGACCTAAGTGGTTAAAATTCTTATTGTGACGCATGGCTTCACTCTTTGTCGAGTTTGTACTTGCTCACATCCATACCGAATGTGAGGTTTTTGTTCTCAACCAAATCTTCCAATTCCGTCAAGGACTTCTTACCGAAGTTACGGAATTTCAATAGGTCGTTTTTGTTGAAGCTAACAAGTTCTCCGAGGGTCTCAATGTCAGCCGCTTTGAGGCAATTCAATGCGCGAACACTCAAGTCCATATCGCTCAATTTCGTCTTGAGCAATTGGCGCATGTGCAAGCTTGACTCATCAAATTCTTCGACCTCAACACGTTCCTCCAATTCCAAGGAAATGCGTTCATCACTGAACAACATGAAGTGCTGGATCAAAATCTTTGCGGATTCTTGCAACGCGTCTTTCGGCGTGATGCTGCCATCGCATTCGATTTGAAGAATCAATTTCTCATAATCGGTACGCTGCTCAACTCGGTAATTTTCAACCTCGTATTGTACGTTCCGAATTGGAGTGAAAATGGAATCCATAGCAATGGTTCCAAGAGCCATCTCCTCCTTCTTGTTGTCCTCAGCTTGAACGTATCCACGTCCTTTGCCGATGACGACTTCGATGGTGAGATTGACCGACTCGTCCATGTTGCAGATGACATGATCTGGATTCATGACTTGGAAAGCACTGGTAAATTTACCAATGTCCCCAGCCGTGAATGACTTCTGACCCGCAATTTTAACGGTTACAGTCTCTCCTTCCGATCCCTCGATTTGACGTTTGAAGCGAACTTGCTTCATGTTCAATATCATGTCGGTCACGTCCTCACGCACTCCTTTGATTGTAGAGTATTCATGCTCAACACCATCGATCTTAATCGTGGTGATCGCATAACCCTCCAATGAAGAAAGTAAGATTCGACGCAATGCATTGCCTACTGTAATCCCAAATCCGGGCTCAAGCGGGCGAAATTCGAAGCGACCATTGAACTCCGTGGAGTCCAACATGATCACCTTGTCTGGTTTCTGAAAATCTAGAATGGCCATTTGATGAAGGGATTTGGATTACTTCGAATACAATTCTACAATGAGTGACTCCTTGATGTTCTCTGGAATCTGGTCACGCGATGGTACATTGATAAATGTGCCCGACATGGTCTGCACATTCCAATCTACCCAATCCAAACGGCTCGCTGTCGCGCCCAAGGCACTCGAGATCACCAACATGGATTTGCTCTTCTCTCGAACAGCTACTACGTCACCTGGACGCATGCGATAAGAAGGAATATTGACCACATGCCCGTTCACCATAATGTGACGGTGAGTCACCAGTTGGCGAGCACCTCGGCGTGTAGAAGAGATTCCCATGCGGTAAACGACATTGTCCAATCGGCTTTCGCAGAATTGGAGCAAAATCTCGCCCGTGATTCCCTGGCGTGCGTTTGCTGCTTTGAACATGTTGGAGAACTGCTTCTCCAAAATGCCGTAGGTATACTTCGCTTTTTGCTTTTCAGCAAGCTGCACTGAGTATTCAGATTCTTTTTTACGACGACGTGAGTTGCCGTGTTGTCCCGGTCCATATGGACGGCGCTCGAGCGCTTTGTCCGGTCCGAAGATTGCCTCCTTAAAACGGCGGCTGATTTTTGATTTGGGTCCGCGATAACGTGCCATATCGGTTGTTCAGTTCTAGGATTCGACGATGATGAATTATACGCGGCGACGCTTTGGAGGGCGACAACCGTTGTGAGGAAATGGAGTCACATCGATGATCTCGATGATTTCAATTCCCATGTTATGGAGGGCACGCATCGCGCTTTCGCGACCTGCACCCGGTCCTTTCACAAATGCTCGAATTTTTCGCAATCCGAGATCGTGCGCTTCGCGACCACAATCCTCCGCAGCTACTTGAGCTGCGTAAGGCGTGTTCTTCTTGGAGCCCCGGAAACCCATCTTTCCGGCACTAGACCAAGAAATCACTTGCCCAGTATTATTGGTCAGCGAAATGATGATGTTGTTGAAGGATGAGTGGATGTGAACTTGACCTAAGGCCTCCACAACCACTTTCTTCTTTTTCTTGACGTTCTTCGCCATCGTCTGAATATTTAGGTGATCAGCTCTTGAAAAGAGCCAGTTAATTCGTGATTAAGTCTATTACTTCTTCTTGTTCGCAACAGTCTTCCGCTTGCCTTTCCGCGTGCGGGAGTTGTTTTTCGTTCGTTGACCGCGCAATGGCAAGCCATTACGGTGACGGATGCCACGGTTTGATCCGATGTCCATCAATCGCTTGATGTGAGACTGCACCTCCGAACGCAATTCACCTTCCACCTTAAAACCAGTGGTGATGGCGTTCCGAACTGCACCGATCTCTTCGTCGGTCCAATCTTCAACTTTCTTGTCTTCTGACACTCCGCATTCCGCGAGAATTTTAGTCGAACGGCTGCGTCCGATTCCGTAGATGTACGTGAGTGAAATGACTCCGCGCTTATTGCGAGGGATGTCGATACCTGCTATACGTGCCATGGGCGATGGGTTAGGCTACGTCAAGGTTAACCCTGACGTTGCTTCATTTTAGGATTCTTCTTGTTGATGACATACAAACGACCTTTTCGACGAACAATCTTGCAGTCGGTGGTACGTTTTTTTAGGGAAGCACGAACTTTCATGGTGCGGTTATTTCTTGTAGCGGAAAGAGATCCGTCCTTTTGTTAAATCATAGGGTGACATGTCCACGCGTACTCGATCTCCTGGCAAGATCTTGATGTAATACATCCGCATCTTTCCAGAAATGTGGGCAGTGATGATGTGCCCGTTTTCCAACTCCACCCGAAACATTGCGTTAGACAAAGCTTCGAGTATCGTTCCATCTTGCGTTATGGACGCTTGTTTGGCCATTCAGATTAAACTCTTAAACGTTTCTATTCTTCTTTAAAACTTCTTCTATCTCATTAAAACTCGAGAGAACGTCCGCTTGGTTCTTGCGCACTACGACATCATGTTCGAAGTGTGCACTCACCTTACGGTCTGCCGTCACGATCGTCCAGCCATCATCCTCATGGAAGATTTCCTTTCGACCTAAATTGATCATGGGCTCAATGGCCAGCACCATGCCGTCCATCAAACGAGGACCATTTCCTCGTCTCCCATAATTTGGAACTTCAGGTGCTTCATGCAACTCCCGTCCCAAACCGTGACCAACCAATTCCCGAACCACTCCGAAACCATGTTGCTCAGCATATGATTGGCAAGCAAATCCGATGTCTCCGATTCGCTTTCCAACCACCGCTTGCTCAATGGCGAGTCGGAGGCATTCTTTGGTGACGTCTAGCAGCTTTTGCACCTCGGAAGCAATGTCGCCCACCGCAAAGGTATACGCACTGTCTCCGTAAAAACCATTCTTCAATACTCCACAATCGACGGACACAATGTCCCCATCCTCTAAAGGACGGTCGTTTGGAATACCGTGTACAACAGACTCATTGACTGATGTACATAAGGAATTTGGAAAGCCTCCATATCCCTTAAATCCTGGTTCCGCGCCGTGGTCTCGGATGAACTCCTCAGCCACTGCGTCTAGTTGCAATGTTGTCACTCCAGGACGAATCCTTTCCGCAACAACTGCTAACGTTTTCCCTACAAGCAAAGAACTCACCCGAAGGAGTTCGACCTCTTCGTCCGTTTTTATGTGCACGCGTCGGCCAAAACCCATTTCAGGTTATCCAGTAATGCCGCCAACAGGTGACTGCGGACGACCACGCAATTTTCCAGACTTCATCAAACCATCATAATGACGTGAAAGCAAATAGCTCTCAATTTGTTGAAGGGTATCCAAAATGACTCCTACCATAATCAACAACGACGTTCCGCCGAAGAAAATGGAAAAGCCTTGCGCTTTCGTTAAACCAAGACTGAAAACAATCGCAGGAAGGATTGCAATCAATGCCAAAAATAAGGATCCTGGAAGGGTGATGTTGGACAACACCTTTTCCAAAAACTCTGCCGTTGGCTTGCCAGGCTTGATGCCCGGAACAAAACTATTCTGACGTTTCAAATCATCCGCCATTTGATTGGGGTTGACCGTAATCGCCGTGTAGAAGTAGGTAAAGACAACGATCATCACGAAGAAGAGCAAATTGTACCATAAACCATTGAAATCCGCCAAGCTCTGGATCGCCTCATTCTGTTGGAATGTTTCGCTTTGCGTCAGGTAGAGCGGCACAAACATGATCGCTTGAGCGAAAATGATCGGCATAACGCCCGCTGAATTTACTTTCAAAGGAATGAAGCTACGCGCTCCCTCACCTTGAGGCATGTGGGAACCACCCGCTTGCATCTTCGCCATTTGAACAGGAACTTTTCTCAAAGCCTGAACCAATGCTACGCTGCAGCCAATGATGACCAACAAAAATGCCATTTCAACCAAGAAGAAGAACAACGTCGTATCCGGATGGATGAATTCTTGAATGATCGCTTGAGGGAATGTCGCAATGATGCCAACCATGATCAACAGCGAGATGCCATTACCGACCCCCTTGTCCGTGATTCGCTCACCCAACCACATAATGACCAGGGTCGAAGACACCAAGATGACCATGGCACTGAACCACCAAAACGTGGACGGATTGGCTACAGCACCCGGTACGGCAACGACCGAAGTCGCCAAATAACCTGGTGCCTGAACCAGCGTAATCGCAATGGTCAAAAACCGTGTGTATTGGTTGATCTTCTTTCGTCCGCTCTCTCCCTCTGCCTGCATTTTCTGCACCGCTGGAACCGCAATCCCAAGGAGCTGTACAATGATGGAAGCCGAGATATATGGCATGATGCCCAAAGCGAAAATCGAAGCTCGACTAAAGGCTCCTCCAGTGAACAGAGAAAGCAAGTCGCCCAATCCACCACTACCCGCTGAAGCCATTTGCTCAGCCAAGACATCACTATTGACGCCAGGGATCACAATGAACGAACCAATCCGGTAAATCAAAATCAAGCCCAGAGTGACGCCCAATTTCTTGCGCAGTTCCTCGTGGTTCCAGATGTTTCGGATTTGAGTAAAGAAATTCTTCATGCGATAGGTGAATTAAACTTCCGCCACTTGACCGCCTGCCGCCTCAATGGCTACGCGGGCTGAAGCAGAGAATTTATGCGCTTCGATGGAAACGCCTGATGTGAGTTCACCGCGGCCCAATACTTTGATCAAGTCACGCTTTCCAGCGAGACCGTTGTCCATCAAATCTTGCAATTTGACAGATTTCAAAGACTTGCGCTCGATCAATTCCTGAAGGGTGTCCAAGTTGATTCCTTTGTACTCAACCCGATTAGGATTGGTAAAACCAAATTTTGGAACACGACGTTGAAGTGGCTGTTGCCCGCCTTCAAAACCGATTTTACTCTTGTAGCCAGAACGGGATTTCGCGCCTTTGTGTCCACGTGTTGAAGTTCCTCCGTGACCGGATCCTTCACCGCGACCAACTCGCTTGCGCTGCTTCCTAGATCCAGCTGCGTGTTGCAGATTGCTGAGATTCATGGTTAATGCTGGTTATGAATGATTATACCTCTTCGAATTTCACGAGATGCGAAACTTTACGGATCATTCCCATGATCTGTGGAGTCGCTTCGTGTTCGACAGGGTTGTGTAATTTCTTAATGCCCAAGGCCTGAATGGTGGCCTTTTGACGTTTCGGACGGTTGATGGCGCTCCGAACTTGGGTGACGATAACTTTTCCCATAATTGCAGCGATTAACCGTTGAATACTTTGTGTACAGAAATGCCGCGCAAATCAGCAATGTCCTTAGCGCTTCGCAACGCTTGAAGCGCATTGAAAGTAGCCTTTACGACATTGTGAGGATTGCTTGAGCCCAATGACTTCGCAAGGACGTCCTTGATGCCTGCGCTCTCCAATACGGCTCGCATCGCACCTCCGGCGATTACACCCGTACCTGGAGAAGCTGGACGAATCATGACATGCGCTCCTGCGAATTTCATCTCTTGAGCATGAGGGATGGTTCCTTTTACCAAAGGCACCTCAATCATGTTCTTCTTGGCATCTTCAATGCCTTTTTGAATCGCTGTAGCGACTTCACGGCTTTTACCTAAACCATGACCCACTCGGCCCTTTTCATCTCCTACCACCATGATGGAGCTAAAGCTGAAGGTCCGTCCACCCTTGGTGGTCTTCGCTACCCGGTTGATTCCAACCAAGCGCTCCTTCAAATCAGGATCTCCCGTGCGCGATTGCTGTTGTTGCTGGTCGCGGCCTTTAGGTTGTTGACGTTGTTCCATCTTTCCTTAGAATTTGAGCCCTCCTTCGCGGGCGGCTTCTGCCAATGTCTTGATACGGCCGTGATACAAGTAACCGTTTCGATCAAATACGACCGTCTCGATACCAGCAGCCTTTGCTTTTTCTGCAATCATTTTCCCCACCGTCACGGCCTGCTCCAATTTTGGAACTGACTGCGCCTCTTTGGCTCCCAATGATGCTGCAGCCGCCAAAGTGCGTCCTGATGCATCATCAATGATCTGGGCATAAATCTGCTTGTTGCTGCGGAATACAGACAAACGAGGACAATCTGATGTTCCCTGGATTTTTCCGCGGACTCGACGCTTAACGCGTTTGCGAGCGAATGTTTTTTTCGTTCCCATGTGATTCCTTTATTTCGCAGCTGTCTTACCTGCCTTACGACGAATTTGCTCTCCAACATAACGGATACCTTTGCCTTTGTAAGGCTCAGGCTTGCGCAGTGAACGGATTTTAGCAGCTACCGTGCCGATCAATTGCTTGTCGTGAGACATCAACTTAACGTATGGATTTGCTCCTTTCTTCGTGTCTGCCTCAAGGATGATTTCCTTTGGCAAGCGCATTACAATCGGGTGGCTATAGCCCAACGCCAATGTAAGATCCTGGCCTGAAGATGATGCTCTAAAACCGACACCTACCAGCTCAAGAGAGATGGCATATCCTTCTGTTACGCCAACAATCATGTTGTTGACCAATGACCGGTACAATCCGTGCTTAGAACGGTGTTCCTTATGATCCGAAGGACGAGAGAACGTGAGGACCTTGTCCTGCAAGTCCATGGTGATATCCGGATGGATCACTTCCTGCAATTCCCCTTTCGGGCCTTTGACCGTGACCGTCGCTCCCTCAATACTGAGAGTAACGCCGTCAGGGACGATGATGGGTGATTTACCTACTCGTGACATGATGATGTTCCGTTTTTCTCTTCTATCAATAAACTGTACAAATCAACTCGCCTCCGATGTTCATCTGACGAGCCTCCTTATCGGTCATGAGACCTTTGGAAGTCGAAACGATGCACACACCCAAACCGTTCAATACACGTGGCAAATCCGCTGGGCCGGCGTAGCGACGCAATCCCGGAGTTGATACACGCTTAATTTCTGAAATTGCTGGGCGCTTTGACTTGCTGTCATAACGCAATGCAATCTTGATGGAACCTTGGTACCCTTCGTCTACAAACTTGAAATTCAAGATGTACCCCTTATCAAAAAGAATCCGGGTCATTTCCTTCTTCAAATTCGAAGCTGGAATCTCCACGACCTTATGCCCCGCCATTTGGGCGTTGCGGATACGTGTCAAATAATCTGCTATTGGATCAGTATACATGATGCTTCTAATCGTGGTTTACCAACTTGCCTTTTTAACTCCAGGAATCTTTCCCGAGAGTGCCATTTTTCGGAACAACACTCGAGAAATACCGAATTGTCGCATATATCCCCGTGGACGTCCCGTGATCTGACAGCGATTGTGCATGCGCACAGCTGCACTATTGGGTGGCAGCTTCTGGAATCCCTCCCAGTCGCCTGCAGCTTTTAAAGCCGCACGCTTATCTGCATATTTCGCGACCATTCGGGCTCGCTTGCGCTCACGCGCTTTCATTGATTCCTTAGCCATCTTAGTTCTTTTTGAAAGGGAATCCGAAACCTTCTAAGAGCGCCTGGGCCTCTTCGTCAGTATTCGCGTTCGTTACGATGGTGATGTCCATTCCATTGAAATACTTCACCTCATCAAGGCTGATCTCTGGAAAGATGATCTGCTCCTTCACCCCAAAGGTAAAGTTACCACGACCATCAAATCCTTTGGTTCGAATGCCCTGAAAATCTCGTGTTCGGGGCAACGAAACTGCGATCAAACGATCGAGGAATTCGTACATACGCTCACGACGCAAGGTGACTCGCGCTCCAATCGGCATGCCCTTTCGCAACTTAAAGTTCGAAACGTCCTTGGTTGAGATGGTCGGCACTGCCAATTGACCGACAATTCGTGACATCTCTTCCGTAGCCTGTTCTACGATCTTCTTATCTGCAATTGCTTTTCCCAAACCTTGGTTCAAGCAAATCTTCGTAATGCGTGGAACTTGCATTACGGACTTGTACTCGAAATGCTTCTGCATGTTCGGTACAATTTCCTCAGCGTACTGAGTCTGGAGTCGGGGGATGTATGTCATCACTTCAGCTCCTCATTTGTTTTCTTTGAATAACGAACCAGCTTGCCATCATCTCCACGACGACGACCCAACCGGGTGGCATTGCCAGCTTCATCCATCACCATCACATTTGAAATGTGAATGCCTGCTTCAGAAGACTCAATGCCTCCTTGTGGATTTGCTGGACCAGGCTTGACGTGCTTTTTGACCATGTTGGCTCCTTCTACAAGGACACGATCTTTCTTGCGGTCGACGAGAATCACTTTTCCCTCCTTCCCTTTACTTCCGCCGGCAATGACCTTGACGGTATCGCCTTTTTTGACTTTGTATCGTTTGAACATAGCTGGTGGATTATAGTACCTCAGGGGCTAGTGAAACAATCTTCATGAAGTCCTTCTCACGCAATTCACGTGCTACAGGACCGAATATCCGCGTTCCGCGCATTTCTCCGTTTGCGTTGAGCAATACAATCGCATTGTCATCGAAACGGATGTATGAGCCATCTGCGCGTCGCACGGCTTTGCGTGTTCGTACAACCACTCCTTTCGAAACGGCTCCTTTTTTAATGTTTCCATTCGGCGCGGCATGCTTCACGGTCACCACAACGGTGTCGCCAATGCTCGCGTAACGCCGTCGAGTACCTCCCAACACCCGGATGCAAAGGACTTCCTTTGCTCCGCTGTTGTCAGCTACTTTCATACGGGATTCTTGCTGTATCATCTGTGATTCCTTTCTCGTTTATTGCAGCAGCGAATTATTTCGCCCGTTCAATTACCTCCACCAAACGCCAGCACTTCCGCTTGCTTAGAGGTCGTGTTTCCATGATCCGAACGGTATCACCAACATTGCTGGTTTCCGCCTCATCATGTGCCATGAATTTGCTCGTTTTTTTCAAAAACTTGCCATACTTGGCGTGCTTCTCCATTCGCTCTACAGCGACCACAATGCTCTTATTCATTGCGTTGGATGTCACAATGCCAACCCGCTCCTTGCGCAGGTTGCGTTCGATTGTTGTTGTCGTTTCAGTGCTCATGAGTTCGCTTTATTGCGTGCATTCACTTCCGTGAGTAGCCGAGCCACATCACGCTTTTTGTATTTCAAAGCTGTAGTGGATTCCAATCCTGCTACAGTGTGGTTGAATCGCATTTTGGCTAGCGATTCACGTTCCACCTCGATCCGTTCCGCTAAATCAGCGTCGGAGAGTTGCCGAATTTCTGTCATCTCAATCATGAGTGTGCATAATCTGGTCGTACAACAAACTTGCATTTCACCGGGAGCTTTTGAGCTCCTAGACGCAAGGCTTCCATAGCAGTATCCATAGGGACACCATCCACTTCAAACATCACACGTCCTGGTCGCACTGGAGCAACCCAATGACTCGGAGCTCCCTTACCCTTACCCATACGGACTTCCGCAGGCTTCGATGTAATGGGCTTGTCCGGGAAAATGCGGATCCATACTTGTCCTTCACGCTTCATGTATCGGTTAATGGCGATACGAGAAGCTTCAATTTGACGCGAGGTAATAAAACCCACTTCGAGGGTTTTAATCCCGAACGATCCGTATGCGATGGTGCTGCCGCGCTGCGCTATTCCGCGCACACGACCCTTCTGCATCTTCCTATACTTGGTTCTTTTCGGCTGTAACATAACCTAATGTTCTATCAATTACGAGTCCGGCGACGAGCACCCGCTGGGCGGCTGGCATTCGCTGGACGACGATCGTTCGACTGCTTTTGAGCTGGGATAGGCGACAAGTCGACCTTTCCATAAATCTCACCACGACAAATCCAGCACTTGATGCCAATTCGACCGTAGGTGGTGTGTGCTTCCATCAATGCATAATCGATGTCAGCACGAAAGGTGTGCAATGGGATACGACCTTCTTTGTAAGACTCTGAACGTGCAATTTCCGCACCATTCACACGTCCTGCAATGTTGATCTTAATGCCTTCAGCACCTAAGCGCATGGTTGCCGCAATCGCCATTTTAATCGCTCGGCGATGCGAAATACGCGCTTCAATTTGACGAGCAACACTCTCTGCGACCAGCTTCGCATCCAACTCGGGACGCTTGATCTCGAAAATGTTGATCTGGACCTCCTTGCCTGTCAGCTTCTTAAGCTCTTCACGCAATTTGTCTACTTCTTGACCACCCTTTCCGATGATCACACCCGCACGGGCAGATTTCACGGTCACAGTAACCAATTTGAGCGTGCGCTCAATGATGATATTCGATACACTTGCTTTACGCAAACGTGCCAACAAGTATTCACGGATACGCTCATCCTCAACCAACTTGTCTTTGTAGTCATTTCCTCCGTACCAGTTGGAGTCCCATCCGCGGATGAAGCCCAAACGGTTTCCTATTGGATTCGTTTTTTGTCCCATGGTTTAGTTCTTAACGGAGTCTACAATGATGGTTACGTGATTGCTGCGCTTCCGAATCCGGTGAGCACGTCCTTGCGGTGCGGTTTGCAAACGCTTGAGCATTCGCGCACTGTCTACCTTGATTTCGCTGACAATCAAATCCGATTCTTCCGGGCGCGAGCCTGTATTCTTCGCTTCCCAATTCGCAATGGCCGAACGAAGCAATTTCTCC
>JAQCJQ010000134.1 GCA_027593035.1 Bacteroidota bacterium | reverse complement strand
CTCACGCCAATGCCTGAACCGTCATTGAGGTGCCACTCACCAAATCCCGCATCCGGGCTGACGCACTCGCCCGTCATCGCAATCAGAACGCATTCCCACTGTTCTTGGTTGATGTCGTTGGTCGCCAAGATCTCGGCCGCTGGCAAGTTATTTCCAGAAGACAAAATCTCAACACTCGCTCCTTGAATCTGTCGCAAGCCATAAACTTCGGATACGTTACCCAGAACAGCCAGTTCATCACCAATGGCCACACCGCTGCCAATCACCCAAATGGCCGATTGAGCGCCCGTACCATCTTGAATGACATAAGAGGGCTGTCCTGCCAATGATCCATCTGCCCCATACACTGCGGTCACAATTCCTTGCGTCTCCATTTGTCCCGAAAGCCCTCCAGACTGAATTTCTTGAATGGTGTAGTTCAAAATGTAAACACACGATCCGTTGTCTTCCGTTGCGTTTTCATCATAGTTCACAGCAAACGGATCCGTGCAACCTGCAGTCGATGCGGAGCATCCACCGGAGAAGGTATGCATGGAAAGATCTGTGAAATCATCGATATCCAAAATTGTCCATTCGGAATCAATCGCATTGGTCCCTGCTGACATGACCCAGTCGCCTTCATTGCCTGCATACACCCATTCCTTTCTCACCATTGTGTGATTTTGTGTCGCATTGACCGTTCCCGCTACTTCCCAGCCTGACCCTGGGTCTGCGCCGATTTCTCCAATCAAGTCAACCAACAAGGTGTCGGTTGCTGTCAATTCGAACAAACCATAGGCATCGTCTCCGTTCGACAGATAAGTGTATGTGACGTCCGCAACACTTAAAATAGTGGCGTCAGCTGAGCCATGAGCAACGATGTAGGTCCCTCCCGGTGCGATGGTCGCATCGAAAGGAAAATTGAATGTGAAATAATCAAATTGATTTGACAAGAAGGGATCATCCGGAGTATCACATCCGTTGCTGCAATTGCCCAGTGTGTATTGGCTCAAGAAAACCGTGGAAGCCGTAGGATTGAAGATTTCCAAGTACTTGTTGTTGCCTGATCCTTCTGAATATTCAGAAAAGAAGATGGAACAAGCTTCGCCCGTGTATTCACAGGTGCCATTGTCAATGCCTGCGGCATCGTTGTAGTTGGCAGCTCCTGAACTGGTACAGCCATAAAGCAAAGCGTCAGATTCAGAACGAGGCTGAATCTTAAAGGCTCCGTAAGAATAATCCAACGGGCCCGTCACCTGCCAAGTGTTGCCCAATAGGACATACCCTGTAGCAATGGCGTTGTAGCCACGGTCGTCCACCACGCACTGGCCAGAAGCGTCATCCATTCCCCACTGGCCAAAACCGAGGTCTTCTGTGCTTACACCTCCAGTCACCTGAACCAAAACGCCCTCCCAAGGCTCATCAGAAACAGCTCCCGTTGCCAAGACTTCCGCCATTGGTAAAGATGCATTTTGCGCTTGGATCACAACGGAAACACCGGTCAACTGAGTCAAACCGCTGTATTCAGAAACGGTTCCAGTCACTTCGACTTGATCACCGACTGCTACAGGGACATTGGGACCGTACATCCAAATTCCGGAGTACTGCCCTTGACCGTCTTGCATGCTGACCAGACTTCCAAACACACCGGTGATGACACCGTTTGTAACCACCGTCTGTCCTGTGTAAGCATCTGTCAATTGTCCTTCCTGAATGGTTGCGATGGCTGTCGCCGTTACTTCTAAACAAGTTCCGTCATTGTAGTCTGCCGCTTCGTTGTAATTCGGAGCAGCTGGCTCGGTGCAACCGCCTTGTCCCACCGTGATGGTGCCGACCATGCCATTGGCCGCGTGACTTCCGACACTGCAATCATAGGAATAGACGCCGGGCACGCTGAACGTGTGGCTACCAATGCAGACACCCTCCGCATTGCCAACTACCACACCAAAAGAAAACTCCTCTGGATTCATAAAGGACTCCCCTGTCTGGGTGTTGGTCACACCGTTCGCATTGTGCGTTCCACCAATGTTTTCCCAGATCACGGTCGTTCCTGGATCGATGCTCAAGTCCGCAGGGCTGAAGTACAGACTCGCTGTCGTCACCACGATTCCATCCACATTGCATGCGTTGTCAAATGCGCAAGACCCATCATCTTCAGTCGCATCCACATTGTAGTTGGATGCATTTGAATTCGTGCAGCCGAGCACTGCAGGTCCGCAGCTACCCGTCCATTCATGGCTTCCTAAAAAGCTCCAGTCATCTTGTGCAAGAACAATCCACTGCGAATCGTCGACATTGGTTCCTGCCGCTGCAGCCCAATCGTAACCGACTCCAGCACTGACGCTGGACTTTCGAACCATGGTGTGGTCGGTCGTGCCGTCGGCTGTGCCAGCGACTTCCCATCCCGACCCCGGGTCTCCCTCAAAATCACCTACGATGTCCACGAAAGTGTAATCCGTTTCGATTCCATAGACCAAGGCATAGCCGTCGTCACCATTGAAATAAGCATTCCCCGTTTGATCTGTTTCGGCAATGACTTCGGGACCTGAACCCCCGTTGGCCCATACATAGACTTCTCCCGGTGCGATGGTGGCCCCTTCCGTGAAGAGATTCCAATACTCATGGACACCTGGAGTCGTTGGAGCATTACCAACGGATGCGATGGCATAGTCCGTCAACACAACCGTTTCCGAGGTCGGATTGTAGATTTCCAAGTATTTATTGTTCGAAGAGCCCTCTGAGTATTCAGAGATAAACAAGCCGCATTGGGCAGACACAACGGTCGTGGCAAGCACGAAAATCGCTGCGAAAAAGGAGGTTAAAAAACGCATGCTGTGGGTTTAAGTTCGACAAAATGGCACTGCAAGCTACCTAAAAATCATTCAAATACGCAGTTTGTCGAAAACTTATTCTACCCTCCAATCAATTGATAAATACCGCTTAACAATATAATAACACGCTTAAACTTTATGGTCAATTGAACAACACTTGTTTTACTACCGTCAATCGGGCAAGAGTCGGAAGCTATTGCGATGGTGCGCTGTTGCGCCATTTTGGCGAATCGCTTCCCGGTGGCCTCGTGTTGGATAGCCTGCATTGGTCAGCCAGCCATAGTGCGGATACGCTTGACCCAACTGGCGCATGTGTTCGTCCCGATGGGTTTTCGCCAACACACTCGCTGCGGCAATGGAGGCAAACCGAGCATCGCCCTTTATGAAGCATTCAAACTCGGGGAGACCCGGTTCGGTTTTGAACCGGTTGCCATCGATGAGCAAAAAATCCGGTTTGCAAAGCAACATTTTCACCGCACGCCGCATCGCGGTGAACGAAGCCTGTAAGATGTTGATCTCATCAATTTCTTCCGGCCCAACATGACAAACGGCCCATGCTTTGGCTTCTGATTCTATTCTTACGCGAAGCCGGTTTCTGTTTTTCTCGGATAGCTGTTTGCTGTCATTCAGCAACCCTTCTTGGCACAACGCTTGCGCCAATTCTGGATCTAGGATCACCGCACTGGCCGTCACCGGACCGGCCAAGCAACCTCGTCCTGCCTCGTCACATCCAGCTTCGAGCCGTTGGTGCTCTATCCAAGGAATCAAGTTCATGCTGGCAACAACCTCTGAATGCTCTTCCACAGCAACTCGGCTGAGCGGTCCCATGAAAAATCCTGTGCGCGTCGAAGACCTCGCTCCACCGCTGCATCACGCAAGGTTGAATCCGTCTCAATCCGAAGCATCCATTGAGCAGCGGCAGCCGCATCATTTGGAGATACCAGCGCCACTTCCGCGCCGCCACAAACCTCCGGAATGGATGTCACATTGCTTGCAATGACTGGAATTCCAGCTGCAAACGCCTCAACAATGGGCACCCCAAAACCTTCAAACCAGGGCAGATAAACCAACCCCAATGCACCGCCCATGACCAACGCCAAATCATCCTGCTCCAGCCGCCCGACCCAATGCACGCATGGCACCTGGCGCATTTCCTCCGTCCACATGCTCGAACCGACAACGACAAGCGAGGCTTCGCCTCCGCTAGCACGGTACAAAGCAAAGGCTTCGAGCAGGCCTTCAATGTTCTTCCGAGGATGCAAACTTCCAACAAAGACAAAGTAAGAATTCCCTTGAGCCCAGCGCTCGCGCTGTATGAATTGAACCGACTCCTCCAGCACAGCATAGGAGGCAGAAGGTGCGTTGGGAACGACGTCAATGTCTTTTACATTCAGACCAAATTGCTCCGCCAAGTCATTTTTCGAGTAGGCCGAAACGGTCGCTAGTTGAGCCGCAATTTGAGCAAATTGAGGAAACCGCTCCCGATAATACTGGGCCTCGCGTGCGGGCATCCATTCGGGGTGATGCATGAAGTTCAAGTCATGCATGACGGCGAGTTGCGGAACATCCGACCGGCGGCTCAAAAAACCATCAGTCGACACAAAGACATCGGCATCCCACCGGCGCAAAGCCCGCGTCACACCATAATCAAACCACCAATCGTACAAAAACGGTCGCCGCGCCGGGGGCCACACATGCTTCGTTTGCACATGATCGCCATAATCAAACATGCCATCTGGAGTGCGATCAAACAACAGCAAGAATTCATGTTCAGGATGGTTCGCGACAATCCGAGAGAAGCATTCATGGGTAAACCACCCTATGC
>JAQCJQ010000133.1 GCA_027593035.1 Bacteroidota bacterium | reverse complement strand
ATCGATGCCCCAATGCATTTTGGCTCGAATTGTCCCGAAAAACTCTTGGTGTTCCAAATTGATCAAAACGAAGTGAAATGGCGCCGGATTGATGCGGACTTTTTTACCTCCATCGAGGATGAACATACGAGAATCGAGGCTCAACAGGAATTGATTTTCTCGACCTTCTGCGACCAATTCAATCTCGCCATCTGCCGGCACAATCAGTGGGCGGTTATTGAGATTATGCGGAGCGACTGGGTTGATGCACAAAACGTTGGATCCGGGAGTCACCATGGGACCCCCCGCGCTCAGCGAGTAGGCCGTGGAGCCCGTAGGCGTGGCGACAATCAGTCCGTCCGCCCAGTAATTGTTCACGTAGATATCATCCCGATGTACCTCGACAGCCATCATACTCGACGTGTCCCTTTTCATGATGGCAACCTCATTCAAAGCGTAGGGAAACGACCCCAGTTCCATGCCCTCCACTTCAACGTGTAGCATGGCTCTTTTTTCATGCCAAACCCGCCCTGCTGTCAGGGCGTCCATGGCCAAATCGATTTCTTCTATTCCGACGTTGGACAAAAACCCAAGGCGACCCGTATTCACAGCCAAAACGGGGATTTCCGTATCCCGAACCCAGGTCGCAGCTTCCAGCACAGTTCCATCTCCACCGATGGCTACCAGCAAATCATATCCCAAGAGCTCATGGTGCTCTTCAAAACGATGGAGCGCGCTAGAAACTTTCATTCGATCCTCCAGCATGCGCATGAAGGCAGCCTCTACCAAAGGATGCGGGTCCAATTCCTCTATTCGCCGCAAAATGTGCTTGACGGCATCGTCAAACTCCGGTGCAAACGCCTTACCAAATATTGCAATTTTCATGGCCGCAGTGAAATCTCAATTGTCCAAATAACGCATAAAAGCCTCATACCGCTCTCTCATCTCCTCTTCCATTCCGGGAGCGTGGTAAAACGTTTGGATCGTGTAACCGTAGCGTTGAAACGTCGCAATGACACTCTCAACATCTTGTTCCTGAAGTTTCAAGGTAACCACCACGTTGGATGACGCTTCATCATGGGATGTCATGCAGGCCAAAACCTTCGAGTCAGCGGCCTCCACCAACCGTGCGATTTCCGCAATGGACAAATCCATTTCAGGCACTTCCAAAACCACAACGGCTCCTGATCCCGCCCAGTGTGTGTGCTTGGCCAAAAATCGCAGCACGGTCTTGGCATCAATGCACCCCAGGAATTTTCCTTCATGCACTACGGGCAACGCATCGACTTCTGCCTGCACCAACTGGGATACCACATCGTACAAATGGACCTGTGGACCGACAGAAACAGGTCTGGCTTCCAAGGCTGCCATGGGGGTCTCTTCATCGGATTCCACCAAGTCATTTTCGTAAACCAGCCCTGAAAATTCTTCTCCGTTGACGAGAGGCAAATGACACACCTTGTATTCATCCATCAAACGGAGCACTTTACCTACCGAATCTTCCGGTCGAATGATCGGCAATTCCAATGTCATCAATCGCTGTGCGTACATGGCTCTTGCGTAGTGTATTTTTGCATCTATCCACGAATGGAATAAACCGGACGTGTTGGAATCGAAAGGTACGGATGACTAGGCTCAGCGTCAACGTCAATAAAATTGCCACACTGCGCAACGCTCGCGGCGGCAACACCCCGAATGTTGTTCAAGCAGCAATTAGGATACAATCCTTTGGCGCACAAGGTATTACAGTCCACCCAAGACCAGATGAACGCCACATTACACGGGCTGATGTGCGGGCACTTCGCTCCGTGGTCACGACCGAATTCAACATCGAAGGATATCCCTCCAAAGCCTTCATTGAGCTCGTATGTGCGGTGCTGCCGGAGCAAGTCACATTGGTTCCAGACCCCCCGGATGCCCTGACTTCCAATGCCGGATGGGATGTTGTGAGCCACCAATCCAAATTGAAGGAGGTGCTCACCACATTTCGCGACCACGGCATCCGAACAAGCCTGTTTGCTTCCACCGATTTGAATCAAATTGAAGCCGCTTCTACAGTTGGTGCCGACCGCATTGAGCTGTACACAGAACCCTATGCCCTCAATTTTCAAAACGGGATCCCGGATGCCGCCCTGCCCTTTGCTCGAGCAGCAACGCTCGCACATGGCCTGGGCATGGGAGTCAATGCCGGGCACGACCTCAACTTGAGCAATTTGAGGCATTTTGCAGAAAACGTACCCTACCTCGAAGAAGTGAGCATCGGACATGCGCTCATCAGCGAAGCCCTTTATCTGGGCTTGGAAAAAACGGTGGCCTCGTATCTTGAATGCCTGACGTTGGACGCAAAGCAAGCCCCATGACGTCTCCTTTGTTTTATCGAATCTTGGGGGATCCATCCAACCCGCCGTTGATCATTCTTCATGGCTTGTTGGGAACCTCGGACAATTGGCAATCACTTGGAAAGGCTTACAGCGAAGACCATTGTGTGTACTTATTGGACCAAAGGAATCACGGCCGCAGCCCGCATTTTGAGTCACACGATTACCTCGATCTGGCCGCGGACCTCAATGTTTTTATGGATGATCACGGAATCGAAAAAGCGCACATTCTCGGCCACAGCATGGGCGGAAAAACCGCTTTGATGTTTGCGCATCACCACCCTGATCGGGTCGAAAAGCTGATCATCGCAGACATGGCTGCACGAGCCTACAAACCGCATCACCAGGCCGTTTTCGAGGCGTTGCTTTCTGCGCCCATCCACGATGCTACAGAGCGAGGAACGATTGAACGGCACCTGAGCGACAGGTTGAAAGACCCGAGCATGGTCGGATTCCTCATGAAAGGATTGCGAAGAAGTGCGGACATTGGCTTCACCTGGCGACCTCATGTTAAAGTGCTACAGCGCGCCTTAATTTCGGTCGTCGGAGACGTACCACTGGCGATGAACACCTGGCCCATTTTGGTGATTTACGGCGGGCAATCCAACTACATCCAACCGGCTGATTTGGAGCAGTTCGAACAAGCCTGTATGCTCCTTGAATCGCATCGGATTCCTGAAGCGGGCCATTGGTTGCACGCATCGCATCCTGAAGAGTTTTACGCGGTCACCAGCGCATTCCTTCAGGCGTAGGTCAATGCAAGCTGGATTCCTGAAGCCACTTGCGGTAGGTGTTGAACAATCGCGTTCGGGACACAAACCCCACAAAATTGCCCTTGTTTTTGACCGGGAGGTACCAGGCCTCCGTCCGCTCGAATTCCGACATCACCTTTTCCATTTTTGTTGAGACGTCCAACATGGCCTGAGGCAGGGTCATGAACTCATGGACGTGCAAGTCATCGTACAGGGTCCGATCAAACATGATCTCCCTGATTTCTTGCAAATCCACTACACCCAACAGCCTTCCTGTGCGATCCAAAACAGGGAATAGGCTGTGCACACTGCGTTCAATGACCGGAATCATTTGACCGAGGGTCCAATGCGGCTGAACCACCTCGTGATCGTACTCAATTTCATCCTGAAGCTTCATCAAGGTCAGAACCGAATGGTCCTTGTCGTGGGTCAGCAATTCGCCTCTTTCAGCCAGTTCTCGGTTGTAAATGCTATGCCGAACCCACCATTTAGCCACTTGAAAACTAATGGCAGAAGTCAACATGACGGGCACGAAGAGCGCGTATCCACCACTCACCTCTGCGGCGAGTAGAATGGCCGTTAGCGGAGCGTGCAAAACCCCGGCAAGCATCCCCCCTATCCCAGCGAGCACGGCATTTCCAACCGGTATAACTTCCGTTCCAAAAACCTGTTCCAGCCCCAAGGCATAAACATATCCCAGCAATGCTCCACAGAAAATCGCCGGTGCAAAAATGCCCGCAACTCCTCCAGCTCCTACGGTCATGCCCGTTAGGATTGGCTTTAGAAGCCAAGCCAATAGCAGCACACCAATCAGCCACCAACCCTCGGGATCGAGTTGATTCAATGTCATATCGCCCGCAAGCAATTTGGAATGACCCCCAAAAAGTCCATTGACCACTTCATACCCTTCTCCATACAACGATGGGAAGAACACAACCGCCGCTCCAACCAGTCCCCCGGCGACCCAAATCCGAATCCGAGGTGTGCGCATGCTTGCTACGGCATGGCTTGCGGCCAAATACACTTTCGAAAAAACAACGGATCCCACAGCACAAACAAGGCCCAAGAGCAAGTAAAGCGGGAGTCGACTGAGTTCAAAATTCTCCAGCACCGGCGTCGAGAGCACGTTTTCATTCCCCAAAAACAACTCCGCCGTGATCAACGCCGTTAAGGAAGCCAACAAGAGCGGGACCAAACTGGCCGCAGTCAAATCAATCATGATGACTTCAACCGCGAAAATGATGGCAGCAACAGGCGCTTTGAAAAGCGCCGCTAACGATGCCGCCGCCGCACAACCGATCAGCAGAATGCGGCGTTTGAAGGTGCGTTTGGTTTGCCGGCCAATTTCAGAACCGACCGCAGCCGCAGCCTGCAATGCCGGTGCCTCCACCCCCCCGAACCCCCCAGCCCCACGGACAATGCGCTGGTGATCAAAGGCGAAAACATCCACATCCGTTTGATGCGCCCACGGCGCTGTGAGATGGCATGCAGAACGCTCGGGACACCCGGGCCAGGGTGTTCTCCGCCCAACCATTTTCGAA
>JAQCJQ010000132.1 GCA_027593035.1 Bacteroidota bacterium | reverse complement strand
CTCCGGCAGCGGACCCTCGACCTTTTGGATTGCGCGCAATGAGAAAGAATGTGCTCAGGTCGCCTCGGCCTTGAAAGATTTTATGCAATCCATGCACATGGATTGTGATGTTCACCAAACTCGAATTTCATCTCGAGGAAGCCGCGTGATTGAATGAACTATTATAGCCTGACAGACCCCTCCATCGTGCGGACTTTTGATCGCGCTTTGCGCGACGGCATTGCTCCGGATCGGGGGCTCTATTTTCCTGAGCGCATTCCCGTTCTCGATTGGTCGCGCATCGTGAGCAAGCCCAGGAGTCTGCCGGATTTGGCCTTTGAAATCCTGCGCCCATATGTCGGTTCGACCTTGGATGAAACCGTCTTGCGTCCCCTTTTGTTGGATGCGTTGGATTTTGATATTCCGCTGGTGCAGTTGGATGAGGGCCTCCATGTTTTGGAGTTGTTTCATGGTCCTACGGCAGCATTCAAGGATGTTGGCGCGCGCATTATGGCCAGGTTGCTGGCAAAAACCACCACAGAGCGACTGACTGTTTTGGTGGCAACTTCAGGAGATACGGGTTCGGCAGTAGCTCAAGGTTTTTTGGATGTTCCAGGCATTGACGTGGTGATTCTATATCCCAGCGGAAGAATTAGTCACATCCAGGAGCAGCAGCTAACGACGGTCGGAAGGAACATTCGTGCATTGGAGGTTCAGGGCAATTTTGATGATTGCCAGGCCCTTGTGAAGCAGGCCTTCATGGATGATGGCTTGAAACAGAAAAGAGCGTTGACCAGCGCCAATTCCATCAACATAGGCCGTTGGATTCCTCAGGCCATTTACTACGCATGGGCAGCAAAGCAATGCGCTGCTCCAGTGCATTTTGTGGTTCCCAGCGGGAATTTCGGCAATGTTGCAGCGGGCATGCTTTTGCAAAACATGGGAGTTCCGATCCTGCCCTTCATTGCGGCTACGAACGCCAATGATGGCATGGCATCTTACCTCAAGTCGGGCGTGTTTGAGCCAAAATTATCGGTGGCGACATGCGCCAATGCCATGGACGTGGGGGATCCGAGCAATCGTCCCCGCATAGAAGCGCTTTGTGAGAACAGCTTCCAGGTACTCCAATCGCGCCTGCTAGGTTATACAATGCAGGATCAAGCGACGCGCGATTTCATGCAATTGGCCCATGAAAAATGGGGATATTTAGCTTGTCCCCATACGGCCATCGCACTCGCTGCTGCCCATGATTTTCGAGCGAAATCAGCCACGAATGGTCCGCTCATCGCACTGGCTACGGCGCACCCGGCAAAATTTGGTCAAACAGTCGAACAAGCGACGGGGGTGGAGCCTGAATTGCCCAATTCGTTGCGAGGTTGTCTGGACAAGAAAAAGACCAGCACGGTCATTCCTGCATCCTACAAGGCCTTACGGGATTACCTGTGGGCTACGGCTTGATTCAATTTTTCAGACATGCTTGCGATGGCCTTTTGGGCTTGCGCTGGCTCAAGCTGAATGGGAGGACCCCAAGGAGTCGGGTTGAGGTCTACGACATAAATCCGGCCGTCATCGGCATCGCGGAGCACATCCAACTCAGCCGATTCCGTTTGATGGAGCACCATCAGTTTTGTGATGTTCTGGATCTCAAAGGTTGAGATGAAGTCAGTCACGTCCGCCAATTGCACGGATGCGGTTTGATTTGTGAATCGCTCGTGCTCATGTTTGAATTTCAGGTAGAGGGTTGAAACGACTCCATGAATCCAAACAACGCGAAGATCCAGCCAGCGTCCAGCTTGATCTTGATTGCGAATCACGCGCTGATAAACATGGGTGTCTACAACTTGGTCTAGTGCCAACGGTCCTTTCACAATTCTGCCGTCATGTTGTGCATTGGTGTCGCTTTTGATGACCAGGTTACCCTGATGCGTCAACGGATCGACGCGCATGCCATAACCGAATGCCGTGACATGGTGCTGCTCGAGGGTCTGCTTTCGAATGTCCACGCAGTGTTGATTCAATATCGGTAAGTCGATTGCAAGCAGCCATGCTGGCAAGGGAGTAAACTTCTCTGTCGCATCTTCAAACCGCATGATTCCCACAATCGATTTTCGGGGTTGATTGGTCAATTCCCACCCGAGTTCACCGCATAATTTGTGCAAAACGGATCGCCTCGAAGGCAAATCAGGCCAGGCAATGAATGCCGGTGGCCTGCCCCGGTGTCGCACTGCAAGCACGATCCAAGAGGCAACATGTCGAATTTGTTTGCCTGTTTTTTCAGGCCAGGACAATGCGTTGGACAAACGGATCGGAGTCCAGGTTGAAGGGGCGTCGTGTGGCATCAGGGCGTGCTCCATTTCCTAATTTCAGCCGGTCGCCCGCAAAGCTGAAGCAGCACGTCGCGCTCCAGTTTCAATCCGCGAGCGGGACTATACTCCCGGCCGTAAAATATAATTTGCAGGTGCAGAGCGTTCCACTTCTCCCGAGGAAACAAGCGCTTGGCATCCCGTTCGGTTTGTTCTACGTTTTTCCCGTTGGTGAGCCCCCAGCGGTACATGAGTCGATGGATGTGTGTGTCAACAGGAAAGGCCGGTACGCCAAAGGCTTGAGACATGACTACGGAAGCCGTTTTGTGTCCAACGCCTGGCAAGGCTTCGAGCGCCTCAAAAGAAGCGGGCACTTCACCCGCGTGGAATTCGAGGAGCATTTCGGAAAGCCGATGAATGTTTTTTGATTTAGCCGGAGACAAGCCACAAGGACGGATGATTTTTTGAATGTCCTCCACACGTTGTTGGGCCATGTCGTGCGGATTGTTGGCCAGCTGGAACAGCGCGGGCGTCACTAGGTTGACCCGCAAGTCGGTGCATTGCGCAGACAACAGGACGGCAATCAACAAGGTATAGGGGTCGCTGTGATCCAATGGAATCGGCGTTTCCGGATACAGCCGATCCAATGTGGACTGGATGAACTCCACCTTTTCAGATTTTGTCATGGCTGCCATTGAAACATCGTTTTAGGAGCTTCGAAAGTGAGCCATTCACGCAGTGTTGCGTCACCGACTTGAAACGTCACTTCATTGACTTGGTCCTCAAACAATTCGAAAAAGAGGGATACGGTGAGGTTGAGTTGGTCGTGTGGACCCAAAGGCTGCGATTCAAAGTACAAATAGGTCAGATCAAATTCCACTTCTTTGCCGATGTAATTCCATTGAATGGCGGAATTTTCCGTAGCGATCAAGGAGCCGATGCAGTGCTCATGCAGGTAGCCGGAGATCCAATCTTCGCCAGCGATATGTTCTTGATCATCGCCCAAGTTGAGCGAGGTCTCAATGGCATGCGCGCTTTGCAGAGCCTGTTCTAAATCATCCGTAAATACACGTGTCACCACTTGCCAAGTATGCGAGGATTCACTCCATTTCAATTCCATCCGGCTATAATGGAAATCATGGGTGTCGGTCATCGGAGAATCCGATCCAATCCAAGAGGAGAGCAAAGAAATGAGAAAGACCTGCAGAACTAGCATGGAACAAAATTAGCCCGTGGTAACTTGCGGGGCATGTCCAAGGAAGAAAAGATGTCAAGATGGGGTTCTGCGGTGCTTCAAGCGGCCGTTGTTGGTGATTGTTGGAGTCGCAATGTTGCGGCGCAGTCCATTGTGATTGTAGCGCATCGATCGCCCGACGGAGACGCCGTGGGGTCCACCCTCGCATTACACCATCACTTGCGTGCCATGGGGCTGGAGTCTTCGGTCGTTTTGCCCGATGGTTTTCCTGCTTTTTTCAATTGGTTGCCCAACGCGGAAGGCATCGTTTTGCAGGATGGCGAAATGGATCGAGCGAATGCGTTGATTCAAAATGCCGATGTCTTGTGGTGTCTTGATTTCAATGGTCCCAAGCGCACAGGACACATGGAGGAGGTGATTCGGTCATCTCGGGCATTCAAGATTGTGGTGGACCACCATTTGGAGCCAGAGCTTTTTGCCGATGTCTTGTTGTCTGACCCGGCGTGTGGGTCCACTTGCGAGTTGGTATATGGTTTGATCGAGGCTTGGAACCAACAGGCTTCATTGAGCTTGGAAACAGCGCAATGCCTCTACACGGGCATGATGACGGACACAGGGTCTTTTCGATTTAGCTCGGTGACAGGCAACACCCATCGAATCCTGGGGCATTTGTTGGATTCGGGAGTCAACCAGGCTTGGATCCATGAGCAGGTGTATGGGAGCAACCGCATTGCGAAAATTCAACTGCAGGGTTTTGCCATGAGTGAAAAACTCATGGTTTGGCCTGAACACAGGACGGCCTTGATCTCACTGACCCAAACTGAGATGAAGCGTTTTGATTGCCAATCAGGAGATACGGAAGGTCTTGTGAACCAAGCTTTGGCTTTGGAAGGGGTGGAGGTCGCCGTGTTCATGAAGGAGTCAGAAGAAGGCCATGTTAAAATGAGTTTTCGATCCAAGGGAGATTACAGTGTGCGTGATTTGGTGGCCGAACATTTCAATGGAGGTGGACATCGTAACGCCGCCGGTGGGATTTTGGAAAATAAAAGTGTCCCGGAGGCGATTGCGTATTTCCAATCATTGCTCAAAGAATGGATGCCCGTTTGAGCCGTTTTGGATTTTGCTTTTGGGCCAGTTTGTGCTCTACAGTCCTGATGATTTGGTCCTGTGGCTCAGGGGACTCTTCTCAAGAGATTGGG
>JAQCJQ010000131.1 GCA_027593035.1 Bacteroidota bacterium | reverse complement strand
CTTTGCTGGATTGGGAGCACCCCATTGGAATCCACATGTGCGCGGGGCGGTGTTTGGTCTGACTCGCGGAAGCTCAGATGCGCATGTGGCACGCGCCGCCTTGGACAGCATTGCTTACCAAACCTATGATGTGTTGCGAGCGATGCAGGCCGACGCCAAACTCCCTCTGAAGGAATTGCGCGTGGATGGTGGTGGCGCCGTCAATGATGCTTTGATGCAGTTTCAGAGCGATCTGCTGCAATGTGCGGTCGTTCGACCGACCATCACCGAAACCACGGCACTGGGCGCTGCATATCTTGCTGGCTTGGCCGTTGGGTATTGGAAGGATTTGGATGACATCCAATCCCAGTGGCAGGCAGACCAACGTTTTGAAGCGGCCTTACCAGAAGAGACGCGCATAAAAAGTCTTCGCGGTTGGCAGCGCGCCGTGGACGCATCCAAAGCCTGGGCAGAACCCGCTGAATCAACCCTCCCCACCTGATGGATCGCAATCAGATGCGTGAAAACTTGGCCGAGGTCCCGCTATGGGATGTTTGCATCATCGGCGGCGGCGCTACCGGATTGGGTACCGCGTTGCAAGCCGCGGCAAGCGGCATGAAAACCCTTCTGCTCGAACAAAACGATTTCGCCAAAGGCACCTCCTCACGAAGCACCAAACTCATCCACGGCGGAGTGCGGTATCTGCAGCAAGGCAATGTCAAGTTGGTGCGGGAAGCGTTGGAGGAACGCGGCCTGTTGCTTCAAAACGCCCCGCATCTGGTCCACAATCAGCAGTTTGTCATCCCCAGTTACCATTGGTGGGAAAGGCCATTTTATGGCATTGGATTGAAACTTTATGACCTCCTGGCAGGAAAACTGGGACTCGGTGATTCGGCGTTTTTATCTTCGAAAGAAACCCTCCAGCACCTTCCGACCATTGTATCCAATGGGCTGCATGGGGGTGTTTTGTACCACGATGGCCAATTTGACGATGCGCGTTTGGCCATCAGCATTGCCCAGACGGCTGCTGCTCGTGGAGCCACCCTTTTGAATCATTTTCCTGTGACCTCCTTCCTGAAATCTGATGGAAAAATCGCAGGTGTTCGAGCTACGGATGCTCTTTCGGGGAAGACCTATTCTTTTCGAAGCAAGATCGTAATCAATGCCACCGGGGTATTTGTCGATGCCATCATGCGGATGGACCGTCCAAAACACCGCAGCATCATCCGTCCCAGTCAGGGAGTTCACTTGGTCGTCGACCGAAAATTCTTACCCACCGATTGTGCGATTCTTGTGCCCCGCACCGACGACAGCCGCGTGCTTTTTGCGGTTCCTTGGCACAACCGGGTCATCCTTGGCACCACCGATACCGCAGTCAAAGAGCCGGAGCTTGATCCCAAGCCGTTGCAGCTCGAAATTGATTTGATTCTCCGCAACCTTGGGCAGTATCTTCACCAAGTGCCTGAGCGCAAAGACATCAAGAGCGTGTTCGCCGGCTTGCGGCCATTGGTCAAAAGTTCGGCCAAAACCACAGCGGCTCTCTCCCGGGGCCATGTCATCCTCAAAAGCACTTCCGGCCTCTTCACGGTGACGGGGGGCAAATGGACCACGTATCGAAAAATGGCAGAGGACGTCATCAAACGGGTTAGCAAAAAAGGGCGCTTGAACCACGCTTTGTTTGACACGAGACAATTGCGGCTTCACGGCCATGACTTGCCCGTGCAATCTTTCCACATTGAAGGGATGACGGATGCGGAGTTGAGCGAACGCGTTCGACATGCAGTGACGCATGAAATGTGCCAAACGGTCGAAGACTTTCTGTCACGCCGCACCCGTCAGCTACTCTTAGACGCATCGGTAGCACTGGACAAAGCGCCGCAGATCGCTGAAATCATGGCCGTTATGCTCGGAAAGGACGAAACTTGGATTGCCTCCGAAATTGAGCGCTTCAATCGGATTGC
This sequence comes from Bacteroidota bacterium, assembly GCA_027593035.1. GTDB lineage: Bacteria > Bacteroidota > Bacteroidia > Flavobacteriales_D > Sanyastnellaceae > UA16. The sequence continues at coordinate 2,847 of JAQCJQ010000131.1, read as the reverse complement.
CATGCAGCATCTCCCTACATTTAACCCTGAACTTTCATAATTGAACGCATGTCCGCATTCCTTGGAGAATTTATCGGAACTGCCCTGCTTTTGGCCATTGGATCGGGCGTAGTTGCCAATGAAGTCTTGCAAAAAACAAAAGGGCACGCAACGGGCTGGATGAGCATCACCGTTGGCTGGGGTCTGGCTGTTTTCCTGGGCGTTTACGCTTCAACATCCATCGGTGGTAGCGGCCATCTGAATCCGGCTTTCACCATTGGCATGGCCGTTTTTGGCGATTTCGACCCCGCAATGGTGGCCCCCTACCTTCTGGCGCAATTGAGTGGAGCTTTCGTGGGATCGGTGATTGGGTGGGCGAGCTATTACCCGCACTTTGTGGCGACCGAGGATGCTAACCTCAAATTAGCGGTGTTCTCCACTGCTCCGGCCATCCCCCACACCGTCGCCAACCTCGTCGCTGAAGCCATTGGAACCTTTGTGCTGGTCCTCGGTGCCTTGCTGGCTTCTGAGCCCACCACGAGTCTAGGGGCGCTCAATGCGTTGCCCGTTGGATTGCTGGTCATCGCGATTGGATTGGGATTGGGCGGCGCCACTGGATATGCGATCAATCCCGCCCGAGACCTCGGACCACGGATTGCTCATTTCTTACTCCCCATTCCCGGAAAACGCGATAGCAATTGGGCTTACAGTTGGGTTCCGATTGTCGGGCCGATCGCCGGAGGTTTGCTCGGCGCATACGTGTACCAACTAATCGTCTAACCCTTGGCTTTCATGCGCATGACCCTGCTCCTCCTCGCCCGTTTCTCGATATCCGGACGCGCGGCTTTCCTATTGCTCACCTCGTCCTTCATCTTCGCTCCCATGTTGCCAGCTCAGACCGCCGTTGTCGCCCACCGGGGATTTTCTGCCATCGCCCCCGAAAACACCCTGATTGCATTTGAGCAAGCCATTGCTTGCGGTGCGGACTACTTTGAATTGGACGTTCAACGCTCCCGCAGTGGCTCGGCCATCGTCATCCACGACGAGACTGTTGATCGAACCGCTTCCGATGGCTCGACGGGAGCCATTGCTGCTATGAACGATCGAACCGTGGCCCAAACCCGCGTCGGCTTCTCCTCCCAGTTTGGCGATGCCTTTGTCGATGAAAAGATCCCGACGCTGCGGGAAGCGCTCACTTTGGCCAAAGGCCGCATTGCCGTGTGCATCGAGATCAAAGCGCGTAACCTCGAGGCAGAAGTGCTTTCCATCGTCGAGGAGCTGGAGATGATTGACGAGGTCATCATCTTTTCCTTTGACGCGGATATTCTAAAAGAAATCCGGAATCTCAACAGCCAAATCCCCATCCTTTTCCTCGAAGAAACAGCGACCCCCTTGACCTTTGCGACGGCTGTATCGCTGCGTGCGCAGGCCATTGGAGTTGGAGGCAAAACCGAAATCACGCCGGAGTTTTTGACGGAGGCACGGCGCAACGGATTGGAAGTCTGGCAATGGACTGTCAACGACCCTTTGGAGATGAAGCGGTTGATTGGCATCGGCATCGACGGCATCATCACCAACCATCCCGATCAAGCCCTTCGGCTTATCGGTGAATAGCGACTTGGCTTCAGCTGAAATTGGAGTCTGGAAAGGTGCGTTTTCAAACCTTCTAATCGATGCCGTCCAACCCTCACTTTTATACCTCACTGACCCTTGTGATGGAATGGTCCATTCGGGAGATAAGGATGGCAAGAACATCGCTTCAATTGATCTGAATGCTTATTTCACGGAGCACATCACAGCCCCATTGGACCATTGGGAAACGCCAAGAATTATCAAGGCGTATTCCGATGTTCTCCGAACCTTTGCCGATCACCCCCTCGATTCGGTTTGTATCGATGGAGCCCAGAGGGGGTTAAGCACAACTTAGATTCCTGTTATTCAAAAGTAAAAACAGGCGGAATTATCGCAAGGCACGATTGCAATCCGGACACGTTTCCAGGGGTCGTTCATGCTGCCATCATTTTTATAGGGAAAAGAAACATAAATCTGGAATATCTGACACAGAATGGGGTCCTTCCGATTGCATCGTGGAAAGGAAATGACAATAAAATCAACCCTCTGAAATGAAACAAGAACTCCAGTGAATACGTCCTTGTACCCGTCGTAGTTTTGGCGTGTTCATCAAATGAACATCTCCATGATAAAAAGCAACCTGCTCACGGTTTTCTTGCTCGCGATAACAACCCTGGTGATGGGACAAAGTGAATTCAAAGCAAGAGTTCTCGATGGCTCGAGTCGTGAGCCCCTCGTCGGTGCAACGGCCGTTCTAAAAGGAACGACAAACGGCGCGACAACGGATCTCGAAGGAAATGTAACCGTCGCGAAGATTCCGAACGACCAGCAAATCCTTGTGATTTCATCGATTGGATACCAAACCGTCGAATTGACGCTTCAATTTCCTCTCCTCCAAAAGGAACCACACATCATTTTATTGGCTGTTGCGGAATTGGAATTGGATGAAGTGATCATTGAGGCCACACGGGCCAATAAATCGGTGGCCAACCTGCCAACGCGCACGGAAGTTTTGACCGAAGAAATTGATGAGGCCGCCTCCATGGAGCCCAGTCGCATTGCACATTTGATCACCCACAGTACGGGTATTCAGGTCCAAACCACTTCGGCGACATCCAACGGAGCGGTTGTTCGAATCCAGGGTCTCAACGGACGCTACACCCAAATCTTGAAAGACGGCTTCCCCCTTTACGGCGGATTTTCAGGCAGTTTGGATGTCTTGCAAATCCCACCGCTCGACTTGCGACAGGTGGAGTACATCAAGGGATCCGCTTCCACCTTGTACGGCGGCGGTGC
>JAQCJQ010000130.1 GCA_027593035.1 Bacteroidota bacterium | reverse complement strand
AAACGATCGCGAAAAATGGAATCTCATTGACTCATCGTTCATGACCACTTTGCCGGATTCATGGGCCATCAACAAGCGATTCCTGATGCTCCCTCTGAATCGGTGGAGCGATCCATACGAACGAATTTTTCTGGGTGGATTGACTTGCGACAGTGATGATTATTACAATTCGGAGCAACACTTGAACGCCATCTACCTCCCGCAATACCAACCCGAGCAACCGCTCTACATCGGCTTCTTCAATACGGGAGCCTATCAGGACAACATCAGCGGACATGGTGGTGTCCACCATTGTTTGATTCCTGGTTTGAAGCACGTGCTTGTCGATCGCGATGAAAAGGATGCGTTGACCTATCACGTGTTTAGTCAGGCGCAAACAGCACCCGAAGTGCTCAGCATGCTCGGTTATGATGGAGACCGAACAAATACCGACACCGCATCCTTCTCCAAAACGGGTTCTAGCCAGCGCATTGCACCGTTGCATGCGGAACCGCACAACGACCAAACCCCTTCGAATTCTTAAGACCATGAATAGATTGTATGCCGGAATGGATTCTCCTTTGAGCGCATCGGGCTCTCACCGGGCGGTCATCATCCCGGTGCCATATGATGGCACGAGCACGTGGGGCAAAGGCGCTGACCGAGGTCCCGCAGCCTTGTTGGACGCCACGGACAACATGGAGGTCTACGACATGGAGACCGGGACAGAAGTCTACCGTGAGGGCGTTGCCATCGCCGAAGCCATTGAGGGGCACGGGTCACCAGAGGCCATGTGCGCCGCGGTCAAAGCGGCCACATCCAAGGTGTTAGCCCAACATCAGATTCCCGTCATCATCGGGGGCGAGCATTCCGTGAGCATCGGAGCCATTCAAGCCTGTGCCGAGGCGTACCCTGAATTGACCGTTTTGCATTTGGATGCCCATGCCGATTTGCGTGATGCTTATCAGGGGTCGCCCTGCAACCATGCGTGCGCCGTGCATTGGGCATCACGCAACGTGAAGCTGGTCCAAGTGGGCATCCGCAGCATGGACGAAAGTGAACGTCCATTCATCCAGCCAGGAAATCTGTTTTCAGGTGAGCATTGTCATTTCACTCCAGACGACCGTTGGATGGAAGACGCTTTGATCCGCTGTGGCCGTGAAGGAATTCCCCTCTATATCACCGTGGACTTGGACGTATTTGACCCGGCCTTCGTGCCCGACACCGGAACGCCGGAACCCGGTGGATTGGATTGGTATCAAGTGACCACCCTGATCCGAAAAGCTTCGGAACGCTTCAACATCGTTGGCATGGACGCCGTGGAACTCGCTGCCCATGCAGGCAGTAAGCCCAGTGATTTCCTTGCTGCCAAGCTGTTGTATAAGATGTTGACTTATGCCCTTAAACCCGCTCCTATCTCTTGAATCATGTCACACACTGGAAACATCCGCGACTTTGTCGCCACACACTACAAGCACTTCAATTCAGCGGTGATTGGAGATGCCGCTCAAGGGTATGAAACGCATTTGGCAGAAGGCGGCCGCATGATGGTTACCCTCGCCGGGGCTATGAGCACTGCCGAATTGGGGAAAAGTCTTGCCGAAATGATTCGACAGGACAAAGTGGCCATCATCAGTTGCACGGGAGCCAACCTGGAGGAGGACGTGATGAACCTGGTCGCGCACTCACACTATGAACGCGTGCCCCATTACCGCGACCTCACAGCCCAGGAGGAGCTGGCCTTGCTTGATCGGGGCATGAACCGCGTCACCGACACCTGCATTCCCGAAGAAGAAGCATTTCGAAGGCTCGAAGATCACTTGGTGGATTTATGGAAAGCGGCCGAAGCCAAGGGCGAGCGCTACTTGCCCCATGAGTACTTCTATCAGGCCCTGAACAGCGGCATTCTTGAGCAGTATTACGAAATCGACCCGAAAGACAGCTGGATGGTCGCCGCAGCGGAACGCAACCTGCCCATCATTTGCCCAGGCTGGGAAGACAGCACCCTTGGCAATATTTTTGCTGCCCACTGCATTGTGGGCGATGTGGTGCCTTCTACCGTGAAAAGCGGCATCGAATACATGATTTGGCTAGCCGATTGGTACACCGAAACCACGAAAAACGGGTCAACGCTGGGTTTCTTTCAAATTGGCGGGGGCATTGCAGGGGATTTCCCCATCTGTGTGGTGCCCATGTTGCACCAGGATTTGGGCCGAACGGAAGTTCCTTTATGGGGCTATTTCTGCCAGATTTCGGATAGCACCACCAGTTATGGATCCTATTCAGGGGCGGTACCCAATGAAAAAATAACCTGGGGAAAACTCGGTGTTGACACCCCCAAATTCATCATTGAAAGCGATGCCACCATTGTCGCACCGCTCGTATTTGGCTTTATATTAAACTGGTAAATCACTTTTTTTTCAATGCACCATGAACCGGGTTATTAAAAATTACACCAACATCACGCGGCACCACATTGACCTCATCGAAGCCGCTTTTCCGGAAGGCTTCTCTGAGGAAGACGTGAAGGTGCTTTCCATGCCTAGCGGTCAATACTTGCGATGTCTTGAAGTCGAGACTTCGGACACGCTCTATTTGTTCCGCATCGATGAAGGCATGATTGTGATGCTTGAAGAGGCCACCGATGATGATTTTGGGATTGACCTGGACGACGATTCGGATGACCTGGAATCGCTGGACCCCCAAAAACTGGAATGAGACAAGCAGCGTCTGATGACGCCACAAACGCTCAATATTCCGCAAATAAGTACAGGCCGTGATCCGCATGAACTGCCGCTATTGTTTGCATTTTAAGGCAACCTAATTGCAAGCAAGACTGTTTAGCAATAAATTGCTTCACAATGCACTGCAATAGAAAGATTCACGTAACCCTTCAAATCGCGTGTTTCATGTGCCTCGTTTTTTCAGGATGCAAACCCGAAACCTTCGTTTTCGAGGACAACGCCATTCCACATTACGATGAAATCTCAACCATCTTGGTTCAAAATTACGTCAACCGCTACTACATTGACTTGATTGGAAGAGAGCCCAATGACCTGGAAATGGCGCGGGATGTTCAGATTCTTGAAGAAGGAGATTTAACCGCCTCCATCCGGTTGCAAGTGTTGGATGTTTTGATGACCAGTACCGATTCAACGGATCAATCGACCTATACCACGCAATACCATCAAAAGCTCTACACGGATTTGAAAGCCCGATTCTTGGAAGGGGCCTCCGATGCCCTTTTGGAATCGCGATACGGCCTTCTCCGCGGCATGGCCATACAAGATAGCCTCAATGGAAACTTTGCCGGCTACACCATCAACCAAGCGGCCTCAGAAAGACTGAGGCTTGTCTTATTGTGTGATGAGGATTTGGAATCGAATGCCCTCACGGTGCGGGAAGCCTGTGGTCGGATGCTTTGGAATAGCATCTACGACCAAATCAACATGAACAGCTTCAACTTCATTCAAGCCTCATTCGATGATTTGTATCAGCGATTTCCAACGCAAGCTGAATTTGATGTGGCTTATGGCGTGATCGAAAACAACCAACCGGGGATTCTCTTTGGCACCTCAGCGCAGGACAAGCCCTCCTATGTGGATGCCCTCATTTGGAATTCAGAATGGGATGAAGGCATGGTACGCTGGCAATATCGTACGATGCTCGCAAGAGACCCTTCAGACCAGGAGACGCTGGAAGGCATGAGTGTCTTTTCCACGACCATTTCCGTTGCAGACATCCAACGCGTCGTATTGATTTCAGACGAATATGCAGGATTCTAAGGCCATGTTAACGATGCGGAAAACAAGCCAACCGTTATTTGGACTTCTGTTGCTATTGCTTTGGGCCATGGCCAGCAGTGGGTGCCGCCCCGAACCGGAGGTCACTTTTGATCTACAAGGCTTGGAGGTAACGCCCGGCTTTGCCGATAAAGACCGACTCAAAACCAATGAGCAGTGGGTCGCCATCGTTCACACCAACTTGTTTCAAACAGGCATGCCGGCCAATGACCTTTATAACGTTGCCCGTGTTTTTGAATCCATTGGCGACCAAAGCATTGCCCGCGAGGTCCTTTTGAGCAACTTCTTCAACCAGCCCGATTTGACCTTGACACCGACAGATGAGATGTTGGCCGATCCGGACGCCTTCATCGACGCCACCTACCTCCGGTTTTACACGCGATTCCCCACGCAAGCCGAACGCACTTTCGTGCGGGAGTTCATCCTGAACAATCCGGGCATGACGCCCGAGTTGGTTTACATGTCCTTTGGACTGTCCGAAGAATACCGCTACTACTGATGAAAAAGACCTTTCACGCTTCCAATCGTCGGGCCTTCATCAAAAAGGCAGGATTGGCGGCAGCCGGAATTTCGGTCGCTCCATACATTCTCCCGAGTGGTCGATTGTTTGCCCCCACGGGCATGCGTTCATCCGAACATGTTGTGATGGTGGCCTTCGCTGGCGGCGTGCGGCAACAAGAGTCCGTATTGCAGCGCTACTTAGATGATAGCCAAGGGGAACCGTATCCCGGAAACATCATGTACAACCTATTCGACGGCACACCGCCCGAAAATAAAATCGTATTCGGCACGGGGACTGGCGGACTCAACCCCATCCCCTCCATCCTATCCGAGACCATCGAATCACAAGGGACGATTTTCAGAGAAGTCAGTGCCTTGAGCGCCGGTCATTTTGGGGGACTGAACAGCCTCGTTCAAGGCAGTACTGTGACCACCCAAGGCCTCAAGCAGCGCCCCATCAATCCAACCATTTTTGAATACCTCCGCCGCCATGGTGGCTATTCAGCAACCGATGTCTGGTTTGTTGGCAACGGCATTGGAAATTCCACGCCATTGCTCAACCACAGTGCTCACCCCGATTACGGTGCAGCATATGCCGGTAATTTTTTCGCT
>JAQCJQ010000129.1 GCA_027593035.1 Bacteroidota bacterium | reverse complement strand
GCTGCCTTGAGCGGCGACTGCGGCACAACGGGCGCAGCGACGGTGACCTTCACGGCCACGGACGCTTGTGGCAACGCAACGAGCACGATGGCGACGTTCACAACCGAAGACACCATGGCTCCGGAATTCACGGAATTGCCTTCGGATCAGCTGAACGAATGTGAAGAGGTAGCTTATACCGCCTCAGCTTTCGATGCGTGCAGTTCCGTGGTGATCACGGAATCCCGAACGGTAATCAGTGAGGATGGATGTGGTAATTATGAGCATGCGGTGATGTTGACGGCCGAAGATGCTTGCGGTAACGCAGTAGAACATCAGTTCACCATCGTTGTGATGGACACCCAGGCCCCTGTTGTGTTGGATTCAGCGGGCATTGAAGATGGGGGTATTTTACCTGTCTGCGCTGATGATATCTGGGGCTCGTTGGTGATCCCGGAACCGTTGTCATTGACCGCCATGGACAACTGCGATGTGGACTTCACATTGGCCATGACAGAAACCGTTGTAGGACCCTATGCACCAACGGAGTCAATTGATAATTTCTTCACACCGACTTCTCCTGAAGCCGTGGAGGATGGATTGACTTGCGACAACTTCGAAGTGCATGCGGCGCGTTTCTTCAATTTCGCAGGCGATGAGTTCTACTCTGCCATGGGGGGTTTGATGACCAATTACAGCGATGGAACACGTCATCTGACCTTGGAAGTGGTGTCCACGGATAATGCAAATGCGGGTTGGGCCTTCGAAATTGATTTGGACATGGGCATGAATTGGGTGGACTGGGAAGGTCAGCCAGGGGCTCAGAGTTACAAATCAGATTGTGGTTTGGGTGATTACACCGAATGGATGTACCACATCATGCAAGGATCAAGTACAGCTTCGGGCTGGGGTGATTATGCCGGGTCTGAGTTGACTTTGACTCACCAGCCATCCAACGAGTACTTTGGATTCCAAATCGGAGTAGGAGCGAACAACAAAAACGCAAACCAAGGGTTTAGCGGTTGGTTCTACTACAGTGGAACGTTCCAAGGTGCGGATGTGATGGGCTCTGGAGATGTCTTCGGAGACTTGGACTGCTGCCTCCCATGGATGATCGAGCGGGCTTACACCATGACCGATTGCAGTGGCAATGAATCGGCATTCAATTACACCGTCGACATCAATGGCATGACCTGTGAGCCATTCGAGCCAACACTGGATGGCAACATCGTAGACGATTCGAATTCGGATAGTGATGAGGATCCATTTGGAAATGTTTCGGAGGAAGAGGATGAAACCAAAGATCCCGTTAAGATTTTGGCTTTGACTCCGAACCCATCATCTGAGATGGCGCTTTTGACCTTGATGGCGAGCGATGATGACTACATCGCGGTTACCCTCTACAACGGTTCAGGCGTCGTGGTTTTGAATCTCTACCAGGGTCAAATTGCAGGGAATGTCACCATGACAATCGAAATCCCATCCAATGAATTGGACAACGGACTGTATCAAATACAGATTGTGTCTAGCTCGGGTGTGGTCACTCAGAAGTTGATGGTTCACTCATAAAATTCAAGTGGACTGCAGTTCACAACGAGAGGCCCTTCCAGCGATGGAGGGGCTTTTTTGTACCGTTCTGCGAGGTCATTGCGCGTTAGCGCTCTCGGATCCGCTTGTACAACTTGGTGGCCAGGGTGATGATCACCGCGACGCCAAGCACACCCATTACGCCCCAAATCCAGGAGACATTGTCCTTCAGCACCACGAGAAAAACCACGGCAATCAGGATGATGGTGGGCACTTCGTTGAGCAGGCGATAGGTCAGTGAAGACCAGCGCGGGGTGCCTTTTTGCAGTTCCTTGTAAATCCGTTGCCCAAGCCCCTGGTACATCAGCAAGAGCCAGACAAATCCCAGCTTGACCCACATCCAAGGCATCACGAGCAAGGTCGGATTCAGCCATACCATCGCGCTTCCAAATGATACCGTTAAAATGGCCGAAGGCCAGGTGATAGCCAACCAAAGCCGCCGCTCCATGATGCGGAATTGATCGATTAAGATTTCCCGCTTCGGGGATGCGGCATTCAAGGCCTCTCGGTGGTAGACAAACAGGCGAAATATGTAGAATAAACCGGCAAACCAGGTCACCACAAAAATGACGTGTAGGGCTTTGAAGATATCGTAGGACATTTGTGCAAAATTACTTCGCCATGGTGACCCAACGCACTCCAAAAGAAACTTATGCCTCCAGCGCCCGCATTGTCATGCCCAATGACACGAATACATTGGGCAACCTGATGGGGGGTAACTTACTGAATTGGATGGACATAACAGCTGCTATTAGCGCGCATCGCTGCTCTCGTCGCATCTGTGTAACGGCAGCGGTGAACAACGTTTCCTTCAAACAACCCATTCGATTGGGCGACATTGTGACCATCCACGGCCAAGTTTCGCGGTCCTTTAGCAGTTCGATGGAAGTGTTTTTGCAAGTGTTTGTGGAAGATCACCTGACGGGCGAGCAAAGTCTTTGCAACGAGGCGATGTACACCTTTGTGGCCGTCGATCAATTGGGCGCTCCCATTGCGGTCCCTAAGGTGTTGCCAGAAACGGACGAAGAACAGGAACGGTTTGAAGGTGCGCTGCGCAGGCGGCAATTGCGGTTGGTGCTCGCGGGGAAAATGAAGCCTTCGGACGCTACGGAATTGAAGGCCTTGTTCGATTGATCGCGCAGACGATCGGGTCAGTCGAGCACCGCTCGCAGCGCTGCAACCACCTGTTCTGAAGGCACATGGTGCGTGCACCAATCTCCCGATCGATGGCCACCGTGTCGGCACCGATCGCCCAATTTGGAACACGGCCGCTGGCCCCGTCCCTTGGGTTCAATGTTCACCGAACCTTCCGCGGGTAGCCAAGCGAACATGCCGAGCGCAGGCCGAGTGCAGCCCCAAACGGCAACAACAGGCGTTTTCATGGCGGCTGCGATGTGCATCATGCCTGTATCACCGGATAAGACCGCTCGGGATCGGCCAACGGTCTGGGCTGATTCCTTCAAACTGAGCTGGTTGACGCAGTTGATGATCTGCCCATGGTCGCGAGCAATGGTCTCTGCTTCTGTGGTCTCTGCCGCTCCGCCAATCAAGGTGATGGACTGGTTGGGGAACGCGGCGATGACGTCATTCAGGAGTGTTTGAGGCATGCGTTTCCCTCCGTGCGTCGCCCCGATAGCGATGCACAACCCACTCCGTTGTTCTGAATTGCATTCCCAGATTGGCGGCCATGTAGGCGCCTCTTCAGCTCCAAATGCGGCCAATGTTTCGGCATAGCGTGTAACGATATGAGGCACGGGCTCTTTGCGCCAGCCTCTGACGAGCATCCACTTGGCGGTGTTCCATTTGTCGACGGTAAACGCCAGCACCTTGAGCGCATTCTTGACCCTTCGGGATCTCAGGTTGTTGTGCAAATCGATGATGAAGTCAAACGCCAAGGCGTCCAATTCAACTGTGACTTCGCGGGTGCTGCGATCAATCGTGTGCACGCGATCTATGGCTGCCCCCATGCCTTCAACGACCGGAGCATAAGCCTTTTTCGTGAGGTAGTGCAATTCACAAGGACCGTCCACAGCAGCCCGCAATGCAGCCACTACGGGGGCTGTCAAAACGATGTCTCCAATGGAAGAAAACCGAATAATCAGAATTCGAACGACTTGTTGCGACATGAAGCAAAGCTACCGCATTAACTTCGTAGCGTGCGCATCATCGATACCCATACCCACCTTTATCAACCGGCGTTTGACCAGGACCGCGACGCAGCCATGCAACGCTGCGCCGACGTTGGTGTAAAAACGCTGTTGCTTCCCAACATCGATTCAGAGTCCATTCCACGCGTGCACGACATGATGGATCGCTGGCCGGATCGCTGCTTTGGGATGATGGGGTTGCATCCGTGTCATGTGAAACCTGACTCGTGGGAATCTGAGTTGGCAACCATCAAGGAGCAAATTGACCATTCGGGAAGACGCTACGTGGCCATTGGCGAAATCGGATTCGACTTGCATTGGGATCAAACCACTTTGGACATCCAGCATGCGGCTTTTCGCGAACAAGTGAAGTGGGCGAAAGCACTGCAATTGCCCATTGTGATCCACGTCCGAGAAGCATTCGATGCCTTGTTTGATGCCCTCGACGAAGTCAACGATGATCAGCTTACCGGTGTGGTGCATTGTTTCACGGGCAATTTGGACCAAGCCCATCGCATCCAGGAATGCGGCAATTTCTACTTGGGAATTGGTGGCGTGGCGACGTATAAAAATGGCGGGTTGGACACGGTATTGCCCCATGTGCAGAAGGACCGGGTAATCCTTGAGACCGATAGTCCGTACCTGTCGCCTGTTCCGCATCGAGGAAAGCGCAACGAATCGTCCTACGCGGCCATCGTCGCGCAGCGACTTGCTGATTTTTGGGAAATGCCTTTGGCGGATGTTGCGGCCATCACCACAGCCAATGCGGAACGCTTGTTTGATCTTTCAACTTGACCAACCCTTGATTGCCATGGACGGAAAAGACAGCCGAATTTTACTGGTTTATACGGGAGGCACCATTGGTAGCGTCAAAGATTTGGAGACGGGCGGATTGGTTCCGATTGATTTCTCTGAAATTCACCGGCACGTCCCGGAATTGGAACAGCCCGGCCGAACGATTGAATCCGCTTCGTTTGAACCCCCGATCGATTCGTCCAACATCGGCCCCGAACATTGGCGTCTATTGGCCCAAATCATTCGGGATCATTACGAAGATTTTGATGGGTTTGTGGTGCTGCATGGAACGGACACTTTAGCATATACAGCCTCCGCGTTGAGTTTTATGCTCGAAGGCTTGCGAAAACCGATCATTCTGACGGGAAGTCAATTGCCAATTGGCTT
>JAQCJQ010000019.1 GCA_027593035.1 Bacteroidota bacterium | reverse complement strand
AGGAAAGTTTACTCGATTCCTTGGCTGCTCGCTGGGGTTGGCCTGATGCGTCTGAATACATCGTGCTCGGTTCCGGGTTGCGGGTGGTCATGCTGGAGAGCGCCTCCGGCATCGAAGTGAGCCAATCAAAAGGTGATTCTGTTCGATGGCATGTCGATGTGAGGCTCGTGGATTCTACTAGGGTGATGGGCTGGCAAGCGCAGGACCCATTGGTTTTTCATCGAAAACGCTCCGGCTGGCCTTCGGGATTTCAGGAATTGGCCGAACAGCTGAATATCGGGGATAGCGCGGACGTTTTGATGCCAGCGCACATGGCTTGGGGACTCACGGGATGGTCGCCTCATGTGCCGCAAGATGCGGCTTTGTTGCTCCATATTCGGGTCTTGTCCGATGATCTCCTTTTCATGTCAACCGAAGATCAAACGAATTGGTTGCAAGTTATTTCCGATTTTGAATCAGGCACCTTCCGTCCGGATTCTCAGTGGTGCGCTCAGCCCATTTTACTTGGATCTCCTTGCTTGGCATGGGGAGACCTTCGCACTCAGGACCCTGAAGTTGGAATCAGCATGGGGACCTCCGTTTCAATGCGCATGCGAACCCAAGTCCGCAGGGATCAGCGCATCGTGGATGATCTCGGTTGGCGATCCTGGCAATATGCATGGGGGGACGAAGAGCAGTGTCTTCCCGTCATTGAGGACTTGATGACCGCAGATTTGCGATTCAAGCGATGGGAATGTTGGTGTCCCGCGGAAAAGGCATTTGGCTCGCTTGGTTTTCCAGAAGCGGGAATCCACACGGGCGATGTGGTTGGCTTTCAATGGGAGCTTTCCAAAGTGCCGGCTAAAGCATCGATTTAGATGCTGACGGTATCGGTCAATGTCCGAGCAGAAACAGGCAAGGTCGTTTTTGCAAATCAGGGGCAGTGACTTTTTTCCACTCTTCAACACTCATGGAGCGCACCCACTCTGTCTCCAAAGTGAGATCGACGGCGACACAAAGCTGTTGGTCTGCAGTCAATCGTTCCAAACATTCATTGAAGGTTGTTTGGTTGCGATAAGGCGGCTCCATGAAAATTTGAGTCTCTTTTCTTCGTTGAAGCCCCTCTCGCATCTCACGCCATAGGTGATCTCTGCGCTTCGGGTCCCTTGGAAGGTATCCCTTGAAAGCAAACTGTTGTCCATTCATTCCGGATGCCATCAAGGCCAATAGGATGGAGCTTGGTCCGATGTGCGGAATAACCTGCCAGCCAGCGTTGTGCGCTATGCGAACGGCCGGTGCGCCGGGGTCGGCAACACCAGGACATCCCGAGTCCGATAGAAGAGCGATGTCGTCTTCCGATCGGAACCATTGAATCAATTCAACCAAATCTTGTGGGTCGGAGTGTTCGTTGAGAAGAAAGATGGCTTTGTTCCGAGGGTCTTCATGGGGAAAGCAGTCTTTGAGCAGTCTTCTAGCGGCCCCTTCACTTTCTGCAATAATCCGGCTGCTACTGCGCAAAGCTTCGATGCTCGATGCCGCAAGGTGCCACTCGGGTGTTCGGCTTCCGAGTGTGTTGGGTATAAGATGGAGCGTCTTCATGAATTCGTTTGTTGGGACCACTGATTCATCCAGTCGCCAGCAGCAGCGTTGAGCATGGCATGCACTTTTTCAAAACCGTCATCTCCTCCATAGTAAGGGTCTGGCACATCCGTGTCGGCTACAAATAAGCTGAGTTGAGCGGGGCCTGGGGCAATGGTATGTGCATCCATCAAGTTTTGATGGTCCATGCATAAAATGATATCAAAGTTGTAAAAATCTGAAGCTGTGAGCGGCCTGGACTGCTGCATTGAAATGTCCAACCCATGCGCACGCATGACTAGTTGTGATCGGGGGTCAGGTGCTTTGCCGGCGTGCCAGCCCATGGTTCCAGCGGAATCAACCGTTACGTCCACACCGCGAAGTTGGGCATGCTCACGAATCAATTCTTCACCAATGGGCGATCGGCAGATGTTGCCCAGGCAAACCACCAGAACCCGTTTCATTCAGAGGGAGATCAATGAATCGCTAGCTTCTTTTCCAAATCATCCAAGTACTTTCGGAAATGCTTGTCGGTCTCCTGCAGGTTGTTGACCGTTCTGCAAGCATGGAGCACCGTCGCGTGATCCTTGCCTCCGCAATGCAATCCGATGTTGGCCAAAGAGCTTTTCGTCATCTTCTTGGAGAAGTACATGGCAATTTGCCGCGCTTGAACAATTTCACGCTTTCGTGTTTTGGACTTGAGCAATTCCAAGGGCAGGTCGAAATAATCGCAAACCACCTTTTGGATGTAATCTATGCTCACCTCTCGAGCGGTATTCTTGACAAACTTGTCAATCATTTGCTTTGCAAGTTCCAGGGTGATGGATTTCTTATTGAGGCTACTTTGTGCGATCAAGGAAATCAAAGCACCTTCGAGCTCTCTAACATTGGATGTGATGCTATAGGCGAGGTACTCTACCACTTCGCGAGGAAGCTCGATTCCATCGGCATACATCATCTTTTCCAAAATGGCCATGCGCGTTTCAAGCGAAGGAACTTGCATGTCTGCACTCAATCCCCACTTGAATCGGCTCAACAAGCGTTGCTCCATGCCTTGCATTTCCACGGGTGGCTTATCGCTTGTGAGAACGATTTGTTTGCCGGTTTGATGCAGGTGGTTGAAGATGTGGAAGAAAACGTCTTGTGTCTTCTCCTTTCCGCTGAAGAACTGAACATCGTCGATCAGTAGTACGTCAATCATTTGGTAAAAATGACTGAAGTCGTTGACTGAATTGTTTCGAACGGCATCGATGAATTGATGCGTGAATTTCTCTGATGAAACATACAATACCGTCAAATCAGGGTTTTGCTCCTTGATTTCCAAACCAATGGCGTGCGCTAGGTGGGTCTTGCCCAATCCCGTCGATCCATAGATTAAAAGAGGGTTGAAGGCGGTGCCACCAGGTTTGTTCGCGACGGCATAGCCAGCAGAGCGAGCCAGTCGATTGCATTCACCTTCGATGAACTGATCAAAACTATAATTCGGATTCAAATTCGAATCAATGTTTAGTTTTCTCAACCCGGGAATGACAAATGGATTCTTAATGGGTGTCTCGTGCATGCCGACGGGCATGGCCACTGCAGGATTCTTAACGGACTGACGATTGGATGCAGGAATTTTAATGGTGTAAGGGCTGGCGACTTGGTTTCCTGAGGCGCCAACGTTTTCCATGATGATGCTGTACTCCAGTCGAGCATCAGGTCCCAATTCTTTGCGAATGGTCTTGCGAATCAGAGCGATGTAGTGCTCTTCAAGCCATTCATAAAAAAATTGAGAAGGAACCTGAATCGTTAATACTTGACTTACAAGCTTCAAGGGCTTGATTGGTGTAAACCATGTCTTGAACGCTTGGGGACTGATATTATCTTCAATGACTTGAAGGCAGCTTTTCCAAATGGTCAAGTGATCTTGGCTCATGATTTTAATCTGAATGGTCGTGAAAAATAAAATTGCAAGCTCCAATTGACAGGTATCAACTGTTTCATAGCGAGTGCAAGATTTGGATAAACTAGCGGAAAAAAAAATCGCTGGCGTATTGACTTTTCGAGAAAGTGATTTTGACTGTTTATCCAGTGTGCTTTATGATGACGTTTAATCTAGTAAAAAGTAGCATTAAAAGAAATATACTTATTCAAAACTTTGATATTGAAGGGTTTGTAGTAATATATTCTTGCGTTCTTTCGCTCGCTTCGCTACTTTCCTGGCCACATACATGTCTTGAAGAATAATGAGACTAATGAACTTTTTATAGTTCATAAGCCGAGTATTTTCTTGGGAGAAGGCACGGCATAACGGATCGTGATCTCTGTGACTCTTTTCTGTACTGTTGGAAGTGGTTGTTAAGATCTTGATTTCTAGTCTCTGGAGAAAATCAGAAGCGCCTCATGTGGTATTTAGACAATAAATGGATGCTTGTTATCGCTTCAGTGTAAGGAATTGTGATTCGTACAAGATGGAAACATCCCTCCAATCATAACCTTCAGTGGTTTCAATGGCTAGTTTTTGGTTCTCGATTTGATGAGTGATGAGTTCGGTCATCTGGTCGAGGAGTGGGATGTTGTCACGGCGAATGAATTTTGGCGCCATCCAGTCGTCGTATGCGTGCCCTGCCGATACCAACGGAATTACGCCAGAACGCATGGCTTCCATGACGCTGATGCCAAAATATTCTTGTCGAGGATCATGCAAGAGGAGGTCTGATTGACACAACAATGACCAGTATTCACTTTGGCTATTTGCCCATCCGGAGTGGAGAATCTGCGAGTGAAAGGTGGATTGAATGGCCTCCCAAGCGGATGGCATTCGATCAAATTGTTGTCCAAGAAGAATCAACCTGAAATCGAAGTTTTGTTGTTTCAATTCGGTGAGACTTTGAAAAAAACGGTCTGGTGCTTTGTCGTACTCCCACCGATGATTCCACAACAGAACGGGGGGATCGCTGATTGGAGGGTGTGCAAGTGGGACGATGTCTTTCCGCTGATCATTCACAATTCCGATGGGCAGTACCGTGCTTTTTGTTTGGATGTTGTCATGGGCATGGGGCAGCTGGTGGTCAGGCATTTCGGTCAAGAAAAGTTGAACAGCGCGTAAGAACTGTTGTTTGTGGTGGTTGGAATTGAACCACACGGCATCCGCGGCCAATGCTGATTGGATGTTCATGAAGCCGTAGATCCTGTTTTGGCCGTTGCGGGAGTCGGGATCAGTCTGATTCCAAGGATAAGTCAGTTGATTTTCGTGGAAATATTGAATGACTGGAATGCTGCGCCACTTGAATGAAAGCGATCCGCGAAATGCTGCAACATCCATCATGTCTGTTGTGAGAATAGCGTCGGGGAGTGGGTCTGCTTCAAGAATCGTTGATGCGAAAGCTGCTGCGCTTCCAAGCATGCGCCATTTCCAATGCCTTCCCTGAAGCGTGCGCAACTCCACGTTCACGTTGCCACGGTCATTCAATTGTTGGGTCAGATGATTGGACCAATAGGCGTGCGATCCTGAGTGAAAGGGGTCGAGCAGTAAGATGTTCATCGGAAAAGCCAATTGTTCAGGCGCTTTATCCAGGAAAGATCTTGATGGATCGTGGGTCGGGGCATGTCCGGTTGTCCGGCATCCACCCATGCGGAATACCACAGGCTGCTCACAGTATATATGGACTGTTGCATGCGACGTTCGACTTGTCCACTCAGGGCTTGATGATATTGACTTGTAAATTCAAAGGTGCGCATTCTTTGATGTGTTCTTCCCCGCTCGACATAGGCGTGGGTCGATGCTCGTCCCAGTTCATGGCTCAACATGGCTTCAAAGTACAACACACTATCGACTGCTTGGTGGCTGTCGAACGTTGCATTCCATAGGCACAATTGTGGGTCCGCTATATACCGAGCTGCAGGCAAGTTGCAATCGATTCCCGGAGTCAACTGGTACGTATCAATGAACAGCTCTGGCAATTGGGTTTCCCATAAGGAATGGATTCCATGCTGCCCCGTTTGAGCACCGTTGTAGTTGGAGGTCGTATGCAATGGAACGTGCAGGTCTGATACATAATGACCCAGATCAGCGGCATGCCTCAGAATCATGGCCTCATCCTTTCGACTAAAGGAGGCGACTAAGCGGTGGTACGTTCGCAGGGCGCTCCATGGTCCCGTTCCATTGGCGATCAGAGTTGAATCCCCAAATGCGAGCCGCGCATCCTCCTCATCTCGGGGGAAATGATGCTTCAGGCTGTCCATTGAAACCCCATAGAGGTCCAAATCAATGAAGTGCTTCTCGGCTTCGCCGACAACAGCGTGTTTGCGCAAATCGGCATCGACAGCATGGGTGACAAGCCAAGAGCGGTGCTCTTTGAAAAAGGCGTGCAGCGGTTCGGGTAGCGCTTGAATGGCTGCATCGTGAATGCAGCGATGGGATGAGAATCCCCAGCTGCATAACGCCAAGGGCATGCCCAACCCTATAAATATGAGGCGAAACCAATCGACCGAGTGGAGTCTACGAAAGGGGTGTTGTCCGGTCATTTAACTTGACCAAATATCCATCCCGTAAAATGGGAATGGTGGTCAAGTTGTTGGGCGTCAGGCAATACTTCACGTCTTCATTCAAATTCAATTGACGCAACCGGCGGCGATGAGAAGAGGCTTTCAAAAAAGCGAACATGTTGTCGCGTGCTGAGCGGTAAATGAACTTCGAGGCTACGGTGCTGTCTTCGTCAGCAATGAAATTTCCTGTCTCAATCAAGGAATCTGCAATGGCTCCAGCGCAAATGGTGTCTTCCAAGTTGAATTTGTCCTTCCATCCAGAAGCCAGAATCAGTACGTCTTCATTGCGCTCAATCAACCATTGCGTTAGGGCATCCAAGTTGTTCAATGCGCCAATGACCACGGTGTTTTTGTCTTTGGCCACGTCAATGGCTTTGGTGCCATTGGTGGTGGTGAGCACAATGGTCTGGCCCACAAATTCCTCGGCACGTTCGATGTAGGCAATCGGGCTGTTGCCCAATTCAAATCCATCAACAATCTCTCCATTTCTTTCGGCAGCGGCAATAAAGCCCTTGCTCATCCATTCCCGTGCCTCGTCAACAGAAGCGACAGGTTTGATGCGCTCAACGCCATTGTGAAGTGCCGTGCAAATCGCAGAAGTTGCTCGAAGGACATCGATGACCACGACCAATTCAAAATCCTCTTGATACAGGGCGTATTCGGCTGGTGAAAAACAAATCTCTACGCGACGCTTTGTGGACATGAAGATGGAAGGTTTTTGTGAGAATGACGTTCCAGGGAGTCATCCTGTGCTGCAGTGCCGCCTGCAGTATTTATTTGAATGTCACGAATGTACGACATGGAGTCCAGGCCTTATTTCTTCGGAAGGAAACCCGGGCGAACAATGATTGCCGGCACGGTGTTCTTGCGAATTCGGATGGCCACCTGTTCTCCCAATGCACCGGATTCACGCTGGATATACCCCATCGAAATGCCAACGCCAAGTGTTGGTGATTGCGTTCCGCTGGTGATCCTTCCAATGGTCTCTCCGGCAGAATTTTCAATCGGATAGCCTTGCCTCGGAATGCCTCGTTCGAGCATCTTGAATCCCCTAAAAATCAAAGCGGTACCGTCTTTCTTTTGCAGCTCCAAGAGGTCTCGGTCAACAAAATCGTTGGTGAATTTGGTGATCCATCCGAGGCCCGCCTCAATGGGGGAAGTGGTTTCGTCGATGTCGTTCCCATACAAGCAGAATCCGGCTTCCAAGCGCAAAGTATCGCGCGCGCCCAATCCACAAGGGGTCGCTCCAGCTCGAATCAAGCCTTCCCATACAGCCGCAGCAGCGTTGTTTCTCACGTACAGCTCAAATCCTCCCGCTCCTGTATAGCCGGTTGCGCTGACAAGGGTGGAATGCCCAAAGGTGTTGCCTTCAGCGAAGGTGTAATATTTCATTTGCTCGAGACTAGACAAATCACAGAAAGGCTGCAAGAGCGACGCTGCTTCGGGTCCCTGAACGGCGATCAACGACCAATCGTCCGATTCGTCTTCTACCAGGGCGTCCCATCGGTTTTGTGAGGCGATCCATTCCCAATCTTTGATTCGATTCGAGGCGTTGACCACCAGCATGTACTCGTCATTCGAAATGCAGTAGACGAGCAAGTCGTCTACAATTCCGCCGCGACCATTGGGCATGCAACTGTACTGCACTTGTCCCGGGACAAGCACGGCTGCGTCATTGCTCGTGATCCATTGAATCAGGTGCAATGCTTCCGGCCCTTTCACCCGGAATTCTCCCATATGGGATACATCGAAAATGCCGCAGGCGTTGCGAACAGAATGGTGTTCTTCCGTCAAGCCAGCGTACGAAACAGGCATTTCAAATCCTGTAAATGGAACCATCTTGGCGCCCAATTTCAAATGATTCTCGTAAAGAGCTGTCCGGTTCAAGGATTCGTTCGTTGCGTTCATGCGGCGAATTTAATCAACGTGATGCGGTTGCTGCACCAATTCGGGCAACCGCGCTTTCAATTCTTGTGGACCCAGGATGAAAAGGGCGTCGAGTGCGGACAGGCCTCCCAAGAAAGGTTGGCGATCTTCATAAAGCTGTGTGTACCGTTTGAAGGTCCAGGTTTTACCTCGAAGGGCTTGCCGATCTCTCAAGTCGAGCTGCGATTGGAATGGAAGCGGAGCGTTGGAGATGGGGGGCAATTGCCATTGGCAGGTGGAGGCCATCCACTCCAGTGCGGCGATGCTCCAGTCGGCCAAGGTGCGGACATCGTTGTCGTTCTCTGGAAGGTGTTGATGCCAAAGCGCTTCCAATTCGGGAGCGAAATGCTCAAAGAAAGGGGCCGCTCCATATGCTGTTTGAATGCTGCGCCACGAAGTTTTGGGACGAACATGCGATGACAGCAAAGCGTCCGTCATCAGCATGTCTGACGCCGTATCGCCTTGTTTGACTGGGAACGTGACATTCAAAACACCGTTCGCCTGTGCCAAAAACAATCGGTTTCGAAAGGATTGCTTCACAAAAGATTCGTTCGTCGCAATGCGGCTGCTGCCCCCGTGATGTTCCTGTGCTAAAAACCACCAATGAAGCGGAGGGAAAGGACAAAGCGGAAGTATGGCGGTCACTTCACTGATTTGAACATCCGATCCCATCGAATCTTACTTTCTCCGTGCTGTTTCTCGTTTTGCTTCGAAAACCAGATGAATGACGCTCTTCCGACTACGTGTGTGGCAGGGACAAAGCCCCACATGCGCGAGTCAGCCGAACGGTGTCGGTTGTCGCCCATCATCCAATAGTAGTCCAATTCAAAGGTGTAGCTCGTAGTTTCCACCCCATCGATGCGGACGATCCCATTGACTTCTTCCAAATCATGGCCCTCGTATACGTCAATG
The DNA here is from genome assembly GCA_027593035.1 of Bacteroidota bacterium. Taxonomy (GTDB): domain Bacteria; phylum Bacteroidota; class Bacteroidia; order Flavobacteriales_D; family Sanyastnellaceae; genus UA16. The sequence continues at coordinate 19,422 of JAQCJQ010000019.1, read as the reverse complement.
ACACGCCGGTACAAGTCGAGATTGCGTTGATTCAATTCAACGGTGAGACCAACGTTTGGAAGGAGAATGGGTCCCACGTTGTCCGGATCCCATTGATTGAACTCAGTCGATCGAACATTGGGGAACATTTCCATGGAACCTCGACGTCCACTGACGTCCATGCGTTCCAAGGATTGGGAGAGCGATCCATTCTCCAATAGAACCCTTTCTGAATCGGTCAAGGCCAGAATGACTTCAATTTGATCCCCTTCCATGCGAGCAGAACCCAAGTCAACATTGGTCAGGCCCAGTCCTTTGAAAGCGCGACGAGCATCGAGTTGAGAGTTGAAGACTGCACGGTATTCGAATTGCACACCGGCTGGTGGAACTAGCGCTTCACCATTGATGTGAATGGAACCCCGGATCACTTCCAATGTTTCGCCTGGCAACGCAACACAGCGCTTGACGTAATTCTCTGATTTGTCCAATGGTCTGCTAGCGATTCCATGCTTCTTGGCCATGGATTCGCTAGCCAATTTCAAATAGGCTTCACGATCCGATTCGAAAAGGTCTAAGTCGCCCTGGCATTGGGCAATGGCCTCTCTGCGCATGATGCCGTAGTAATCGTGTCCCACCAATAGTGGATCGACCACGATGCTATCGCCATGGGGGAAATTGAAAACCACCGCATCATAACGTTCTACGTCGCGCCATCCTGGGAGTCGTTTGTAAGGCAGCGAGAACCAGGACGTATAGCTTGGGATTAGGGTCCCGGGCAAAGCATTGTGGATCAAAGGAACGGCCACGGGCGTTTGCGGGATTTTGGCGCCATAGGACGTCTTGCTCACGTATAGGTAATCCCCGACGAGCATGCTGCCTTCCATTGAAGCGGTGGGGATGGTAAAGGCTTCGAAGAAAAATGCACGAACGACACTGGCAACGATCAGCGCCCACAGGATGGATTCACCCCAATCGCGCCCCACTGATTTCTTCTTTTTGGACCAGTCGCGTGGACCGACGTGGGATTGGTCGGACTTGGCGAGAGCCGGTAAAAATAACCAAGGCAATGCGCCGATTTTCCATTGGTCCACACGGGTTCGCTTGTTGAACACAATGCTCAATTCAATCTGCATGATCACCAACATGGCCAAGTTGATTCCCGGCACGAGCAGCATGAAAATCCAATACCAGGGCCGACCAATCACCTTGAGCCAGGTCCAATAATTCAGACCGGGAACCACTCCGTGCCAAGCGACTTGTCCAGCGCGTTTAAACAAGCTCGGAAGGAAAATGGTGTGCTCAATGATCAGGAGCGCTAGTAAAATCCAGGGAAGTAAGTTCATGGTATTCGAAAGTGAATCACAGTGGTTGCGCAGCTGAACGCCCTGTTGCAGGGTGATTCGAATGAGCGTGAGGTGCGGTTGCGCCGATGGACCAGTTCAATCTCAACCCAAAGGATGAAGGGCGGGCGGAAGATTCGATGTGAATGGGGGCGAGATGCAAGGACAGATCCTCACCGACATCAAACTCCATGAGATTCGCATCCACATGAGCATCGAGCACGCTCAATAAATGGACGCCGAGTAGAGCCAAATAGGAGAGATCGCGTTGCTTCTGGTATTCTGTTTCGAGCTGACGCCATTGGGGCTGTGTCGCCAAAAGGCTTGGGTCGGGTAAAACCTCTCCGTTGCTAGCCGCAATGATGGAATTCCGGTAAAGGTTCAGCTTCTCTTGATTGAAATGAATGGCGCTAATGCAGTAGCCAATCCCTCCCCAAACAAGGGGTGCTTTCCAGTATTTATGATTCAAAATTTGTCCCGATCCAGGGAGGAGGAACGCCATGCGTGTGGTGCGTTGAATGCGCTGGTCAACCTGGGAAAGTGGCAGGGAGTCTTGCGCCATGGAATGAAATGCCCAAGAAAGGGACAGGAACAGAAGTCCTCGTCGAATGGCTGGGTAAATCAAGGGGTCCATGGGCATCACAAATAGCGTTACAGGTCCAATGAACGCAATAGCGTATCCAAATCGTCTGTAGAGTCAAAAGGGATTTCAATCTTACCAGCACCATCAGCGAGGGAGCGGAGCATGACCTTCTTCCCAAACTTCAATCGCAGGTCTGCTTGAACTTTTTGTTGGTCAAAGGAGAGCACCGTTCGACGCTTGGTAGATGCAGATTTGAGCTTCCGAGCTTGAGCAAGTTCTTCGGTGTTTCTGACCGATAAACCCTCCGATTGAATGCGGAGGAAGACCTCTTTTTGCCATGCGCTATCGTCAATGGAAACCAGCGCTCGAGCATGTCCCATGGAGATGGTTTTGTTGCGCACAGCGACTTGGATTTCCCAGGGCAACTGAAGCAGCCGCATGTAATTGGTAATCGTCGTGCGGTTTTTGCCCAATCGCAAGCCCAATGCTTCATGGGTCAAGTTGCATTCTTCAATGAGCCGCTGAAAGGAGATGGCCACTTCGATGGCGTGCAAATCTTCACGTTGGATGTTTTCAACCAAGGCCATCTCTAGGAGGGTCTGGTCGTTGGCTTCTCGGATGTAGGCAGGTACGGCATCCAGCTCAGCGATTTGAGCGGCTCGAAATCTCCGCTCTCCGCTGATGATTTGGTATTTGTCAGCCCTGACACGGTGCACCGTAATCGGCTGTATGATGCCCAGTTCACGGATGCTTTGAGCCAATTCTTCAAGGGCTGCTTGATCGAAATCCTTTCGAGGCTGCTCCGGATTGGCTTCAATTTGACCAATGGTCAACAGCGCAATGGATCCGGCCATGTTGCCGATGATGGGAGGGGAGACGCTGCTGGGATTGGATGCATTGGCAGGCCTCGATGGCGCACCATCGAGGAGCGCGCCCAAACCTCGTCCCAATACTTGCCGCTTTGACATCTCAGTTGTTTGAAACAGGGATGTACTTCTCCTCGTCAGAAAGTTGTGTCAACTTGTTTCTCTGAAGAATCTCTCGGGCAAGATTGAGGTAGTTCACCGAGCCTTTGGAAGAGGCGTCGTGCATGATGATCGATTCGCCAAAACTGGGAGCTTCGCCCAAACGGGTGTTGCGGTGAATGATGGTGTGCATCACCAAGTCTTGAAAATGCGTTCGCACCTCATCGACGACTTGGTTGGCTAAGCGCAATCGAGTATCATACATCGTCAGTAAAATGCCCTCAACGTCCAGTGCTTTGTTCAGTTGGCCTTGAACGATCTTGATGGTATTGAGCAGCTTTCCGAGACCTTCTAGCGCAAAGTATTCGCATTGAACAGGAATCAAAACAGAATGAGCTGCGCACAGCGCATTGACCGTAATCAGGCCCAAGCTTGGGGAGCAATCAATGAGAATGAAATCGTAATCATCGACCACGGATTCGAGTGACTTGCGCAATTGGAAATCCCGCTCTTCCACAGCGATCAACTCGATTTCCGCTCCGACGAGGTCTATTCGTGCTGGGAGCAAATCCAAATTGGGAGAGGAGGTGCTCACGATGTTGTCGCGCACAGAGCCCGTCCCGATGAGTGCTTCATACGTTCCGCCTTCAACAGTCGACGGGTCGATGCCAAGCCCCGAGGTGGCGTTGGCTTGAGGGTCAGCATCCACCAAAAGCGTCTTGAATTCTAACACCCCAAAACAGGCGCTCAAGTTGATTGCGGTGGTTGTTTTACCAACTCCACCTTTTTGATTGGCGATGGCTATAATTTTCCCCATGAGTCAAATCCTACTTTCCAGTGTTGTTGCGCTTCTAAAAGTGGCCAACGGATGATGAACAAATGTTCGCCAAACGTTCATGCCGAACGTGTAATCAGTCCGTTATCGTCGGATTGCAGTTTGATGCAACGACTGTCAACCAAAACAGATTGAGTTGCTCAAATATAGCGAGGAGAGCCCATGGAGCGCCTCGAAAGTTATCAACTGAATGGACGGGTTTTTCAGGAAATGAAGGAGCAGAAAAGATCCTTGAAATTACAAATCGTCAAAGCTAAAATCGTCGGAGTCAGCTGCGCTTTCCGCGGGAGTCTCTGTTTCCAGATCTTGCGCAGGTTCATTGGCGGAAGGCTGTGATGATGAGGAGTCCGTTTGGTCCTCTGCGGCAAGGCGTTCGGCCATCGGATCACGATAATCGCCAGTGGCCATGAGCTCCTGAATTTTATCCACGGCGGCAATGAACCCATGCTCGAAGTTGGCGAAATCCTCTCGGTACAAGAAGATCTTGTGCTTCTGATAATGCACGCTGCCATCATCTTCGAACCGTCTCTTGCTTTCAGTAATCGTCATGTACAAATCTTGTCCACGCGTTGCTTTTACATCGAAAAAGTAGGTCCGTTTTCCAGCGCGAACTGGATGAGAAAAGAGTTCCTCTCTGTTGGGTTGATCGCTCATCTTTCTGTCTCTATCGATGCTAATATAATTGGAACCGAAGTGAGTTGCAAAAGATTCGGTGTCACAATTCGTTCAGCGGATTAATAACAAGTGACCGGCATGGGTCGTTGGAAGTAAGATTTGGTCTTCCATCCAAGCATTCCAGAAATACAAACCATCGGGTGCAAAGTGTTCTCCTCCATTGACTTGGCCTAGCCAAGGCTCATCAACGTTACGCGTTTCCCAAATCAAAGCACCCCATCGATTGAAGACCTGCAAGTGATAGTTTGTAATGCCAAGCGCCGAAGGCTTCCAGACGTCATTGAGTCCATCTTGATTCGGTGAAAAGGCTGTTGGGGCATAAAACACGGTGCCTTGGACGGCGACTTGTCCTTGTGCCGTACTGGTGCAGCCAGCGGCGTTAATGACGGTTTGGGTGACATCAAACAATCCGCCATCGGTATACAGGTAGGTGCCATTGCAATCACTGGAGCTACCCCCATCTCCAAAATTGTAGAAGCAATCAACACCGCCAGTTGCGAGCGATTCAAACGTGACTTGCGGATTCAAAATATCGACTTGATTCGGGTCGATGTTGAATCCCGCTTGTGGAACTTCCAAAATGCTGACCAAATTGGATTGCGTCATGATCAATTCTTGGCTGCAATATCCGCCCGTGTTCATCTCGAGTGTTACTGAGAACGATCCTGGATTTTCGTAAACATGACTCGCACTCGCCGAAGGGGAGGTGCTGCCATCTCCAAAATGCCAGAGATAACTGGTAGCTGTTTCCGTAACGCTCAAATTGGAAAAGGACACGAGATGAGGAGGGCAGCCTTCCGTTGGTCCTCCCGTAAATTGAACAATGGGATCTTCAATGACCCAAATTTCTTCAGTGGCCACGACTTCGCAGCCGTTGGCGATGGCCGTTACCGTCACCGTGTAGGTTCCGGGTTCAGCATAGACCAGGTTTTGGACCGTGGCGCCATTGACGTTAGCGCTGTTGGTATCGCCACCAAAATTCCAGCTATAAATTGTGCCGACTTCATTGTCGAAGAGCGGCAGGAGAGAAAAATTATTGGTCGAAAAACATTCGGGGTCAACCGGTGCAAAGGCCGGGTCAATTTCAGGAAAAATCTCAACGGTGGCCCACGCGGTGTCAGAACAGGTGTAGTCGGCAGAGGCGATGAGTTGCACCGTGAACAAGCCGTCACCGGGATACGTGAATGTGGGGGTTTCCTCCGTCGATTGATCCGCATCGCCAAAGACACCAAAATCCCACCACCAGGAATTAGCGTTGGAACTTAAGTTTTCAAAATCAAAGGTGAATCCTTGACAAAAGGAGCTTTGGTCTGCAATGTTGGCTTGGGGTTGAGCGGGTGCGACCCAATCGAATGAGGTGGTCGAGTTGCAGCCAAAATGGCTTGCGGTGAGCGTGACATCCCAGGCATTGGCATTGTCAAATTGAATGCCGCCAGGGCTGGTCAAGTTGGAAGCGGATGGACTCCCACCATTGAAGGTCCATGTGAGGTTGGTTTGAGCATTGAAGGCGCCAAGGGCGGTGAATGAGAAATATTCCATGTCGCCCGCACAAACGAAATCCGTCACGGAAATTTCGGGGTCAATGGGCTCGTAGACGTAAAATACCTGAGAAGAGGTATCGGCGCACGGCCAAGAAGGGTTGGCAATGAGCATGACCTCATAAACACCCGTGTCGGGAAAGGTGAATTCGGGATTAGATGCTGTGCTCACATCGGTATCGGTTCCCGGTACGCCGAAATCCCAGAGCAAATCTTGGGCGCCGATGCTGTTCTCAGTGAACTGCAGGGTCTCTCCAATGCACAGCTGAGCGTTGGTTTGGGGTTGAGCGGCCGATATGATCGTCGGGTCGCACATCACGACATTGAATTGAAAGTCCCGCATGACGGTGCTGAGCAATTCACCATCGCGGTACTCAGAAACGCAAATGCCGATGACGTACGCCCCCGGTGTGGTCGGAAATCCGGTGACCTGACCTGTAATGGGGTCAATGGTGAAAGGAGGAGTAGAAGGAATGGGATTCACTGCGCTGAAACCTCCTCCCCAAGGTATGTTGGCCAAAGTGGACGCGGGCAATGGACTGGGTGAAGGATCATTCGTAGAGCCTCCATTCAAGGGAGTGCAAAAAGAATAGGTCAAGGAATCGCCATCGACATCCGTGGCGCTTTGATCCAAGAAAAAGTCAAAGTTGGTGCAGATGGCTTCAGGGGGATACACCGAGAATTGTGGGCTGCTATTGGGATTGGAGTCGGATACGTTGGGCGGTATCTGTGTGGTCAACGTAATGCCAACATCTCCGGGGTTCGGGATGTTGGCTATGCCTGGATTTCGACAACAACGCTGAAAGACAATGTCATAACCCACCGCGCTGGGGGGGAGATTGACGGTGATGGAGTACTCCAACCGCTGCATGCACAAATCTGGAGGCAAGATTCCACACGGGTTCTCAAGGGTTGTTTCCAACGGTTGAATAGACGCCACTGTCAATGGCACATCGTAAACATTGTATTCCGCATTGCCTTCAAAAACACCGAGCATGATGGACGGGTCCAAGTTGGTTCCCCCAGTTTCCCATCCTCCAGGCTCCACATTGCTATTGAAACACTCCCTGTAAAAAATCAGGGAAATCAAAAAATCACCTCCTCCGAGGTATTCATAATAAACCTCGCCTCCCATTGCGTGCGCCGCCTTTCCTTGATTAGGAGTCAATACAAAACCAAAAAAAACAGCGACCAGACATGACGTGAGGAACCCATTTCGAAAAGGGGGCTTGATCGCGCTAGCTGGATGAGTAACTTGATTCTGCATCACCTGATAAAGTTCGGTCATAATCCCTCGAATATCCATGCTGATAACATTTGCATTGGGGGAAAGGTTGCAACATCCTTAACTTTAGAGCGTGGAAGAACAACAAAAGCGCGTTCGGTTTGACGAAATGCCGCTGCATCCCGATGTCTTAGACGCGTTGGATGCCATGGGATTTGAGGGAGCTACGCCGATTCAAGCTGCAGCCATCCCAATTATTCTAGAAGGTAAGGATTTGATGGGGGTAGCCCAAACGGGAACGGGCAAGACAGCCGCTTTTTTGCTGCCTGTCATCGATCGAATTCTGGACATGCCGGACAACGGCAAAGTCAAGGCTTTGATCGTGGTGCCGACCCGAGAATTGGCGATGCAAATTGATCAGGCAGTCGAGGGATTTGGTTACTACGCCAAGGTCACCAGCCTAGCCATTTATGGTGGCGGTTCAGGACATGATTTTACGCGGGAGAAAAAAGCATTGACCAAAGGAGCTGACATCGTCATTGTGACGCCAGGTCGATTCCTATCCCATTTGAATTTGGGCTATGTGGACCTCAGCGAGTTGTCTTGTTTGATTCTGGACGAAGCCGACCGGATGTTGGACATGGGATTCTTAGGAGACATCATGCGCATTGCAGAAAAATGCCGAAAGGAACGGCAGACGCTTTTGTTCAGTGCGACCATGCCCGATCGCATCGACACCTTGGCTCTGGAATTGCTCAACAATCCGGAAACGGTCAAATTGGCGCTCTCCAAGCCTGCAGAAAAAATCAAACAAGGCGCTTACATCTTGTTCGATCACCAAAAGGATGCGGTTTTGGTGGATTTATTGAGGGATCGCAACGTTTCTTCCGGAATTGTATTCACGTCTCGCAAACGCACAGTCTCGCAAATCACCCGCGTGTTGAAAGAAGCAGGCATTCCGTGTGGTAAGATCTCCTCGGACTTGGAGCAGAGTGAACGGGAAGAAGTGATGTTGGCCTTTCGCCAGCGTAAAATCCCAATTCTCGTGGCAACGGACGTGGTCAGTCGGGGCATTGACATCGACAGCATTGAGTTGGTTGTGAATTACGATGTTCCTCCCAATGAAGAGGATTACGTTCACCGCATTGGCCGGACAGCTCGTGCTGACAAGGACGGAGAGGGGGTCACCTTGGTCAACCCGGATGACCAGCATCGCTTTATGCGCATCGAAAAGTTGATCGAAAAGGTGGTTCTTAAATTGGAAATTCCTGAAAGATTGGGCAAAGGGCCTGATTACAACGGAGCGCGCGATCGCTCAAGAGGACCAGGAGGTTCCAAGCGTCCAAGCGGCGGTGGAGGAAATCGAAAGGGCGGACAGTCATCAAAATCAGGTGGGCCTCACCGCGGCGGTGGTGGCGGCGGTGGAAAAAGCAATGGCGGCGGTTATAACCGCTCCAATCCGTCGAATTCTAAATAATGGATCAAGAGCTTTCAGCGTCTGAATGGAAGGAAAAGCTGGATGACGAAACGTACCGCGTTCTGCGTGAGCATGGCACGGAGCGCCCGTTCAGCTCGTCCTATTGCGAGCCAAAATCCGAGGGGTCGTTTTCTTGCAAGGGGTGCGGAGCAGAGTTGTTTGATGCTGCAGCACAATTCGATGCTGGATGCGGGTGGCCAAGCTTTGACGCGGCAAAGGAGCCCGATCGGATCAAGGAGATATTGGATCGGTCCCACGGCATGGTCCGAGTGGAAGTGCGCTGCGCTTCCTGCGACGGTCACCTGGGGCATTTGTTTCCTGATGGCCCAACCCCTTCGGGCCATCGATACTGCATCAATGGAGTTTGCTTGAATCACCAACGGTGATAGCGAACGCTTCGTGAATGCGATAAAGCGAATCGAGTTTTAGCGATTGGTTCGGCCCGTTTTTCCGAACGCTTTCTTGTCTTCTGCAGGCATCTGCCGTTCTCTCATCTTGACCATGCGTAGCCTAAATTCTTTTTCAAGCGAAGGAATTTTCATCGCCCGTTGTGATCCAATAATTTCGGCCACCTTCAGCATTTCCTGATTCATGAGTTCGGCTTTATGAATGGATAGCTCCATGAACGTCTGCATCAATTGATCGAATTCTAGGGGCTTCAAGGAATTCTCCTTGACGGCATCATGGATGAATTTGACACTGTCTTGAACGGCGTGCATTGCGTCTTTTCCGCTCTCCCAAACAGGCCAAAAAGCTTTCGCTTCCTCGGAGGTCAATTCCAAACCTTCAGAGAAGTATGCGGTGTGTAACAGATCCATTTTGACCTTCATGGCCTCCCGGTCATGAGGGGCGTGAGCAGGGCTCGAAGGTCGCTGAGCTTGTATCGCAGTTGCAGTGAAGCTGATGCAGAGTAGGAGGAGTAAATTTCTCATGAGTTGAGATTATTTAAATTTTCAATGGGGATGGAATCCCTGCGTTGGTTTTCATTCAGACTTCATCCAATAGGATGTCATCAAATAATGTCCCGTCATCGAGCCATTCTTCTAAAATGTCGTCTGGGATCGTGAGGGAATGCTCGTGTTGTTCCAACAAACAAGAATAGGTTTGACAGGGATCTGCCGCATTCCATTGTTGCACCCCCAAAACAACGCCAATCAAGCCAACCCAAAAAGCGGCAACTCGAAACCACTGAGCACGATTCAGTTCGTAGAACTTGGAAACTGCTTGAGGTTCCGCCTCCATCCTTTGCTGAATGCTCTGCCTTTGTTCGTCAAAGAACCCTTCGGGTACATTGAACGGAGTGGATGTTGGCAAGTCCTTCATGATTTTTAGACGTTCGCTGCGTGAAAATGTTTAAAAAGGAAGAACCAATAATGCTCGAACCTTTTTTGAGGCGTGGTGGAACGAGGCTTTGAGGGCGCCTTCCGTTTTGCTCGTAATGGCAGCAATTTTCCGAAAACTCAATTCATCGAAATACCGCAGCACAAAGACTTGTCTTTGACGTGGAGGCAAAGTGGCAATAGCGGCGTGCAAGCGGGATTCGGCATCATCGGCATCAAACAGAGCGTCTTCATTGAGATGACTCAAGGCCGCTTGGTGCGACCGTTCCAATGAGACCCAGGCATGGGTTTTTCTTTTGCGCATGGCGTCCATTGCTTTGCGATAAGCAATGGTCATGAGCCAAGTTGAAAAGGTGGATTTTTTTTGAAAGGTGTGGATCGATTGGAACACTTGAATCATCACTTCTTGGCTCGCATCATCTGCGTCGTGGTGGTTGACCAGCAATTTGCGCATGTAGAAATAGATGGGCTTTTGCCAGGCATTCATAAAACCCTCAAAAGCCTGGGATCGAATTTGCTGATCCGAGGAAGTCATCCCCGCTAGCCAATCAGGCTGCTCAAATGTGTCATGATCTTGGATGACCTTGTTTAGCATGTTTTCATCCCTTGCCACTTGGACGGCTGTTCCGCTCAGAAGTTTAACGGGATTCGGCCGCATTGACAGCACGACGCGGAAACCAAAACCACAAGAAAGCACCGGCTAAGAAGGTAAGGCAGGCAATGAGTTCTGCCTGGGTGAATTGAATTCCAGCCAGTTCCATGATGGCATTGACCCGAATTTTCTCAATCCAAAAACGCTCGAAACCATTGAATACGAGGTACAAAGCGAACAACTGTCCTGGAATGTGAATGCGTTTTCGTAGTGACCAGAGCAGTGTGAATATCAAGATGGCCAAGATTGTCTCGTAAAAGGCCGTTGGAAAAACAGCCGGGTCCAAATAAGTTCCGTAGCCTTCAAAAATGGGCCACGGATCCGTGGGTTCAATGAGCTTTCCGGTGTAGCCCGCACTGCGCGGACCATAGACACCGTTCACATTGTTGGGATAGGCATAGGACCACGTCCATTCCGGCAACCATTGCAGCCATGTGGGTTGTGGGTTGGAATTCGGAATGCCCCAGTCACCATCTCCGCTGACTTGGCATCCAATCCTTCCCACGCCGTACCCCAACATCAAACCTGGCGCGGTGGCATCGGCCAAATGCAAAAATTTCAATCCATGCTTGCGTCCGTATAGAAAGACGGCCAAACCGCCCATGAGCAGCCCTCCGTAGATGGTCAATCCTCCCAAGAAATTACTCAGTGATGGATCGGTGAAGAAGCGAACGAGCTCGTCCGGATATTCGAGCAAGTGAAAAAGTTTAGCCCCCACGACTCCACCAATTGCCGCTGCTGCAATGATGCCTCCAACATGTTGACTAGCAGGTATTTCAATCGATTCGACTCGGGGTTTTTCGAGTTGATATTTCTGACCCTGTCTCCAACGCAAGCCAGCGAGTCCTCCACCCATTATGACCCCCAATACAAGGTTGCCCTTGCCGCTAAAGAGATGTTCTTGCGGCATTCCAGAGGCAAACAATTCGGAGGCATTGAAGATCAAGTACAAGAACTTCCAGCCGAACAGAAAGCCCAAGAGCCCTTGTCCGGCAATTTCCAACCACCCAACCGGGTCTCCGACGCGCACTTTTTGATTGGTCGACTGAAAAAGGCCCAACGATTGTTTGCGGTCCATCTCACGGCGCAGGAGGGCGGCGGCCACAAGAAACGCCATGGCCACAAAGAAGCCGAAGCTGTTGACAATTTTCAGCGCAGAGATTTCAAGTCCAAAGAGGTCGTAAATCGCGTGATAAAGCGTTGGATACATGGCTTAATTTGAGGAGGAGGCAATGGGACGTTGTTCACCGAGAACATATCCAGCGGCTTTGATTTCGGTGAGTTGAATCCCTTGGATGGTGTTCGCTTGTATTGCTTGTGAATCGATGGCGACGCGAACATATTCAGGCGTAAAGCCAAATCGCAATCCATCTTCGGTTGATTCTTCAAACAAAACGGGTCTATTCAGGTCGATGAATTGCTCGTAGTGTGCTCGTTGTTTCTTCAAGGAGAGCATCCGCAATTGACGGGTGCGTTCCTTCCGAACGGATACAGGCACCACATTGTCGAGTCGCAACGCGGTGGTTTTAGCACGTTCTGAGTAGGTGAAGACGTGCAAATAACTCAGGGGCAATGCCATCAAGAAGTCTTGTGTTTCCTTGAAGTAAGCCTCCGTTTCTCCATGAAATCCGGTGATGACGTCGACCCCTATAGAGGCCAGGGGCATGCGCTCTCGGATCCGCTCAATGCGTTGCACATATTCCGCTGTGCGGTAGCGCCGGCGCATGGATTGCAGCATGGCATCCGATCCGCTTTGCAGAGGGATGTGAAAGTGAGGTTGAAACCGTTGGCTTTGGCTCACGAAGTCAATGATCTCATCGGTGAGCAAATTGGGTTCAATGCTGCTAATGCGAAATCGAGGGACCTCAATTTGCTCATCCAAGGCCTGAATCAACTCGAAGAAGGTGGAGCCGTGCGCTTTGCCAAAATCACCGATGTTGACTCCTGTGAGAACAATTTCTTGGGCTCCAGCGTCAGCTGCTTTTTGCGCTTGCAATAAGGTCTCCTCGATGGAAGCGCTGCGCGAACGGCCCCGCGCTAAAGGAATGGTGCAAAAAGCGCAGAAATAATCACACCCGTCTTGAACCTTTAAAAAAGTCCGGGTTCGGTCACCGCTGGAAAATCCAGGTACAAATTGCCTGACCTCTTTGATTGGTCCCACCTCGATGAGGCCGACTTCTCGTTTTTGCAGGGCATCCAGGTGGTCCAATAAATTGAATTTCTCTTCCGCACCGAGCACCAGATCAACGCCTTCAATGGCGGCAATTTCTCGAGGTTTCAATTGGGCATAACAGCCAATGACCGCGACAAAAGCATCCGGATTGGAAGCCAAGGCCCGGCGCACGGCGTGTCGACACTTGGCATCGGCTTGTTCCGTGACGCTGCAGGTGTTGATGACCACGACGTCAGGGGCATCGTCAATGCTGACTCGAGCGAAACCCGCTTCGAGCAATTGTTTGGCCAAGGTCGACGACTCGCTGAAATTCAGCTTACAGCCCAATGTGTGAAAAGCAGCAGTTCCTCCGGGAGTCATGGTGCGAAGTTAGCGAGAGAACAAATAGGGCGATTTCAGATTTAACACTTTGAAATCATAAATTATCACGCTTTTCCGCCCGAGGTTATACTCTCCTCACTAACTTTCACGCACCTGTAGTGAAACTGAAATCAAATTGTTATGCAAAAACTTTTAACTCTTGCTCTGGCTTTGGCATCGACTTCGATGCTGTTGGCTCAGTCTTTTTCAAATGCGAGTTCTTCCTTGCCCAATTCATACAACAGTGGAAACTGTGTTGGATTTACGGACATGAACAACGATGGCTTCGATGACATCGTAGTCCTGGACCAGTCCAAGACCGTGAAAGTTTTGTATCAAGATGGTGCAGGAGCGTTCACCGAGGTGGACTACGGAAGTGTCTCCAACAACAACCAGTGGGGTATGACCATTGGGGATTACGACAACGACGGCCACAAGGATGTGTTTTCAGGAGGAGCCTACGATGGTGTGCACATCAAGCACATCGATGCGGTAGGCACTTATTCTGACATGGAACTTGACAATGGCAGCATGTTCATGCAGGCGTGCAATTTCGCGGACATTGATAACGATGGTCGTTTGGACGCCTTTGGATGCCATGATGATGCGCTTTCCCGCATGTGGAAGGGCAATGGAACCGCATTGGATTACAATCAAGATTTCTTTGATTTAACGGATTATGCCTTGACTGATAATCCTGGAAACGATCATAGCGGAAATTATGGAACGGTTTGGTGCGATTTTGACCAAGATGGTGACATCGACCTGACCATCGCTAAGTGCCGTCAATTTGTGAATGACCCGTTTGATCCACGTCGAATCAACCAGTTGTGGATCAACGATGGCAACGGCAATTACACGGAATCCGCAGAAGAACGGGGATTGGTGTTGAACGAGCAAAGTTGGACCGTGGATTACGCGGATGTCGACAACGATGGCGATTTCGATTGTTTCTTAACCAACCACTCCACGACCATGACGTTGTTGGAAAATGATGGCAACGGCTATTTCACGGACATCACACCAGGCAGTGGTTTGGACATCAGCGGTTTTGTATTGCAAGCGAAGATGACCGACTTTGATAACGACGGATTTGTGGATGTTGTGCTCTCAGGAGGGTTGCATGGCTATTTCCACAACAACGGAGACGGTACGTTCACTCAGATGACCGCTTTTGCTGCGGGTGATACCATGCACAGCTTCGCCGTGGGTGATGTGAACCGGGATGGCTTTGCTGATTTGTATGCGAGCTATGGCAACGGCTACAATTCTCCTGACAATGGAAATGATGACATTTTGTGGGTCAACACGGGCAACGACAACCATTGGATTTCGTTTGACTTGGAAGGGATTGAGTCGAACATGGATGCTGTGGGCACTACCGTGATCATCACCGGCGCCTTCGGCACTCAAATGCGTGAGATTCGAGCGGGTGAGAGCTACGGCATTGTGAACACGTTTGCATGCATGTTCGGATTGGGAGACAACATGGAAGTGGAAACAGTGACCATCAATTGGCCTAGCGGTTACGTAACCACTTTGGACAATCCTGCCATTGACCAATACCACACAGTATTGGAAGCACCTTGTATGACATCGGTTTCAGTCGCTGCAGCGAGTTCAACGAGTCTCTGTCCCGGTGAATCTGTGATGATTGAAGTGGTGGGCGACTTCACTTCTTACAACTGGTCCAACGGCGGTGAAACCAGCTTCATTGAAGTGTCTGAAGCAGGCAATTACAGCGTGACGGTTTACGATGCCGATGGTTGTGCAGGGGTATCTGAAATCATCAGCGTGGAGGTCATTACAGCTGAAGCTCCTCAAGTGATGGTATTGGGTGAGCTTTCTTTCTGTGCAGGTTCGTCGGTTGAGTTGGTTGGCCCGAACGCATCGGAGTGGAGCTGGTCAAACAATGAAACCACACAAAGCATTGTTGTCACAGCTTCGGGTTCGTACTCATTGTCTTTGTTGGACGCTTGTGGCAATCAGAATCAATCTGAAGTGTTTGTGGTGGAGGTGCTGGACACACCAGGAGCTCCTGTGGTAGAAGGACAAGAATTGACGGAAGCGGGTTCTGTGGTATTGTCGGGATCGTCTTACAATTTGCACTGGTTCGAAACAGAAATGGCTACGGAGCCTTTGGCCGTTGGTCCAACATTCGAAACACCTGTGATCACTGAGACGACGACCTTTTGGGTAGAAGACCGTTCTGCGGGCAATATGGTCGAGGCACAAGGCGGTCGCACAGAGCAAGGTGATGGGCAATACCATGACAACAGCATCCGCTGGTTAATTTTCGATGCCGCTGAGGACATTGTCATCCACAGTTTAGACGTTTTCGCCAACGGGGCAGGCTCTCGTGAAATAGGCGTTATCGATGGTGCGGGCAACGTGGTGTCAACGACGACTGTTGAAGTACCCGATGGTGCCAGCACAGTCATTGTGGATTTAGAAGTTCCAGCGGGCGAAGGCTATGGCTTGCGATCGTTTGATGAGGATCCTCAATTGTGGCGTGACGGTCCAGGTTCTGGAATCGAATATCCTTATGCGATTGGTGATCTAGCCACAATCCAACAAAGTACTGCCGGTGGCAACAATGCGTATAACTACTACTACTTCTTCTACAATTGGGTCGTACAAACTCCATTTGTAGCGTGTTCTTCAGAGCGTGTTCCGGTGACGATCACTTTTGTGGGAATTGCCAATTTGTCTGAAGTGGGGCTGAATTTGTATCCGAATCCAACCAACGGCATGGTGCAATTGACTTGGAACCAGACGATTCAAGCCGAGCTGTCCTACCGTTTGGTGGATTCATTTGGCCGCGTGGTCGATGAGGGACTTGCACAGGGTCCTGCGATGCTGGATTGGACGGGCATGGCTGCTGGACACTATACGCTTTTTGCTGGTCAAAAAGGTGTCTCAGGATCGCTTCAAGTGATCATTCAATAAGTTTCTGATTGATTTTGGAACGGCAGCGCACCCACGTGCGCTGCCGTTCTTATTTTTAGCCCACTCATGGTGCAATTTTTAGTTTCTGTTCTCACCCGATTTGTCCCCAGACATCGATTGCATTCGTTGTCCCATTGGAGCATTTTGCGAATCGCTTTTTTATGGCATGGCCGTCGTTTTGAGGACCCCATTTCGGGGAAAACTTACCGCAAGATGTTGCCTTATGGTCGGATTCATTCAAGGCCGAATGCGCTAGCGCCGCACAGTTTGTCCTTGGAGCGGCATCGAACCTTGTGGTTGTATTTACAGCGCGAAACGGATTTCTTTGAAAAGCCGGCGCGCCTGTTGCATCTGGCACCGGAATACTGCTATCTGGGACGTTTCAAACAAATGAAGCATTTGGATTACGTCACGGCGGATTTGAATTCGCCTTGGGCCGACCATCATTTCGATGTGCACGACATTCCCTTTGACGAGGGATCATTTGACATCATCATGGGCAACCACTTGTTGGAACATGTCGAAGATGACCTCCGGACGTTGCAGGAATTCTATCGGGTCATGAAGCCGGGTGGTTGGGGAATTTTCCAGGTGCCCATTGACATGAGCAATCCAAAAACAGAAGAGGACCCTGCGGTCCTTGACCCCAAGGAACGGGAGCGGCTATATTGGCAAAGTGACCATGTGCGTTTGTATGGATATCAGGGCTATGTTGAGCGTCTAGAAGAAGCTGGCTTTGAAGTGGAGGCGGTCAATTATGGGGATGTGCTTGGAGAGGAGCTTGTGCAACGTTATTGCTTAGGCAGTGAACGTATAATTTACGTTGCGCGAAAGCGTTGATCCATCGGAAGTCCTCTTGTTGGGACGAATTAAATGTCCTGCGGAAGCAAGCGAACCCCAGGGATCACCAATAGCGCTTTGAGGAAGGCTTGCACAACGCTTTTTCGCATTTCGATTCGCATCGTACACGTCAATTGAAAGTCAGGATTGAAGGGGGTGAGTTGCTGCCGCTTGAGCAAGGACATGACTGGCCCCAATTGGTTATAGGGAAAGACCACGGTCATGGAGACAATGGGATGACGCTCGACAATTGCTCCTTGGGCGATGGCTTCATTGGTCGCTTCGCGATAGGCTTCAATCAACCCGCCAACTCCCAATTTAGTGCCGCCAAAATACCGGACGACCACGCCCATACAATGGGTGAGGTTATGGCTTCTGAGCGCACCTAAAATGGGTGGTCCAGCGGAATTATTGGGCTCTCCATCGTCATTCGCTCTCCAGTTTTCACCTTGGTTGCCCAGCCTGTAAGCAAAGGCATGATGACGGGCTGATGGATGCAGTAGCCGGAGTTCCTCCAAACGATCTTTGACTTGGTTCACGTCGTCAATTGGGAACACATAGCCGAAGTGCTTCGAACCTTTGGCTTTGAATAGACCCTCGCAAGGGGATTCAATGGTGAGGTAAGGAGCTTCTTCAGGATTCATGAGAGCATCGAGTCCGCTTCTTGTGCGGTAGGCAAGGCAGACGGGACATCCGGTCGGTACTCAGGAAGCAAGCTCTGTAAAAGATCCAAGGTTGCTTTGTGGTCTCCCCGTTGATTCAGCAGAACGTGCAAGTGGGCCATGTGGGCCTCCAGCATGTGAGCTTCCGTTTGCGCTCGCATGATTTTGGGATGGTGCGTGGCCAAAAGGGATTCCCTGGCGCTGAGCAACTCTTCATGGAGTTTTTCGCCTGGGCGAAGCCCCGTAATCTTCACCTCGATATCCCGGCCAACCTCCAAACCGGCCAATGCGACCATTTTGTGAGCGAGGTCCAAAATGCGAATGGATTCCCCCATATCGAATACGAACAAATCGTCTCCTGTGCCCATTGCACCCGCTTCAATCACGAGCGAAACCGCTTCGGGGATGGTCATGAAGTAACGTGTCACCTCCGCATCGGTCACCGTAATGGGACCACCCGATTCAATTTGTTGACGAAACAATGGAATCACAGATCCATTGCTCCCGAGCACATTGCCAAACCGCGTGATGATGCACCGGGTGGAATGAAGGTTCCCCTGAAACCGTACCACCTTTTCAGCGAGTCGCTTGGTGGCCCCCATGACGCTCGTGGGATTCACAGCCTTGTCCGTAGAAATCAGGACAAACCGATCACATCCTGCAAGTTGCGACGCCGTCAATGTGTTGTAGGTACCCATGACGTTGGTTTCGAAAGCCTGCCAGGGTTGTGCTTCCATCAAGGGGACATGCTTGTATGCGGCTGCGTGAAAGACCAATTCGGGTTGAAAGACCTCCATTGTTCGCACCATTTGTTCCCGGTCTCGAACATCTCCGATTTGAAGTTGCACACGGTCCAAAATCCCCAGTTTTTTGAGCTCCAAATGCAAATCATGCATCGGGGTTTCCGCTTGATCGATGGCCAATACTGACAAAGGCTTGTGGATGAGGACTTGACGAACGAGTTCGGAGCCAATGGACCCGGCCGCTCCAGTAATGACGATGCGTTTTCCTTCCATGGAAGCAAAGGCATCCTGCTGGTTGAGTTGGATGGTGTCACGTCCCAGCAAGTCTTCAATCCGCAGTTCACGAATTTGTTTCACGGACAATTCGCCATTGATCCAGCGGTCGACAGGTGGTACGTCGAGCGGTCGGACACCGTGGCGCAACGCCATGTCAACAACGTCTTGCCGACGCTCCGGAGATAGCGACTGGACAGACAAGATGAGGCGATCAATTTGTCCTGTAGCGAAAAGTTGATTGGCTTCTAAGCTGCTGAGGATGTCGATGCCGTCGAGCTTCTTTCCAATTTTGGTAGGGGCGTCATCAATGAAAGCGACAATGCGCATTCTGTTTTCGCCCAATTCTCGATCGATGGCTTGCTTGGCGATGATTCCCGCTTCTCCAGCTCCGAAAATAACCACTTGGGATTGGATGCCAGGAATCTTTCGATTCTGCAAGTAAAGCCACTTCATCAGAAGACGACTGGTGATCATAGCTCCGTTGGTCAGGAGCCATTCAATGCCCAAGATGGAGAATGGAATCAAGTACAGCCCCTCGGTCCATAGTGCGTTCAAGACATTGGCAGTCGCAAACAAAGAGGTTGCTGAAGAATTCGCGAGAAGGATTCGCCTGGCATCCGAAATCCCGGTGTGACGAATGATGCCTGCGGAAGTCCGAAACAATGCAAAGGCGCAGAATCGACCAATGAGAAAAATCGGCAAAAAGTCAAGCAAAATCGCCCATTCATTGAGCGGTATGAAAAACTCAAATCGGAGCATGGCAGCCCCAAATAGAGCCACCGCGGCCATGCCCATGTCGATGCCCAAGAC
>JAQCJQ010000018.1 GCA_027593035.1 Bacteroidota bacterium | reverse complement strand
ATGCCACACGAGTGGCTGATTTGGTCGACCGCATTTGATTTGAATACATAAGATAGGGGGGACAATTATTGAACCTGACACGATTATAATGAAGATACTCATAGCGGACAGCGGCTCTACAAAATGTGATTGGATGGCCATTGATGCAGCTGGTCAGGTCTTAGGCGAATTCAACACCATGGGGTTCAATCCCTATTTCCATGATGCGAATCTGGTGGAAAAGGTGATGTTGGGCACTCCAGAAGCAGTTGCATTGGCATCGGATGTGGAGCGGGTCTATTTCTATGGTGCGGGAAGCAGTTCTGAAGATTTATGCGCTGTGATTCGAGAGGGGTTAGAACGTGTCTTCACCAAAGCGGTTGTTTTGGTTGGCCACGATTTGGACGGTGCAGCTTATAGCACCTATGAAGGAGAGCCGGCCATAACATGTATCATTGGCACCGGTTCTAACTCGTGCTATTTCGATGGACAAACAACCCACGAAGTGGTGCCTGCCTTGGCTTATATCTTAGGCGATGAGGCCAGTGGATCGTGGTTTGGAAAACGGTTATTGACGTCTCATTTGTACCACAAGCTTGACCCAACGGTCAACGAGGATTTCGTCAACCCCTATGGGTTTTCCAAAGATGACATCGTGAATCGAGTTTATAAGGAAGCCAATGCCAACGTCTTCTTGGCTTCATTCATGACCTTCCTTGGCCGCCACCAGGAGGTGCCTCAAATCATCTCTCTTTTAGAAGAAGGTTTTCAAGAGTTTGTGGATGCGCACATCAAGTGCTACGATAACTACCGGGATGTTCCGGTGCACTTCGTCGGTTCTGTGGCATATCACTTTCAGCCCGTGCTCAGACACGTTTGCGAGCGTGAAGGCATTCGAGTGGGTCAAATCATCAAACGTCCCATTGACGGGCTTTCTTCATACCACGTGCGCTACATTTTGTCGGAACACCAAGCATAAGGACATGACTTTTAAAGGGTGCCTATTTGATTTGGACGGGGTCATCGTGGATACGGCCTCACATCATTTTGTTGCCTGGAAAACGCTCGCGGAGGAGTTGGGTGTAGCGTTTGATGAAGAGGACAATGAGCAGTTGAAGGGCGTTTCTCGCGTCGACAGCTTGGAGTTCATTCTCCAGAAAGGGAATTTGGTTTTGGATTCCAATACCAAGTTGCGGTTGATGGATAAGAAAAATCTGCACTACCTCGGATTGGCTGATCAAATTCAACCCGCTGATGCCCTTCCAGGGATCGTGGATTTGATTGCTGACCTCAAGGCGGCAGGAGTGCGCATAGGTCTGGGCTCATCCTCCAAAAACGCGGAACAAATTCTGTCCAAATTGAATTTGCTAGCGGTGTTTGATGCCATCGTTGATGGAAATCACCTCACGTTGTCCAAGCCCGATCCCGAAGTTTTTTTAAAAGGAGCACACGCCTTGGGTCTTGCGCCTGAGGATTGTCTCGTCATTGAAGACGCCATAGCGGGCGTGGATGCCGGTATCGCCGGCGGTTTTCAGGTGTTGGGTGTTGGGGATGCGAATGAATTGAAACGGGCTCATGCGGTTGTTCCGGGTTTTGGTGGCTTGAATTGGGATGAAATTCAGAACTTGCTCCTTCACAAGTGATGCAACTGAATTCATGTCAAAATTGGTGAATGACCCGTGGTGCCTGATCGAATCCGCTTGGAATCCTGAGTCTGTTCGTGCTTCTGAATCGCTCTTTTCAATTGGAAATGGACGATTCGGCCAACGAGCCAATTTCGAAGAACATTATTCTGGGGACTCCCATCAAGGCAGTTACTTGGCGGGCATTTACTATCCTGATAAGACGCGTGTAGGTTGGTGGAAAAATGGCTATCCGGATTATTTCGCGAAGGTGCTCAATGCCACCAACTGGATTTCCATTGATGTCCATGTGAATGGCGAGCGCTTGGATCTGCATGCAGCGAGAGAAGTGCGCCATTTCTCCCGGCTTTTGGACATGCGCGATGGCATCCTCAAAAGAACTTTTGAAGTGGAGCTTCAGAATGGAGCCGTCATTGCGGTTGAGGCCCAACGGTTTTGTTCCATGCACAGACCTGAAACAGCGGTTATTCGTTATGCCGTCACAGCGATATCCGGGTCAATGGAGGTTGAGCTGTGCCCCGCAATCGATGGAGATGTCAAGAACGAGGACAGCAATTGGGACGATGCTTTTTGGAAAACCTTGTCCGTAGAATCCAACTCCGCTGGCTCCGCAGGGGTATTGAATCAGACCGAGAAAACAGCATTTGAATCGGCCGCTGCCATGCGCACGAGCGTCCACAAGTTGCATTCAGGCGGTGCTGATGCGATCTCAGCGTCTTCCGGGACGTCCTCTGCGCACGCCGGATTTTGCTCGTTTCAAGTCGCATTGGAAAACGACGAAACGGTTGTTTTGGAGAAATTCGTCGGCATCACGACGTCCTTGCATCACGCGCATGGCCAAGTTTTGGACGCCGCCAAAGCGGTTGCCGCATCAGCGTTTCTTGCCACCCATGCGGTGCTGCTGGACGAGCAGCAGAAGGCATGGCAATCCATCTGGAGCCGCGGCGACATTGTGATTGATGGCGATGTGAGTGCACAGCAAGCCATCCGATTCAATGTCTTCCACTTGAACCAGACCTATCGCGGGGATGATCCGCGATTGAACATTGGGCCAAAAGGTTTCACTGGGGAGAAATATGGAGGGGCGAGTTATTGGGATACTGAGGCCTATTGCTTGCCATTTTTCTTGGCAGGACACGAAGCCGCAGTTCCAAAGCAACTCTTGCTGTATCGTTATCACCACTTGGGTCGAGCCATAGAAAATGCAGAGAAACTGGGGTTTTCTTGCGGGGCAGCGCTGTATCCCATGGTCACCATGAATGGAGAGGAATGCCACAACGAATGGGAAATAACGTTTGAAGAAATCCACCGCAACGGCGCGATGGTCTACGCAATTTGGAATTACATCAATTACACGGGCGACCAGACATACATGGCTGACCATGGGTTTGCCGTCGTGCTCGGGGTCGCTCGTTTTTGGGCTCAGCGCGTTCAGTGGTCAGAGCCCAAGCAGGCCTATGTCATCCTTGGCGTAACAGGCCCCAACGAATACGAGAACAACGTCAACAACAATTGGTACACCAATTACCTCGCAGCCTGGTGCTTGCACTATGCGGCGTCCACGGCTGAGGCGTTGATGAAGAACCAACCTCAAGAGTGGGATCGCCTGGTCAATGCGTATGACGTGAATGCAGCAGGAGAGATTGCTCGCTGGAAAACGGTCTCCTCGGCCATGTTCCAGCCTCAGTTGGAAAACACGCGGGTACTCCTTCAGCAGGACGGATTCATGGACAAGGAGCAGCTGCAGGCTTCAGATTTACCGTCCAGCCAGCGTCCCATCAACCAGCATTGGAGCTGGGATCGCATTCTCCGTTCTGTGTTCATTAAACAAGCGGATGTTTTGCAGGGCTTCTATTTCTTCCAAGATGACTTTGACCAGGAGACGCTCGAAGAAAATTACGCGTTTTACGAGCCCAAGACCGTACATGAATCCAGCTTGTCTCCTTGCGTCCATGCCATCCTAGCCGCGAAATTGGGACGGAAGGATGAAGCGTATGTCCACTACCTGCGGACGGCCCGGCTGGATCTGGATGATTACAACAAAGAGGTCTATCAGGGATTGCACATCACTTCCATGGCCGGCACATGGCTGTCCGTGGTGGAAGGGTTTGGTGGTTTCCGCGTGCGCGATGGAATCCCGGAATTCAAGGGTGTTCTGCCAGA
Organism: Bacteroidota bacterium; assembly: GCA_027593035.1. GTDB lineage: Bacteria > Bacteroidota > Bacteroidia > Flavobacteriales_D > Sanyastnellaceae > UA16. The sequence goes on along the minus strand of JAQCJQ010000018.1, from coordinate 24,615 downwards.
AGCTTGGCGTTCGTTGCAATTCTTGGTACACTTTCGTGGGCGGCAATTGGAAATTCGAATCGAGCCCGCGGGCACTCTGGTCACATTGCTCCATGGCGATCCGCTGCAAGTGAAGGTGGACGGCGAGTTGCGCTCGTTGCAACCCGCCGCGTAAATCATTCTGCTTCAGAAAGACCCCACATGCTGTTGGCTTCTCCGGGTGTTCCACCTAGAATCAATGAAGCCGACCAAGAGCTGGCCTCCTCATTGGGTAGCCCCAGATCCATCCATTCAAGACTCGGGCCCATACCATCCGGATCCGTGACCCATCCATCATCGTCTTCATACATGACGTAGTCAGCTAGTGACCCATCGGACCTGCGCAATTCGATGGTTTCTCCATTGTTGTTGAGGCTTTGGCCACTGTTCCACTGACAGTAGTGTGCGTGTGCAGGCAGCACGGTGAGCAGGGAGTCCACATTGCGCGCCACGACAAAATGCCCGAACGCCGGAATGCTATCTTCCTCTGTAAAAGTGCGCGTTACACCCACTTCCAAAGACCAATCTGCAAGTGAAACCGGGTGATCTTCGAAGTTGTACAATTCGAGAAATTCCCAATCGCTGTCGTTGCCTTGCTCTGAGTTGGGGTTGTAATGAATTTCTGAAATTTGGATCATGGCACCATTCAGTGGCGGTGCAGTGCACGAATCTCCATAGTAAGTGAGCAGCAATAAAATGTCTTGCAAGTTCACCGTCAAGTCATCATTGACGTCCCCGACACAGTTGTTTTGTCCAATGATTGAACCGGGCAAAGCGCACAATGCGACGCCCAAGATTTTCCATCTCCTCATCCTTACTGGGTTTAAATAGTAACCTCAAAGCAAGGGGATGAAAGGGTTGATCCTCAGCGAAATGAATAGACGGAGTGAGCGACTTTATACCTGCAGCTCAACGCTCACAGGACAATGGTCTGAACCATGAACATCGGAGTGAATCGTCGGATCGCTGAGACGTGGCAACAGCCGCTCACTGGACAGCATGTAATCGAGTCGCCATCCGACGTTCTTTTCACGGGCACCTCCTCGGTAACTCCACCAGCTGTATCCCACTTGATCAGGATGTGCTGCGCGCCACGTGTCGGTCAGCCCCACGTGTCCCAACAAATGCGTCATCCCATCGATTTCATCCTGCGTGTATCCCGGAGTCTTGTTGTAATTGGCATCGGGCCGAGCGAGATCAATGGGCTGGTGTGCGACATTCAAGTCTCCGCAGCAAATGATGGGTTTCGATTGGTCCAACTCCTTCAGGTATTCAGCAAACCGGATGTCCCATTCCTTTCGAAATGGCAAGCGCTTCAACTCAGAGGAAGAATTGGGGGTATAGACGGTTATGAAATGGAAGTCTTCAAATTCAGCCCGCAAGACACGTCCTTCCTCATCCAAATGGGGCGCACCGATGCCGGCTTGAACAGATAAAGGCGCGATGCGGGTTAGAATGGCCGTGCCAGAGTACCCTTTTTTCAGAGCTGAACTCGAGTACAGTTCGTAACCTTCGGTGCCGTCGAGACCAAACAAGGCCTCTTGCACTTGGTCGTCTTGCGCCTTGGTTTCTTGGAGTCCCAGGACATCGGGAGCCAACAATTTCAAATCTTCAGAAAAGTTCTTCTTTACAATGGCGCGGATGCCATTGACATTCCAACTAACAAGTTTCATGAGGGAGGGAGGGTATCGGGTCTGTTTTTCCAATGGTACAAGAATGTCAATGCTTCGGGGATGCTACAAGCTTGCGGTGAGTCTACATATTCCATCAAATGGGACAAGTAGACGCCACCATCGTTGTATTCGGAGGCCTGTTCCATGTTGATGAAGTGCTGTTCATCTGGGCAAGGGTTGACCCGCACGAGTAAATAACTATGGGATTCGGGGCAGAATCCCATCATCAAGGAACCTTCGTGATCATATCCCACCTCGAGTACCAAGGGAAGGTGTAAGAAGCGGTTTTTCCACAGGGGCATATACCCCATGCTGAAATACGGATAATGCCATTTTCTGAACGAAAGACCTTCCATCTGGAACGTCTTCTCCAAAGTGCTCATCGCTTGGCGTAGCCCATAGGCCAACGTTTCCTTGTGATCATAATTGCTATGGGCTCCCCAGCGCTTGCGAGGCGTATAGTACTCCATCTGGCCCAATTCCAGTTTGTAGTCAAAAGAAGAGGGCTTATCCAGGACATATCCAGGATAATACCAGCGTCTGCCGGTGGATAGGCCATATTCAATTTCTTTCAGCATGGTGTAAATGCCCAAACTGTGTTCTGCATAAGCGTCATCGTACATGCCAATCAAGGAGGCTATGCTGCGTTCTCCCAAGTCAAAATAGGAAGCTGCGATCAGGCGATCACCATCGAAAACACACAGCTGCATGGTGTCAAAAACCGTGGTGTGAAACCCCGCGTGGAGGTACTCATCGAGTGTCGCGTGAATGAATCCTTTGAAGCGTGATTTGTGCTGTTCATACAAACGCTGGTGCTCCTCATGAAGCGAAACGCTGCCGCACGTCATGGTGAATCGGCTTTCGACGCGGTTCTTGATTTTTCGGTGCCGCTTTTTGATGGTATACTGGTCCAAACCCAACCGGATGTTGACGACTGAAAACACATCGGCATCCACGCAAAGCAAGTCCATCTTATACAGCATCACGGAACCTCGAAACCAACCAGAGGCGAGGTACTGGTCGTATCGAGCGTGTGTGAGCTTTCGCGGGAAATGGGTTTGTACCAGCAAATCCGAGTGCTTAGTCTTTGGTTGCGTTGAGCAATTCTTTCAATCCGCCTACGCTGCTCATGAGGCCGCTGGCCTCATAGGGCATGAAGACTGTTTTGCTGCCGACACCTCCATCGCGTAGAATCTGCTCCAAGGTCTCGATGTAGCGCACCGCAATCAAATACTGCGTGGGATCAGCTTTTGTGCCTTCAACGGCAACAGCAATGCGTCGAATGGCTTCGGCTTCGGCTTCAGCAATGGCCAGTCGGGCTGTCGCTTCGCCTTCTGCTTTGAGAATACGGGCTTGTTTTTGGCCTTCGGCCTGATTGATTTCAGCGCCTTTTTGACCTTCTGCTTCAAGAATAGCCGCCCGCTTTGTGCCTTCTGCTTCAATGATTTGTCCACGACGCGTCCGTTCGGCTCGCATCTGCTTCTCCATGGCTTCCTTGATGTCCACCGGAGGGTTGATGTCTTGCAGCTCTACGCGATTCACTTTGACGCCCCACTTGTTGGTGGCTTCATCAAGGATGGCCCGCAACTTCATGTTGATGGTGTCACGAGAACTCAAGCACTCATCCAATTCCAATTCACCAATGATGTTTCGCAGGGTAGTCTGCGTCAGTTTCTCGATGGCGTTGGGAAGGTTGTTGATTTCATACACCGCCTTGACCGGGTCCACGATTTGAAAGTAAATCAGGGCATTGATCTCAGTGACCACATTGTCTTTGGTGATGACACCTTGCTTAGGGAAATCAAATACCGTTTCACGTAAATCCACGCGTTCGCGCATCTTGTATTGGGTGATCTGACGGCCGTCTTGTGATTCGAGCGTCATGCGCCATGCGATGTCACGGGGACGATCGATGATGGGGATGATGATGTTGATGCCGGCAGCTAAGGTGGTGCGGTACTTGCCGAGCCGTTCGATGACCAAGGCTTCACTCTGCCGCACAATGCGAACACCTTTGATGATGATGACGGCAGCCAACAAAAAGACGAAAGTGGCTAAAATGGTTGTAGCATTCATGAGTGGGGGATGGTTTGAACGATGAGGGTGTTGCTTTCAATGCGGACGATGCGGACCATGGAGCCCACGGGAGGGAAGTCGCTTGCTGTATTGTCCAATTCTGATCGCCAATCGTCTCCATCGATTTTACATCGACCGAGCCCTGTTTGGGGGTCGAATGCGGAGGAGACACGGGCTTTCTTATCAATGAGGGCTTCAACACCGGTAGCTGTTTCGGATCCCGAGAATCCAAAGCGCAAGGCCAACGGACGGAGAAAAACGAAAGCGACGAGGCTTGCGATGGCGGTTACGGTTAGCTGCAATGCGAAACCAGCCCCCAAGCTGGCGGCCAAGGCACCGCCTAAGGCGCCAACGCCCAAACACGCCAGAACGAATCCCGGGACGAAGACTTCACAAATCAACAGCGCGAGGGCCGCTGCTACCCAAAGTTGCCAGTTTTCCCATTCCATGGGTCGAAGTTAAAGCGGAAACGTTGCATATTGGACGTTATGAAAACGATGCAAGATTGGCTCGATGCCTATGGCGTCAGCCACCAAAACCCCCTCAACAAACTATTTCATTGGATTTGCGTGCCCACCATCTTTGTTTCTTTGGTGGGGCTGCTGTCTCAAATCCCTCTTCCGGACCTATTTGGAGCGGCTTGGGCGCCGTATTTGCATGTAGGCACCGTCATGCTGTTGTTAGGGCTGGTCTTTTTCATTCGACTGAGTCCAGTCATGGCGTTGACCATGGCCGTGATCTCTGCGTGTTCCCTGTACGGCGTGAAGGTGATCAACATCCAAACGGCAGAGGCAGCGGGATGGTGGTATTTCGGAGCCTTTGCTGTGGCTTGGGTGGGCCAATTCATTGGTCACAAAATCGAGGGGGAAAAACCCAGCTTCTTTGATGATCTGAAGTTCCTCATGATCGGTCCAGCCTGGTTGGCAGGCTTTGTCCTTCAGAAATTGGGCATCCGCTACTGAAACCACTTCATTAGCTTTGCGTGAATGGCCATCACCTGCGGAATGAGCAGGTCGTCAAGACCGTTGTCAATGCGGTGCTGAGCGCGTTCTTCTCGCTGTGTGTCCGACCACTGGTGTTGCATGCGCTGCACAGCCTTTTCTTGAGTCCATCCAGATCGCTGCATGGCCCGTTCAATGCGCAATGCTGATGGAGCTGAAACCGTGATGACCTGGCTGCAGCCAACGTCCGATCCGCTTTCAAACAAAATAGCGGCTTCTCGAATCACATAGGGAGAAGGAGACAAGGTCAGTATCCACGATTTGAACGCGCTTCGAATTAAGGGATGTACCCATTGGTTCAAGGCGGCAAGGCCCTCAGGGTCTTGGAAAACACGTTGGGCTAAAAGCGCCCGATGAATGTCGACACAGGTTCCGGCCTCCATCACCGCGAGGTCTTTACCGAATCGATCCAAAACGCGCTGACGGAGGTCGGCGTGGTGGCGGTACACCGCATGCCCTGCGGCATCGGCATCCCAGCGCGGGATTCCGAGGGACTCGAAGATCTGTCCCACGGTCGTTTTTCCACTGCCGAGCCCTCCGGTTAGTCCGATAACCGGAACAACATCTGCTGTGCTTGTGGAAAAGTCCTCCATGGTACAAAGGTGAATGAAATGCGCGGAATCTCACCTTTGCGGCATGGGACATTTACTCGCACCGTCGATGCTGGCTTCTGATTTCGCGAATTTGCAACGCGATATGGAAATGATCAATGCTTCTGAGGCGGACTGGTTTCACTTGGATGTGATGGACGGGGTCTTTGTCCCCAACATCAGCTTTGGCATGCCCGTGATCGAAGCCATGGCCAAGCACGCTACCAAACCATTGGATGTACACTTGATGATTGTTGATCCAGATCGCTACCTCAAGACTTTTGCCGACTTGGGTGCCCGGGTCCTTACGGTTCATTTGGAGGCTTGCAATCACTTGCACCGCACGCTTTCAGCCATCCGCGATTTGGGAATGCTCGCCGGAGTCGCCGTCAATCCTCACACACCGGTAGAGGGCTTGTCCGATGTTTTGAATGACCTGGATCTGGTTTGCTTGATGTCGGTCAATCCCGGATTTGGTGGACAGAAGTTCATCCCCAAGACCTTCGACAAAACCCGCAAATTGCGGAACATGATGAACGAGGCAGGTTCCAATGCGCACATCGAAATTGACGGGGGAGTGGGCTTGAACAATTGGAAGAGCTTGGTCGATGCCGGTGCCGATGTGCTGGTTGCCGGCTCGTCGACATTCAAGGCGGCAGATCCGCATGCAGCCATCCGAGAAATGAAGGGATTGGGTTGAAATCAGTCAAAAATTACAATGCTCCAATGGCATTGATGGCGTCTATAATCGCCTGCAAACTGTATTCCATGTATACGGCATTGCTTCCTGCATCATAGGTTCCAATCATGAAATCAGATAGGAGTGGTGCGACAGGAAGCCCATCAATGTTATCAAGGTGTTCGAGAGCTAATTGATAATTTGGGGTATGATGGATGACTGTCCCGACGATGTGAGAAGTAGTGAATGACGATAATGTTAAGGGTGTATAATGGTTGAATTGGAATTGTGCTCCCGTATTCCCATTCCCTGCGGCATCAGTAAAAGCACCGGCGGCTACAATCACAGTACAGCTGCCGTCAGCCGAAGGAGTGAAAATCACGGTGTATGTTGACGGATTAGTAGCTGTAAAATCACTTTGCGCTATTGAACCTCCTGTCACAGTAATGTCGCTAAACACAAAGTTATTAGTTGACTCATTTGTGGTAAAGGTGATTGTCAGTGTTTCAGCAGTGGATGTATTCCCAGCAATTACAGTTGATGTGATTGCCATTGTTGGTGAATTTCCATCAATAATAACAGCTCCTAAATCGCCACTAGCTGCTCCAGCCGTATTCCCAGCAGCGTCTGTAAGAGTTCCACTGTAAGAAGATACAGACAAGTCACTGGAATCCGTATCTCCTTCTACAACTGTATATCTAAGTACTAGCGCTGCTGTACCTGTTCCACTTTGGTATGTAGCGGTTGCGCCATTCGATAAGGCAAGTGTTGGTGTTCCTATAACAGCTTCATCCCAAGTTACTGTAATGTCGATAGCATCTCCGACTACATACGTGCCATCTGTAGCAGCAATTGAAACAAATGTTGGTGCCGTTAAATCATTGAATATCACATTAGGGGATACCGCTGTATTATTGGTTGCACTATCATACACTGTTCCGACGAGTGTAAGAACTTCTGCACCGTCCGATGTTCCTGCCAACGTTAATGCAAACGTAAAGGTTTGATCGTCTGTGGTTGATACCGTATAGCTAGTTAATGTTGCTGTTCCTGAAGCAATGGTTGGAACCAATTCAGCTGCGGTTAATCGTGTTGATCCATCTGATTTAAAAACGGCCTCGCTAAAAGTAATGGTCGCCGATGTGTTGGTCGCATTTACCGCTAACGGTGTGAATATGCTTGGTGCTGTTAAGTCAACTGTAAAAGATTCACTGACAACTGATTGAGCTGCATTTCCTTGCGCATCAGAAACATCAGCAACGAACCAACCTGTGAATCCATCGAAAAGTTGAGCCACATCAACTGCTGGGATCGTTATCGTGGTGGTTGCACTCGTCGTATATGTCGCTGAAACCTTATACCTTTTACCAGTGCCTTGGCAAGGGTCGCACAGGCCACTAAAGAACCCGAAAGTTTGTCTTAAATTAGTTCCATCGCCACACCCACCCGGCCAAGCCGTCATTGTTGCGATCACGTTCAATTGTTGAGTTATCAAGCGATCTGTTGCCAAAGCTACAGAGCTGTTATGATGACAAGTGCCTATTTGCCAATTTCCTGCAGTACCAGTAGGATTTCCAAAGCTAGCAAAGTCAATCGATGTCCATTCTGCGTTGGCAGGTTTGTTAAATACCAAGCTGTTGTTTTCACTTTGATCTGCATGTTCCGTAACAGTGGAGCTTGCTGCAACTGGGCCTGAATAAACAAAGGCTGAAGGCCCATTGCTATCATATAATGTTAGGCTAAGTATTTGACCGGCTTCTACCTGCAATGTGCTAACATCAATGGTAAAGTCATTACCGTGTTCCGCAATATTGACTACAGCTCCAAAACTAAAGTCAGCCGTCCCAATTGGACTGATCGTTTGGGCTGTGATGTCAGGGGTTATAAAAAAGGCCCCTAAAAAAATGAAGAAAAAAGTAACGCTTTTCATAGTGTGATGAGTTTTTTTTCGTTGCAATCAGATGATTCAGTTTTTAACTGCTAGCGAAGGTTCCCTGAGCGTAACTCTTGATCTTAAAATAATCGAAAACAGCAAAACATGAAGAGCTACAGCTAATACACGGATTTATGCATTGTAATAATATCAATTTGTCGATTATTATAGAATTTCTATTTCGAGGTTATTGAAGTCCTCGAACTTCATTTTGATAAGTGATGTATGGACCTGTTTTGGCGGTCTTAACGTTACAATCTCTCCATAGAGCCCCTTAGAGCGCCCTGGGCCCTTGGATTTGGCTTCGATGGCCTTGCGCACCGACGTTGCAACCTGCCTCGACAACGACACCACCAATGACTTTTTCCGCATTCCAGGCATTGAAGACCGCTCATGGTGATGTCTTCATTCAAGGCGTCTGCACTGAAAATGCCATTGGCGATCAAAGCGTCCATGTTGGGTGTATTGGCAGCTTCCAAGGCATCGGGACGGACTCCATCCATGCCGATCAGCTAAACCCGTGAATTGCCCAATTGCCCAAAGGCATTCCAGCTAAGGAGGACAAAACTAAGGCTGAGAAAGGCAATTCGAAGGTTCGTCATGGTGTCATTGTTCTAAGCAACAGGAGGTTGGGTGCTGTGATGAGGGGAAGTTAAGCACAAGCATTCCATGGCCCCAGCGGCCAACGTTGGGCGACGGGTGCCCGCAAAAGGGCGTTGGCTTATCCGAGCCGACCGGCAAGAAATCCCGTGGTCCAGGCCGCTTGAAAATTGAATCCACCGGTAATGCCGTCCACATCGAGCACCTCCCCCGCGAAGTACAATCCGGGAACCAACTGGCTCGCCATGGTGGTAAAGTCGACCTCCGCTAAATTCACACCGCCACACGTCACAAATTCTTCTTTGAAGGTCGTTTTGCCGTGCACGCCATAAATGTCATTCAACAAGGTGTTGAGCAGCTTGTTGCGTGCTTTCTTGCCCAGATCCAACCACAAGGAATCAGCGTCAATGCCTGATTTCTCAAGCAGGTGTAGCCAGAAGTTCTTGGGCAAATCAAAAGGGCAGGCGTTGGCCATTTTTTTCTTCCGAATCTCAGGCAACGCGTCATCGATTAGGGTGGACACTTCGATTTCATTGGACACCCCAACCCAGTTCACTTGGATGTTGAACGCGTAACCACGCTGCTCAAGTTCGCGAGCACCCCAAGCCGAGAGTTTCAGGACAGCCGGGCCGCTCATGCCCCAGTGTGTGATGAGGACGGGGCCTTGGTGGGCGAGTTTGGTTCCTTGAATCCGGACCAGGGCATCTTTGACCACGAGTCCCATCAGCTTTTTGACCGGTTCGTTGGGGATTTTGAAGGTAAAAAGCGAAGGCACAGGAGTGCTCACGGTATGGCCCAATGTCCGCAACCAATCAAATCCCTCGGCTTTCGGACTGCCCCCTGTGGCCACAATCACACGGTCAAATCGAGCAGAATTCAATTGGAACTCACCATTGTACCATACAATCGACTGCACGGGAGCTTGCATTTTGATTTCAACTCCAGCGTTGTGGGCCTCTTTCATCAAACAATCGATGATGGATTGTGAGGAATCGGACTGCGGAAACATCCTCCCGTCCGGCTCTGTTTTCAAAGGAACACCCCGCGAGGTGAACCAATCCACAGTGTCCTTGGCTTGGAACTCGGCAAACGCCTTTTTCAATTGTTTGCCTCCTCGTGGGTAATTCTTAGCAAGGGAGCTCGGCGTAAAGCAGGCGTTGGTCACATTGCATCGGCCACCGCCTGAAATTTTGACTTTGGAAAGCAGTTTGCCCGACTTTTCAAAAAGGACCACTTTGGAGGATGGGTGATGGGTAGCCACAGAAAGCGCCGCAAAAAACCCCGCAGCTCCACCACCAATAACCGCGACCCGAATCCCGTTTTCCATCCATGCAAATTATGGCAGGAACGCCGGAAAAGCGGGATGGATTGTGTGCTTTTCGATCGAAGTGTCTGTTTTAGTCAGGACATGGAAAACTGAGGTCAGTCAAAAACCACAGCAAGTCAGCGATGTTGGTGACCCCATCTGAATTGATGTCCGTTGGACAGTCATCAAACCCCAATGCGATGCACATGGAGGTGGCTTCATCCCAGATCGTTCCGGGACCACAACTCGAGTTGTTGATGTAGCAATCGAAGAAACACGAGCCATCATCGAGCAAGGCTTCGGGCTCGTAATTGCAAGCGTCTGCATAGGTGCAGCCTGCGCACAAACCATCCAGCGAAGGGCAAGGGTTTGACGCTGCGGATTCGCCTTCGACGAGAACATGGATTTGGTCGACATCCAGTCCAATCCAGGATTCAGTCAACCCCATTGGCCACTGGACAAGAATGGAATCAATGGTGGCGACCTCCGCTAAACCAAAATGGAGAACCAAGTCAGACTGGGACAGGTAATCGGCTCCGAGCGCTGTATAGGATCGAAAAGGGGAAGCCGGATGGTCGCAATGCACCTCCACCCAAGAGCCAATGGCTTGGCTGTTTGATAAGACTCCCTGAAGCTCAATTTCCACCCAATGGTTCGCATTGGTTGTGACATTCTCCCACATGCGGATCTTGTGATTTCCCAAATTGTGAACGGCAAAATCGATGCGCCCATCCCGGTTCCAATCCGCCGATGCCACGCTGTGCGCGTTGGTAAAATCTTCCGGGAAAATGTCCGTGGTCGGGATGAAGAAGAGGTGGTCATTTTCACTTCCCCCATTTTCAAAGAAGTGGTTCAATTGATACGGTTGGGCCGGATAATGCTCGGCTACAAACGCATCCAAATCGGTGTCGTTGTCATAATCCATAAAACGGGCTCCCCACGTCCAGGATTCGGATAGCAAGGATCCAAAATGCGCATTGGTGATGTCTTCAAACTGGGCCGTTTCTGGGTTGTACGTCAATAAGATATCGGTACCCTGAGGGGTGTTGGTGATGAGGAAGTCGCGCCAACCGTCTTGGTTGATGTCACCTTCTGTCAAGGTCATGGCGTCCAAAACGAAATCAAAATTGCTGGCAATGGAAAGGTCCTCAAAAGTTCCGTTGCCTTGATTGCGGTAATAGGCATTGGGATTCCATTTATCGTTGGCCACCAACAAGTCAGGCCAACCGTCCAGATCCACATCGTGGAACAAGGTGGCGAGCGTCAATTGAATGCCATTGCTGAGTCCTGTTGCCTCCGTGACGTCGGTGAAGACAAAGTCGCCGTCATTGCGAAACATTTTATTGGTGACTGAGGGCCATTCTTCGGAAGTGCCAGTGTTCCAAACGTCCCACAACAACGAGTCTTCGGGAAGTCCCAATTCATCCAATTCATCGACGTGGTAGGCTCCCAAATACACATCGAGATCGCCGTCTCGATCATAATCTGACCAACTGGCGCAAGAGGCCAAGGGCATGAAAAGGGGCAAGTTGCTCAAGCTGCTGCGTTCGATCCACAGCCCATCATCGGCTTGCTCCAAGATGATCAAAGGAGCGGCTTCTTGGGTGATGAACAAATCCAAATCACCGTCGTTGTCAACGTCCACCCATTGGATACTCTTGCCTTCTCCTGCGCAGAATGGAGCCAATTCACTTTGAAGAAATTGACCTTCGGTTTGGGTGTAGACGATGGCGGGACCATTTTCGCGACAAGCGGTCACATCTGGCCATCCATCTTGATTCCAATCGACCAAGGACAAGCCCGATCCCCATTGACCGAATGGGTTGGTATACACCATGTTTTGTTCGGGTGCGATGTTGACAAATCCTTGAGCGAGCATCGAGAACCCTAGACCGATAAAAAGCCCAGCCACCACGCTTTTCCGCACTAGAGAATGACCTGGAGTTGGGCGGGTTCGTAGGAAGAGCTCGAGAGATGGCCGCACGATGACTTTGTTATTCCAACTTATTGCAGTCGTGCAAGTCAGTTGGATTCCAAGATAAAGCAATTGAACGAGAGCGCAAAAGGCTGCGTCCGAGCATGGATTTAGGCCTCGATCTCAGCGGTGAGATCCGCACTCAGCAACAAGGTGCATTTGGGCTCAAGATCATCATATGCACCGGACATGACTGTGCATTTGCCTTTGAAATGAACCAAAACCGCACATTGTTCGGCTTGAGTCGCCTCGTGTCCACAGACCTTGATGAGCATCTCGATGACGTGATCAAACGAGTTGTGTTCGTCATTGTACAACACCAACTGCCAACCTTCAGCGGTGGCCTCGTCGAGCAGTGTGTCTTCTGCGACTTCTGTCTCCGTCGAACATGTGGGAGCGACCAACTGCACAGTGGCAGAAGCGTTGCCAAAAGGCATGATTGAAGGGTGTTTAGCGATCATCACAGTGCAAAAATAGTCAATATGAAATCATCATCTCTTCAGAACACAGAACATTTGGCCTCGAGATGGGTTTTTTTAGCATGCAGAAAGCCAAAGTTCTTCTGATCAATCAGCCTTCACCTCAAGGTCTCGGCGCGTTTTTGGAGCGAGCAGGATATGCTGTTGAATCAGCGGAAAGGCCAGAGGATGCAGCGATTGCACTTCTTGAGCATGAACCTGAAGTGGTCATTTGGGATGCTGAATTGGATGGGTTAACGGAGTGGGATCGCTTGCGCAACACGCTCAAAAACCGGACGCCGTTGCTTTCGATCAATCATTTGAAGGATTGGGGAGATTTGGAAGCCTTGGTTGACCGTGAATTTCAAGTATCAAGCGTGATGGGATTAACCCACGCGACGGGGCCCAATTTGTCATCAGCGTTTCAAGCTCAAAATCAGGAAGAAGGTCGCATCGACAACCTCAACGAACTTTTGGGTAAACTCCGTGAAATCTCATCCCAGACCCTCAAGGGCTTGCGGCATTTCTATACCAAAGTAGGCAACAAGTTGCGTCGTGTTGAATTGGGGGACATTCGGTTCATCCAGGTGGAAGGGAAGTACAGCACCATCCACTTGGAAAGTCGTAGCTACCACATCAAGGCGTCGCTGAAGGACATGGTGCACATGCTATCATCGGAAAATTTCGTTCGGGTTTCACGCAACAACGTGATCAACTTGGAACACATTGACCACATCGATGTCTTTCAAAGTACGGTTCGAATCGGCAAGGAGGATGTCCCCATTAGCCGGACCTATAAGGAAAACCTCATGCGATACGTGCAATTGATGTAGGCAGACGTGGACTCGAGATTCTGATCGTGGGGCTCATCGATTCTGATGTTAGCCGATTAACTTTGCGGCATGTCAAATCAGGAGGTCGAAGAAGGGAACGCAACGAAGAAGCCATTGAACTTCATCGAGCAAAAAATTGAGGCGGATCTCGCGAGCGGGAAAAATGAGGGCCGCATCCTGACACGATTCCCTCCAGAGCCCAACGGATACCTCCACATTGGGCATGCCAAGGCCATCTGTGTCAGTTTCGGTTTGGCTGCTAAATACGGAGGCATCACCAATTTGCGATTCGACGATACCAACCCAGAGAAGGAGAGTGTCGAGTATGTGGATGCGATTCGACGGGATGTTGCTTGGCTCGGCTTCGAATGGAAGGGAGGGGAATATTACACCAGTGATTATTTCGGACAACTTTATGCCTTTGCACAGCAATTGATTGCTCAAGGCCAGGCGTATATAGACGATCAACCAGCCGAGGAGATGGCCGCTCAAAAGGGCGCGCCTGGAGTTCCCGGAACAGCCAGTCCATTTCGCGATCGCTCCATTGAGGAGAACCAGCGGTTGTTTGAAGAAATGAAGGAAGGAACGCACGCGGAAGGAAGTCGGGTGTTGCGCGCGCGGATAGACATGGCCCACGATAACATGTTGTTGCGTGATCCGGTCATCTACCGCATCAAATTCATCGAACACCACCGGACGGGTTCGGATTGGGTGATCTACCCGATGTATGACTTCGCTCATGGCCAATCTGATTCCATCGAAGGCATTACCCATAGCTTGTGTTCCTTGGAGTTTGAGAACCACCGTCCACTTTACAACTGGTTCATCCAGGCGTTGAGCATTTTTCCGAGTGAACAGACCGAATTTGCTCGACTGAATTTGAACTACACGATCATGTCCAAGCGGAAATTGCTGCGCTTGGTGGAAGAGGATGCTGTGGACGGTTGGGACGATCCGCGCATGCCCACCATCAGTGGTTTGCGCCGTAGAGGCTACACACCGGAGGCCATCCGGGAGTTTGCCGACCGAGTGGGCGTTGCCAAGCGCAACAATACCATCGATGTGGGATTGCTCGAATGGGCGCTACGTGATGATTTGAATCGGCGTGCTCCGCGGGTTATGGCGGTGTTGAATCCCATCAAATTGGTGGTGCTGAATGTGCCAGAGGGCGAGGTGGAGTGGCTAAAAACCGACAACAACCCAGAGGATCCTGAAGCGGGGACTCGGGAATTGCCATTTGGTCGTGAATTGTGGATGGAAGCGGATGATTTCCGTGTCGATGTCAATAAGAAGTGGTTTCGACTAGCTCCAGGACGCGCGGTTCGTCTCAAGTCGGCCTACATCGTTGAATACGTTGACCACAAGGAAGATGATCAGGGTCAAGTCACGGAAGTGCATGTCAACCGTGTGGCGAATAGCAAAAGTGGCGAAGACACGTCAGGAGTGAAGGCCAAAGGCACCTTGCATTGGGTGGCTGCGTCAGACGCTGTGCAAGCGGAAGTTCGTTTGTACGACCGCTTGTTTCTCAGTGAGGACCCTGAAGGTGGGGAGGACAGCAATTACATGAACAATCTGAATCCTGATAGTTTGCAGGTGCTGTCCGGTTGCCAGCTTGAGCACAGTCTAAGCGAAGCTCCCGTCGGCACCGTTTATCAATTCACCCGTTTGGGTTATTTCACGATCGATTCCAAATACTCCAAGCCGGGAAATTTGGTGTTCAATCGCGCAGTGACACTGAAAGACGGTTGGAAGGGCTGATCAGCTCTTGGCCTTGATCAGTCCCATTTCCCCTGCAATGCGGTGCATGAGCTTCCGCGCCGCTTCAATTTCGTTGGGGATCTCCCCTTCCAAGATGGCTTCCTTGATGGCGTTTTTAATTGTGCCAATGGGCTTGCTTGGTGGAATTCCGAAAGTCACCATGATTTCTTCTCCGGTTACAGGAGGCTGGAAATTCCGGAGTTGATCATTTTCTTCAACTTCTTTCAATTGTTGAATGACCACCTCGTAATTGGCGAGGTAGCGCTTCACGCGCGCTTCATTCTTCGAGGTGATGTCGGCCTTGCACAAGATCATCAACTGGTCGATGTCGTCGCCCGCATCAAAGAGGAGCCGGCGGATCGCGCTGTCGGTGATTTGATTTTTGGTCAAGGCAATGGGCCTCAAGTGCAGCAATACCATCTTTTGGACAAACTTCATCTTGCCATCGAGAGGCAATTTGAGGCGTTTGAAGATCTTAGGAACCATGCGTGCTCCGCGATCTTCATGTCCATGAAAGGTCCAACCGTGTCCATCTTGAAAACGCTTTGTGGCCGGTTTGGCGATGTCGTGTAAGATAGCGGCCCATCGTAGCCACAAATTGTCGGATTGCTGCGCCACGTTGTCCAGGACTTCCAACGTGTGGTAAAAATTGTCCTTGTGCCCGATGTTTTGTCGCCATTCGACTCCTTTGAGCTTGGTCATTTCCGGGAAAAACCGCTCAAGCAATCCACATTGGTCAAGCAATTTGAATCCAACGGATGGTTCGTCACTCAAGATGATTTTGTGCAGCTCCGTGTGAATGCGTTCTGTGGAAATGATGTCCAAACGTTCCGCATTTCGTTTGATGGATTTTAAGTTCTCCGGTGTAATTTGAAATCCGAGTTGGCTGGCAAATCGCACAGCGCGTAACATGCGCAAGGGGTCATCGCTGTATGTGATGTCGGGATCAAGTGGTGTCTGAATGCGCTTGGCATGCAAGTCTCCAATGCCGTTGAACGGGTCGATCAAATCACCAAAGGTGTCACCATTGAGACTCAGGGCCAAGGCATTGATGGTGAAATCCCGGCGTTTTTGATCGTCTTCTATGCTACCGTCTTCGACGATGGGTTTGCGACTTCCGCGTTCGTAGGACTCCTTTCGTGCCCCTACAAATTCCACCTCCATTTCACCAATTCGAAACATGGCAGTTCCGAAATTCTTGAAAACCGTGACCTTTCCTGCACGCAGCACTTTTGCAGCTTCCTTGGCCAATGCAATCCCGCTCCCCACCACCACAATGTCAATGTCTTTGGAGGGGCGATTCAACAAGAGGTCCCTGACGTATCCTCCAATGGCGAATACTTGCTGGTCATTTTCATCAGCGATGGCGCCAATGGTTCGGAACAACGGATGGTAGAGGTCGTCAGAATAATTCATGCAGGAGCAGTCCTTGTTATCAAAGGTAGTTGGGAGGGGGCAATGACGACCCTTTCCTTAGGGCCGAATAATCCGAAATCGATTGTTTACATCAAATTCAACGAGCATGGAGGGCGCTGTTGGTGCTTTGTTTTCCTGACCATAGGATCCCATGAAGTCCACTTCTGATTTGATGCTTGGCTGAATTTGTTGAAAAATGGTTGGGCTGGGTGCGCCGGACTTATTGGCGCTGGTCGATGCGATGGGTTTGCCTAAGCCCTCGATGATGAATTGACAATAGGGATCCTCAACAAGCCGCACAGCGCATGCACCGGTTTCATTGATGAGCGAAGGATGAATGGCATAACGGCATGAAGCGGCAAACGGTGCGATGACCGTCACGGGTCGATCGCTGACTTCCATCAATTCCCACGCTTCTTCGGGCAGTTGTGGCTGCAAAAGTTCCACCATGCGGGAGTTGGAAGCGAGCATCAGGAGCGGTTGGTCCAATGAGCGCTCCTTGATTTGATAGATCCGTTCAACGGCTGCGGCATTGGTGGCATCGGCGGCCAGCCCCCAAACCGTGTCTGTAGCATGCAGCAGCACGCCACCATTTTTCAGACAAGCAATGGCTCTCAAGGCGTCCTCTTGCCAAGGCGCATGGGCTTTTTTTCGGCTCATCGGTTCTGTTTGAGCCATTGTTCAACAGCGGCCTGAACATCTGCGACCGGATCCAGGGAATCATCGCCTTCAAATGCTCTGCCCGTCACCAATTCGTACAAACGGATGTACCGTTGGCTGACAGTCTGGACAAATTCATCTGTCATGTGAGGGACCTGTTGGCCTTCCAGCCCCATAAAATCATGCTCCATGAGCCATTCTCGGACAAATTCTTTGCTCAACTGCTTTTGTTGTGTGCCTGTGTTTTGTCTTTCCTCATACCCGTCGGCAATGAAGTAGCGCGAACTATCGGGGGTGTGGATTTCATCAATGAGCATCAATTCGCCGTTGCGCAATCCAAATTCATACTTGGTATCAACCAAAATCAAACCCCGTTGGGCCGCCATTTCCGTCCCGCGCTGAAAGAGGGCACGGGTGGTGTTTTCAAGTTGCTGATAGAGCGTTTCCGAAACGATGCGTCGGGAGAGGATGTCCTCTCGGCTGATGTCTTCATCGTGACCTTCCGCAGCCTTGGTTGCCGGAGTGATGATCGGTTCAGGAAAACGGTCATGTTCTTTCATGCCTTCAGGCATGGTGACGCCGCACAAGACGCGTTTGCCCGAGGCATAAGTGCGGTGCGCATGGCCAGTTAGATAGCCGCGAATGACCATTTCCAGTCGGATGGGCTCGCAGGCATGTCCAACGGTGATGTTGGGGTGGGGCGTATCCAACTTCCAAGTAGGAACGATGTCCGAGACGGCGTCAAGGAAATAGCTTGCAATGCCGTTGAGCACTTGGCCTTTGTGGGGGATTCCTTTGGGAAGGATCACATCGAATGCACTGATTCGGTCGGAAACTACTGCGACCATCAGGTCAGATCCGATGGAGTACATGTCCCGGACTTTGCCATGGTAGGCGTTGGTTTGGCCGGTGAAATTGAATTGAGATTGCTCGAGAGTGGAACTCATGGTGCGATAAAAATAGAGCGTCGGTCAGGATTTGGATGGTGTGTTTTTCTGTTGCGATGCATCAGCAACTTCGAAGGCATGAATCATAGCCCGAACGATTCGATGTCGAACGACATCTGCTCCTGTGAGCTGAACAATGCCGATGCCTTCGATTTCCGTCAAATGCCGCTGTGCATAGAGCAGACCGGACATTTGTTGTCGTGGTAAATCCACTTGTGAAACGTCCCCGGTGATGACAAACTTCGCGTCACGGCCCATGCGCGTCAAGAACATCTTCATTTGCGCAACCGTCGTGTTCTGTGCTTCATCGAGAATGACGAAAGCCTTGTCCAACGTTCTGCCACGCATGAAGGCCAACGGCGCAATTTCAATCACACCCTTCTCGAGGTGATCTGCCACTTTATCAAACGGCAGCATGTCGGTCAAAGCGTCATACAACGGCTGCAAGTAGGGGTCGAGTTTTTCTTTCAAATCACCCGGTAAGAAGCCCAGGTTTTCACCGGCTTCCACGGCGGGCCGCGTCAATACAATTTTGCGCACACGTCGATCCTTCAACGCGGCGACGGCCATGGCTACGGCGGTATAGGTTTTACCGGTGCCAGCAGGTCCCACGGCGAACGTCATGTCGTTGGCGCGAATGGTGTCGACCAAAATTTGTTGGTTCGGTGTTCGCGCAGTAATCCGATGTCCACCGGGACCATATACGAGGGTGTCATCCTTTTTCACCTGTCGCTGTACTTCCGATTCATCGGCATTGAGCAGGCTATAAATGTCA
Source organism: Bacteroidota bacterium (assembly GCA_027593035.1). Taxonomy (GTDB): domain Bacteria; phylum Bacteroidota; class Bacteroidia; order Flavobacteriales_D; family Sanyastnellaceae; genus UA16. The sequence continues at coordinate 5,917 of JAQCJQ010000018.1, read as the reverse complement.
TCATCGGACAGTTTCTGGTACCGCTCAATGTGCCAAAGTAGCATGCGCATGACTTCTTCAAATCGCCCCAGGTCCTCCAAAGAGCCTTTGGCAATGATCGTGTCGCCACGAGCAATCAACTTGAGCGCCGGTAGTTGTTTTTGAATCAAGCGCCACTTTTCGTTGTCGTTGCCCAATAGGATCAACGGATCAACACTTTGGATGGAAATCTCTTTCTGTTGCATGTGCGAACACAAAAATAGGTTTCTCACCTTTGCAAAGTGTCAATTGCAACCATCACTTCTGACTTTGGCGAAGGAAGCCACTACACGGCCATCCTGAAAGGTGCGCTTTATCAGCGTGTGCCGGATATTCAAGTCGTCGATGTGGGGCATACGATTCGCAAATTTGATGTAGTCGAAGCCGCCTTTTTATTGCGCTCTGTTTACCGAGAATTCCCCAAAGGGACGGTTCACTTGATTTGTGTACGCAGCGCTGAGACACCCGAAGCGCCTCACCGAATCATGGTCTTGCATGGTCAGTACTTCATTGGCGCTGATACCGGTGTGTTCCGGTTGATTGCAGACCAAGAGCCGGAAGACGTTTTTGATTTATCTGGTTTGCGGTACGATGTGGATGCGCCTACGTTTCCAGAACGGGAGGTTTTTGTTCCAGCTGCCGCTCATTTGGCCCGCGGTGGTTCCGCGGATTTGATTGGACGCAGAGTCGGGGAATTGCGGCGTGGGGCACCGAAGAGGTCCGCACATGAGGGCCACACCTTGATTGGTCATGTTCAATTCATAGACCACTTTGGCAACGTGATCACCAACATCAGCAGGAAGGAGTTCAAGGAATTTGGCAAAGGGCGGAAGTTTGAAATCGAGATGCGGACGCCTCGAATGGGCATTCGCAAGATCCACGATCACTACCAGGATGTGCCGGCCGGTGAGCGTGTGGCCGTTTTCAATCATGCTGGATTGCTTGAGATCGCAATCAATAACCACAGCGCGCCAGGGGGGAGAGGCGGAGCAGATGCGCTGCTGGGGCTCAGCAGGGACCACTTGATCCGCATTCGATTCGAAGACGAAAATACCTTGTGAAATGGGCATCGTTCGCATCGTACGCATGGAATTCAAAGGAGAGCTTGTCTCCGAGTTTGACACGATTTTCGCCGATTCAAAATCTAAAATTGAAGACCAACCGGGTTGTCAACAGGTCTTGATGTTGCGCTCAACGACAAACAGTTGCCAGCGGACGACCATGAGCTGGTGGGACGATGAACACGCCTTGAATGCTTATCGTCATTCCGAGTTGTTTGGAAAGGTTTGGCCCAAAACGAAGGCCTTTTTTTCAGAAGACCCGATCGCTTGGAGCATGGATTGGGCTGCTGAAATAGCGTGGCCGAGCTGATTCACATTAACTTGCGCTTTCGCAACATGATCGCATTATTTCTCAAAGAACTTCGGGGGTTTTTTAGCACATTGATGGGCTACGTGGTGGTGGCGGTCTTTTTGTTACTCCTCGGCCTTTTTCTGTGGGTTTTCCCTGGAGAACGGAATATTTTGGATGCCGGACAGGCTTCGTTGGAAGTGCTGTTTGCTTGGTCGCCTTGGATTTTCATGTTCCTCATACCAGCCATTACCATGCGCTCGTTTGCGGAAGAGCACCGAACAGGTACCATGGAATTGTTGCTCACGCGTCCATTGGGCGAAGGGCAGATTGTTTTTGCGAAATTTCTGGGCGCTTTTGCGGTCATGCTTTTCGCTTTGATCCCGACCCTGTTGTACATCCCCATTTTGGGAGAGCTGGGTCAGCCGCAATGGAATTTTGATGCCGGCGCCATCCGTGGCAGTTACTGTGGATTGATGCTGTTGGGTGGGGCTTTTACGGCCATTGGAGTCATGGTCTCCACTTGGACACGGAATCCTTTGGTGGCTTTTTTGCTATCGCTGCTGCTCTTAGTCTTTGGATTCATCGGATTTACGGCATTGGCTCAGTTTTCATGGTTGGGCGCTTGGGATCTAGCCTTCATTCAACTGGGAATGGAAGCGCATTATCGTGCAATGAGCCAGGGATTGTTGCATGGCCGTGACATCATGTATTTCTTGGTTGTCATTGGCGTGAGCTTGTGGAGTGCGCGGTTGGCACTGCTTTGGACCCGAGGACAGCGTCGGCATGATTTGATGCAGTGGTTCCTCGGTTTGGCGCTGATCGCGGTCGCTTCCTTCGTGGTGAGCTTGTTCCCATTTCAATGGGACTTGACCGAGGAAGGGAGGCACACGCTCACGGATTCAACCCAAGAATTGCTGGCCAACTTGGAGGATGAAGTCTTCGTGACGTGTTACCTCACAGGGGAATACCCGGCCCAATGGAAACGTCTGGAACGCTCCATTCGATTTCAAATGGATGAATTTGCTGAAGCCGCTTCTGGGAAAATGCGCTTTCAGTTTGTCAACATTTACAACTCAGACGATCGCCAAACGATTGGTCAGAATGAGGAGAAGTTGTTTGAACAAGGGTTGGCGTTCACGCGCATTGCATTTGAAGAAAATGGAATAAAAGCCTTTCAAACCGTCTGGCCGGGGGCCATTGTGACGGTTCGCAATCGAAAGGAAACGGTGCAGTTTTTCAAGTCAGACATGCCCGAACCGACTGAGTCCATGATCCAGGGCTCCATCAATTCAATTGAGTTTGAATTGGTTTCTGCAATCCGTCGACTGCTCCGGGAGGATCGACCGAGCATTGCCATGATTGAAGGACATGGGGAATTGGAGGCTCCAGAAGTTGCTGACTTTGTGATGGACTTGGAGCAAGATTATGATGTGTACCGCGTACGCCTCAATGGCCAACTCAACGTGCTTTCAGAGCTTCTGGATGGCATGGCGCACCGCACGAATCGTTTTGATTTGGCCATAGTCGCCAAGCCAGATTCCAGTTTCGATTCGAAAGACCAAGTCCTCTTGGACCAATTCATCATGAATGGAGGCAAGGTGTTGTGGCTGATTGACCCCATTCATGCGGACATGGACAGCTTGGCATCGAGTCAGTTCACCATGGGTACGACCAATGAGTTGGGGATTTACGATCAGCTTTTCCAATATGGCGTACGTTTCAATCGCAACCTTGTTGTGGATGCCCAATGCGCCCCGATTGCTTTGGGAGCTGGCCCTATGGGGAATCAACGCAATCTCCAGATGTTCAATTGGTATTTCGCGCCAATTGCCATTCCACAGGGCATGGGCCATCCGATCACCACCAATTTGGATCCGATTCACTTTGATTTCGTCTCGCGGTTGGATACTGTCGGAACGGACCCGTTGATCCGAAAAACGGTTTTGCTGAAAAGCTCAGAAATGGCACGAGAATACAAAGCTCCAGTGCGCATTTCAAGCAGCATTGTGGATTTGACGCCCGAGTATTTCACGGAAAACCCCTTGCCGAGCCAACCATTTGCGGTGTTGGTGGAAGGTGAATTCACATCGGCCTTCGCTCATCGGTTGCCGGACACCTTGAAGCAAGATGAGGATTTTGCATTCCGAGAACGCAGCAAGCGCACGGCTCAAATCATGATTGGAGACGGGGATGTGATTCGAAACAAGGTGAAGGATGGACCCAATGGCCCGATGATTCTTCCTCTAGGTTATGACCGGTATGCGGGAAGGGTGCTCTATGACAACAAAGAATTCCTCAACAATGCCGTGAGTTATCTGCTCGATGATGTGGCCTCCATTTCGGTGCGCTCCCGCAGCATCGCATTGCGTCCGTTGCATGTTGAACGGATTCGAAACGAGCGAGCTGGGTGGCAATTGATAGCGGTTATGCTTCCCTTGATCCTAGCAGGCGTTTTGGGATGGTTTTTCATGTTTCTTCGCCGTAGACGTTACGCCCATTCTTCCCCACATTCTTGAAATTTATTTGGCATGCATCGCAATCTTCGTCTATTCTATTTTTTGCTCTTGGCCACGGCCTGTGCTGCCGGTTTGCGGTATTATTCACAAATGCAATCCGCAGAGCTGGTTGGTTTTTCAGCCTCTGAATTTGCTGTGACGGATACAGCATCGGTTACACGCATTTTCATTGCGGACAAGGATGGTGGTCAAGCCCTTTTGGAGCGCGTTCCTGGTGAACGCTATTGGCAACTCAATGGACAGCACAAAGCGAGGAAGGATGCCGTCGACCTTTTGTTGAAGACTTTCAAGCGAGTCGCTGTGCAGCGACCTGTTTCTGAGGGAGAAAAAGACAATGTCAACCGCTTATTGGCCGGTCGGGCGAAGAAGGTTGAGATCTACCAGGATGGGGATGTGCCCACGAAAACGTGGTACATCGGAACGGCTACCCAGAGCCACACAGGAACGTACATGGTGCTGGGTGATGGTCAAATGGGTGTCGCAGAAGAACCGTTTGTCATGCACATGGAGGGATTTACGGGCTTCTTGTCGACGCGATTCTTCACCGAAGAGGTGGAGTGGCGATACACGGGGATGTTTGATTTCCCGGCCAAATCCTTGCGCAAGGTGGAAGTGGAATACCATGAAAACCCGATGTGGTCGCATGCGATGCAGGTGGACTCTGTTGGCTCCATTTCCGTTTTTCATGGGGACCAGCCGCTGATCAGTTTCGATACACTTTCTTGGCAGAATCGATTCAATCTCTTTCGTAAAATCCATCTCGAAACATTCAACAACCACCTGTCTTCAGAAGGATTGGCGAAGCTTTCCGAGACGGCTCCTGCGATCACGATGCGGGCTTGGTCTTGGGGTTCGGAGGTGCCCGAAACCATCGAGCTTTTGTGGAAAGACCCCATCATGGACACGTACAACGATGAAGGAGAGCTCAATGAATGGGATGGCGCTCGCATGTACGCGCGCTATCGAGGAGAGACCGTATTGGTGCAGCGCTTCGTTTTTGATGAACGTATGGCCGTTCCGGCACAGTTCAAGATTGCTGCAGCGCGCTGAGTTCTGACGTGAGCGATTCGGCGAGTTTTTCCCAGGAATAACGAGCGCGGGCTGCGTCAAAGGCCTTTGGGTCAGCGGGCAGAGCATCGAGAGCTTCTTCTATCGATTGGGCCAGCAATTCAGGTGAATTGGGTTCGCAGACAACGCCGGTTCCGGGTTCGCTCAGGTATTCGGCCAATCCCCCAACATCGCTAGCGACAACCGGTTTCCCATAATGCAAGGCGATCGCGGTTACGCCACTTTGTGAGGCCTTCAAATAGGGCAAGCATACCGCATCGCAAGCGCCGAAAAAGGTGGGCAATTCCTCGTCTAAAATGAAACGGGCATGCACATGAGTTTGTTCAGGACGTTGGCCAGCTAGAATCAAGTCTGCATAGGGCTGCCAATCGTCATAGGACTCACCGGCAATGACCAGGTGCACCGGTTTTTTCCGTTCCTGCAAAAAGTCCATGGCTCGAATCAAGGTATGCAAACCTTTGTATGTTCGGATGAGCCCGAAAAACAAGAGGACATCGCAGTCCGTTGATGAGGGCAAGTGAAGCGCATTTCGGGCATCCGATTGGGGCTGCAAGTCAGGATATTGATCGTAAATAGGATGGAAAAACACGGAAGGTGTTTGTTCCGGAACCAATTCCGATAGCCGTTCAGCAACTTGTTCGCTCAAGGTCCAAGTTTGATCCACGTGGTCCAGAAATCGCTTGGTCAAGCGAACATCCCAGAATTGAGCGTCGTGTGATGTCGCATTGTGCATCAAGCCAATGACCAAGAGGTCGCGACGTTGTGCTTTCATTCGGTTGATGACTCCCACCAAAGCAGGAGTCAAGGCGGCTTGCCAAAAAGGAACAAGAAGCACATCGGGTTGCCACGCGAGGAGATGCTGCGCATTGAGTTTCCAAGTGCGCGGGTCAATGGAGTCAAGCAAGGCCAATGGGCCACTGCTCAAATCGGCACCTTCAGTCAATTGTGAGGCTCCTGGAAAT